>DASWDZ010000138.1:0-5842 GCA_036395015.1 Candidatus Dormiibacterota bacterium | reverse complement strand
ACGTGAAGTACACGTAGGCGTGGCCGGGCGCGCCGAACATGACCTCTGTCCGCGCCGTGCGGCGGCCACCCCTGGAATGCGCGGCCAGGTCGTCGGGCCCCAGGTAAGCCTCGACCTCGACGAGCCTGCCCCACAACACCTGGCCGTCCAGCTCCCGCACCAGGACCTTGTCCAGCAGGTCGCGAGCAACCTCGCGTGTCTCCCGCTCGAAGAAGGAGGCGTCGAGGATCCTGCCGGTCGGGGCTTTCAGCTCAGTCTCGAGCTTCGCCAAGCCTCTTCTTGGCCGCGTGGCGGCGGCGCTTGTCGACGTACAGCGCCTTGTCGGCGGACTGGTACATCGCCTGCCAGTCGAGTCCTTGCCGCCAGGCCGTGATCCCGATGCTGAACTCGACGGGGACCGGCAGCTTGGCGGTCCGGTTCAGGTGATCAAGCGCCTCGCGGACACGGATTCCGACCTCGCGCGCGTCGCGCTCATCCGCGTCGGGCATGGCGACGCCAAACTCATCCCCGCCGAGACGCCCGCACGTGTCGGTGGCGCGGACCGCGCGTTGCAGCTCCGCGGCGAGCACACGGATTGCCTCGTCACCGACGTGATGCCCGTAGGTGTCGTTGATCTCCTTGAGGTTGTCGAGGTCGATCATCATCAGAGCCAGCCGGCGCTTGTGGCGGTCGGCCGACGCGACCGCGCGGTCGATGGCCCGCTCGAACTCCGGCCGGTTGGCGAGACCGGTGAGGTAATCGGTGCGCGCCTCCTTGGTGTGCTGGCGCGCGCGGTCCAGGGCGACGGCGATCTGGTCCGCCACCGCGGCGACGAACTCGAGGTCTGACGGCTCGAAGGTCCGCGGAAGCCGGGTGGCGACCGTCATCGCCCCCAGCAGGACGCCCTTCGTGCGCAGCTCGGCGCGGATCGCGCTCCATTCGCCGGCGATGCGGTCGACGCGAGACTCTGCCGGACCGGACGACACCTCGACGACCCTGCTCTGGCCGGACCTGCCGGACTCCGAGAACTCCTCCTCCTCGCCCGGCTGCATGCCGATGGTCTTGGCGAGCTTTAGGCGCGCGCCCTCGCGGACCCAGACAGCGCCTGCCTGGAGCCCGAGCACCTTGAGCGTCTCTCGCAGCCCGACCTCGGCGATCTCGTTGATGTCGAGCGAGCGGCCAAGGGCACTCGCGATGTGGTAGAGCCCGTGCAGCTCGCTCTGCCGAGCGCGGTGCTTGCTCTCGGTGAAGTCAAGGTAGCCACGGATGAAGCTCGAGTTCATGTGCTCGACGATGTCGCCGAGCCTGCTCTGGGCAAGCAGCAGCACCTCGTCCGCGTAAGGGCTGCCGCCCACCTCTTCGGTGACGCGGGTGGCGACCGTCCGCCGGAACACCGCCAGGCCCTCGATCAGCGATTCGAGCGGCACACCCTTTTCGGCGTAGCGCCGCGCGTACTCCCTGGCCTGCGTGTAGTACTCGGGCCAGGGCAGGCTCGCGTCCGCCCGGAGCGAGCGAAACAGCGCCCGGAGGAAGTTGGTCGCCATGCTGACGAGCTCCGCCTGGGAGCCGTCTTTGTAGCCGCGGAGCAGCTCCGGCTCGATGGCGGTGACGGCCTCCGCAGCCACGATCCCGCTCTCGGTGGCATCCGACGAGAGGCGGTCGGCGACCTCGGCCAGAAGTTCGCTCGCTCGCTGCGTCATATCGGCGCACTATAGAGTGACGGATGGCTAAATTCGAACTTGTCGGGCACGCTAACCAAATGTGTAAGAGGCGATGATGGCAACAGTTACCAAAGGATCTGTAGAGAAGATTGAAGAACTGTTGGGGGTGGACGCCCGGGATCTCCTCGAGCACAGGTGTGAGACCGTCCCCAAGGAGCAGCTGCACCTGCCCGGAGGCGACTTCGTCGACCGGGTCTGGAAGGACAGCGACCGCCCGACTCGGGTTCTGCGCAGCTTCGAGTCGCTGCTCGACCACGGCCGCCTCGCCGGGACCGGCTACCTTTCGATCCTGCCCGTCGACCAGGGCATCGAGCACGCGGCGGGCGCTTCTTTCGCTCCCAACCCGATCTACTTCGACGGCGGCAAGATCGTCGAGCTGGCCGTCGAGGGCGGCTGCAACGCGGTCGCCTCGACCTTCGGCGTCCTGGGCTCGGTGGCCCGGCGCTACGCCCACAGGATCCCCTTCATCTGCAAGCTCAACCACAACGAGCTCCTGACCTACCCCAACCACTACGACCAGATCCTCTTCGGGACGGTCAAGGAGGCGTGGGAGATGGGTGCCGTGGCGGTCGGCGCGACGATCTACTTCGGCTCCGCCGAGTCGGACCGCCAGATCCAGGAGGTCGCCGCCGCCTTCCATGAGGCTCACGGGCTCGGCATGGCGACGGTGCTCTGGTGCTACGTGCGCAACAACGCCTTCAAGAAGGACGGCCGCAACTACGAGACGGCGGCCGACCTCACCGGCCAGGCCAACCATATCGGCGTCTCCATCGAGGCGGACATCATCAAGCAGAAGCTGCCCGACACAAACCGCGGCTTCGAGGTCATCGGCTTCGGCAAGACGGCCCCCGGCGTATACGACAAGCTGTCAAGCGACCACCCGATCGACCTCTGCCGTTACCAGGTGATCAACAACTACATGGGGAGGGCGGGTCTTATCAACTCGGGAGGTGAGAGCAAAGGCGCCTCAGACCTGAAAGAGGCTGTCCGCACCGCCGTGATCAACAAGCGCGCGGGAGGCATGGGACTGATCAGCGGCCGGAAGTCGTTCCAGCGCCCGATGAAGGAGGGTGTCGAATTACTGCACGCGATCCAGGACGTCTACCTCAACCCAGCGGTGACCATCGCGTAAAGCTCGCGTTCCTCGGCAGCGGTGCGGCGTTCTCGCTCGACCGCTACAACGGGGCGGTGGTCGTCGACGGGCGCGTGTTGCTGGACGGCGGCGCGCCGCTGCTCCCGCACATGCACCGCCTGGGTGTCGACCCGGGGAACATCGAGGTCGTCTTCGTGACCCATTTCCACGGCGACCACACACTCGGTCTGCCGCCCTTCGTCCTGCATCGGGTCTTCGTCGACCGCCGGCCGCTGACCTTCGTCGGTCCGACCGGCGTCAAGGAACATCTCGAGAAGCTGTGGGAGGTCAGCTGGGGTCCCGACTGGGTGCGCGTCATGCGCCCGCAGTTCAAGGTGAGATACGTCAACGCCAGGTCGTCGGGCACCGTGGCCGGCGTCCGCTACGAGACCGTCAAGCTCGACCACGGGACGATGGGCAGCACCGGCTACCGCATTCACGTCAACGGCAAGATCGTCGCCTACTCCGGCGACACCGAGTCGACCGCGCCACTGGACAAGCTGGTGAAGGGGGCCGATGTCGCGATCGTCGAGGCGACCGGACCCGGTGACGTTTTCAGCCACATGAGCTGGGAGGCCGCCGGGAAGTTGAAGAAGCGCCACCCGGACACGCGTTTCTTCTTCAACCACGTGTACTCGGGCTCGGTGCCCGGCGCCGTCAAAGACCTGCAGGTGATCGAAGTCTGAAACCAAGTCCTGCCGCGGCCCTTTTCGGTGCTGTGGCCGGAGGCGTGTGCGGTGCCGTCGTCTTCGGGGCCATGGTCGGTCTCGGCAGCCTTCTCTCCAGCCGCGTCGGCAACCCGATTCCTCTGATCGCGCTTGCCATCGCCGGTGCCTATGGCGGCTGGCTCCTGGGGGTGATCGTGTTTGGAGCCGTCCGTGGCGGAAACGACCAGACCACTCCTTGACAAGCTCGGCGTCAAGCCGGGCGCCAGGGTCGCGCTGGTCGCCATTGACGATGCTTCGTTCGTGAAGCTGCTACGAGAGCGCACTTCGGACATCGTCACCGGCAAGCCGCGCGCGCCCTGCGACCTCGTCTTCATGGGCGCCACCAAGAAGCGCGACCTGGCCCGCCTCAAGCAGGTCAAGAGCTGGATCGAGCCGAACGGAGCCATCTGGGTGATCCGGCCAAAGGGCGGCCGCAGCGCCCTCAAGGAAACCGACCTCATCGATGCCGGGCTCGCCGCCGGGCTCGTCGACAACAAGATCGCGAGCTTCTCGGACACGCAGGGCGCGATGCGGTTCGTGTTCCGCCTGCGCGACCGCCCGAGATGACGATCCAGATCCGGTCTGCGGAACCGGCCGACGTGCCGCTGATCACGGAGCTGATCAAGGCGCTCGCCGTCTACGAGAAGCTCGAGCACGAGCTCAGGGCGACTGACGAGAAGGTCAGGTATGCGCTGTTCGGTGAACGGCCGTACGCGGAGACCCTGATCGCCGACTATGACGGCGAGGCCGCGGGCTTCGCCCTGTTCTTCCACAACTTCTCGACGTTCCTGGCCCAGCCCGGGCTTTATCTCGAAGATCTATTCGTCAAGCCGGAGCACCGCAGCCACGGGATCGGCCGGGCCCTGCTCCAGCGACTCGCCCAGATCGCCGTCGAGCGGGGATGCGGGCGGATGGAGTGGGCGGTGCTCGACTGGAACGTGGACGCCATTCGCTTTTACGAACGATTGGGCGCCAGACCAAACTCCGACTGGACCGTGTACCGGCTCAGCGGCGAGTCCCTGACGGGGCTTGCCGGAGAATAGATGCCTGCATGGGCATGGAGATCCTTCGCCCCAAGGAGCTGAACACGCATCCAGGCGACGCGATCGTCGGCTGGGCGCGTGACCAGCTGGGGATCGCGCGCTCGATCCTCGACAACCCCGGTGGCGGCCTGCTGTTCGCGACCCAGACCATCGGGCAGGTGCGCTCCGGCCTTCACGAGCGCGACCCGGAGCGGTGGCAGGCGATCGCGCGCATGCTCGACCGGGCCGAAGATGCGGCGGTGCACCGGGAGTTCGCGACCTCACGCCGGCTGATCGACGAGGCCCTCGCCCAGCTCGCTTAAGCCCCGGCTACGGCCTCCAGCGTCGCCTCGAAACCCTTCGCCCCCTCGTGCCCACCGAACGGTCCCGCGCCCACCAGCGTGACCCCCGCGTCACGGTACCGAGCGATCGCGTCGCGAGTGCGCACCGCGTCGCCGATCCCTGCCAGCTCATCCAGGACGCGCTCACCGACCCGCTCGCCTTCGAGCTCGCTGCCCAGCCCGCTCGCGTCCATCATCTTTCGGTAGTAGGGAAGAGCGGCGTACCTGGCCACGGTCTGCCGGAACACCTCGTGACCGGCTGCGCGGTCGGTCGTCAGGCATACCGGCACCGCGGCGACGATCTCGAAACCGTCGAGCGACTTGCCTGCTCTTTCCCGCCCGGCGCGCACCGAAGGGACGACATGGTCGCGAACGTACGCCGGCGTGCACATATAAAGGACGATGCCGTCCGCGAGCTCGCCGGCGAGGTCGAGCATCCGCGGGTTGAGGGCCGAGATCATGACCGGGAGCTCGGCGCGGCGGGGTCCCGAGTACATGGAGCGGGCGGTGAAGTAGCGGCCCTCGAAGCTGCAGCTTCCATCGCGCAGAGTCGTCCTCACGATCGTCAGGTACTCGCGCATCGCCTCCACAGGGTTCTCCAGCCGCAAGCCCCACATGCCTTCGACCGTGACCTTGTGGCTGATGCCGATGCCGAGGATGAACCTGCCGCCAGACAGCTCGTCCAGGCTGGCGGCCATCTGCACCATCGCCGTCGGGTGACGGGTGTAGATGGGCAGCACCCCGGTGCCCAGCTTCACGCGCTGGGTGTTGTGGGCGTACGCGGCGAGCACCAGGGCCGCGTCGCGCGCGTCCGGCATCTGGGTCGTCCACACCGACTCGAAGCCCAGCCGCTCCGCCGCCTTCGCGCGCGCCACCGATTCTTCGAGTGTCCGCACCGCGGCGTTGAAAACGGCGAGCCTGCCCATTCCCCGAAAATCTA
>DASWDZ010000137.1:0-1677 GCA_036395015.1 Candidatus Dormiibacterota bacterium | reverse complement strand
CGTCGTGACGATCTCCGCGACTGCCGGCATCCGCGGAGGCGAGTTCCTCACCGCCTACGCCGCGTCGAAGTTCGGCGTCGAAGGCTGGATGGAGTCGCTGCACGCCGAGGTCGCGCCGTTCGGCATCACCACCACCCTCGTCAACCCGGGGTTCTTCCGCACGGAGCTCCTCACCGAGCAGTCGACGAACTATGCCGAGCCGTCCATCGCGGACTACGACGAGCGCCGAGCGAAGCAGCTCGAGTTCTGGAAAGCCCAGAATGGCCAGCAGTCCGGCGACCCGGCCAAGCTCGCGCGAGCGCTCATCGTCATTGCGAGCCAGGAGCCGCCGCCGCCCCGTTTCATCGCCGGCGCCGATGCCATGGCCACCGCGGAGCAGGTGGTCGCCGATCTGAAGGCGCAGATCGACGCCCACCGGGACCTCTCGACTTCCCTCGCTTTCGACGCAGATCCCGCCGCACGGGCGAGGTAACCTCGATCCCAATCGTGCCCGCGTCATCGAGGGCGACGTTCTGGATGACAGTAAGGCAGCGTCAACTAATAACATTTGCACTCCGTATGAAGCTGACGGATAATTCTGGTTGTGATGGGTACGCGGGCGCTGGCCCAGAAGTTCTCGCTGATCTGGCCGCACCTCAATGAACGCGCTCGACGCATGATGGCGGCCAGCGAGGCACGCCAGTTGGGCCACGGCGGCGTGTCGATCGTCAGCCGTGCGTGTGGCTTGTCTCGGGTGACGATCGGCAAGGCGATTCGGGAACTGGACGAGCCGCCTCTGGAGCCGGGTCGCGTTCGACGTCCTGGGGGTGGGCGACGCTCGCTTGTGGAAGCGGACCCGGAGCTTCCGGACACGCTTGAGAATCTGGTCGAGCCATTGGCCCGCGGCGACCCAGAATCGCCGTTGCGCTGGACGAGCAAGAGCACCCGAGCTCTCGCCACCGAGTTGACGACGCAGAGCCACCCGATCAGCCACGAGAAGGTGGCGCAGCTCCTGCGCGACATGGGTTACAGCCTCCAGAGCAACCGGAAGACCGAAGAGGGAAACGACCATCCGGATCGTGACGCTCAGTTTCGGCACATCAACGAGGAGGTTCGTGCCGCGCTCGCCCGAGGTCAGCCGGTCGTCTCGGTGGACACCAAGAAGAAAGAGTTGATCGGGAACTACGTCAATTCAGGCCGCCAATGGCGGCAGGCGAAGCAACCCCTCACGGTCAACGGTCACGACTTCCCAACTCCCGACGTGCCGCGAGCCTACCCGTACGGGATCTACGACGTGCGCAGGAACACCGGCTTCGTGAACGTCGGGACCGACCACGACACCGGAGCGTTCGCGGTCGCTTCCATTCGCGGCTGGTGGCGCGCCGAGGGCAAGCGTCTGTACCCCAAGGCCCGAACACTCCTGATCACCGCAGATAGTGGCGGGAGCAACGGCTACCGCCTTCGGCAATGGAAGGTAGAGTTGCAGCGCCTCGCCGACAGCACCCGCCTCACGATCACGGTCTGCCACTTCCCTCCTGCCACCAGCAAATGGAACAAGGTCGAACACCGCCTGTTCTCGTTCATCTCGTCGAATTGGCGCGGCGAACCCTTGCGTGACTACGAGACCATCGTGCAGCTGATCGCCGGGACGACCACCGCCAAAGGTCTGAAGGTCACCTGCCGGCTGGATCGCCGCCG
>DASWDZ010000136.1:0-2912 GCA_036395015.1 Candidatus Dormiibacterota bacterium | reverse complement strand
CTCATCCACGACTGGGACTACGAGTCGGGGCCGACGCTCGACCTGCACCCGATGCGCGGCATCCAGATGCTGCGCGAGAAGGGATGGCCGGAGGACATCCTCGAGGACATCGCCTCGCACGCCGACTACCTCAACGTGCCTCGCGACAGCAACGCGCGCAAAGCGCTCTACGCGGTGGACGAGATGTGCGGCTTCATCATCGCCTGCGCGCTCGTCAAGCCCGACAAGTCGCTGAGCGCGGTGGAAGCAAGCACCGTCCGCAAGAAGATGAAGGACAAGGCCTTCGCGCGCGGGGTCCATCGTGAGGAGCTCGTCGCGGGCGCCGAGGTGCTCGGTATACCCTTCGACGAGCACGTGGAGTTCGTCCGCGATGCCCTGAAACCCATCGCCAGTGATTTGGGACTGAACCCATGAGCACTTCTGGTCGCCCGCGCGTCCTCCTCATGCACCCCATCCTCGACCCAGGGCCATCGATCCTGGCCGAGGCGGCCGAGGTGATCACCTATCCACCGGACCGCCCGCTCGACGAGGCCAACATCCGCCAGGCTGCGGAAGGTTGCGTCGGCATCGTCAGCCAGCTGATGGACCCGATCCGCGAAGCCGTCCTCTCGCTGCCCGGCCTCCAGTGTGTGAGCAACGTCGCTGTGGGCTTCGACAACGTCGACGTCGCAGCGGCGACGGCTCACAAGGTGATGGTCACCAACACGCCCGGTGTTCTCGACGACGCCACGGCCGACTTCGCCTTCACGCTGTTGATGACGGCCGCGCGCCGAATTGTCGAGGCGGACAACTTCACGCGCAGCGGCCGCTTCCGCGGCTGGGCGATCGACATGATGCTCGGCCAGGACGTGTTCGGCGCCACCCTCGGCATCGTCGGCATCGGGCGCATCGGGCGCGGCGTCGCGCATCGCGCCAAAGGTTTCAACATGCGCGTCCTCTACTACGACCCACAGCCGCTTCCTCGCGAGGCGGAGGAACAGCTCGGCGCCACCCGCGTGGACCTGAACCGGCTGATCGCCGAGTCCGACTTCATCTCCGTCCACGTGCCGCTGACGCAGGAGACGCAGCACCTGATCAGCACGCAACAGTTCAACTCCATGAAGCGGAACGCCATCCTGGTCAACACCTCGCGCGGACCGGTGGTCGACGAGGCCGCCCTGGTCGACGCACTCAACACCCAAAAGCTCGCGGGCGCAGGTCTCGACGTGTACGAACGTGAGCCGGCTGTCCACCCGGGTCTGGTTTCGATGCCCAACGTCGTGCTCGCGCCGCACATCGCCAGCGCCACGGTGCGCACGCGCTCCGAGATGTCCGCGATGGCCGCGCGCAACATGGCCACCGCGGTCCGGGGTGGCCGGCCGCCGAACCTCGTCAACCCCGAGGTCAAGCGATAGCGCTCGCCCTTCGATACCGACTCCTTGCGTTGGACCTCGACGGGACGGTCCTGGGCCTGCATCTCGAGCTGGATCCTCGCGACGTGGCCGCGGTCCGCGAGATCGTCGCCGCCGGCGTCACCGTCATCGCCTGTACGGGGCGTCCGTTCCCGGGTGCTCTTCCCTGGGTCGAGCGACTCGGACTGGAGGGCCCGATCGTGTGCTACCAGGGCGCCCAGGTGCGCAACCTCGACGGCAGCGTGCTGCTCGACCACGGCATACCGCACGCCATCGCCATGGAGGTGATCCGGCTGGCCCGCGAACGACGGCTGCACGTCCAGGCCTATCGCGACGACAGGCTGATCGTCGAGCGAGACCGTGAGGAGGCACACATCTACGCCCGTCACGCGGGCATGGACGTCCACGTGGTCGACGACCTCGACCAGGGCATGGGCCCGACGACTCCCAAGCTCGTGGTCGTGGCCGCCCCAGAGCTCATCGAGGCCGTGCTGCCCGAGGTCCGGCAGCGCTGGGCTGGACGGCTCAACGTCGCGACCTCCGTGCCGGAGTACCTGGAGTTCACCAGCGTGGAGAGCGACAAGGCCTCCGCGCTGCGCTTTCTAGGCGAGCGGCTGGGCGTCCCCCAGGAGCAGGTGGCGGCAGTCGGCGACGGCCGCAACGACGCCTCGATGATCGCGTGGGCGGGGCTCGGGGTGGCGGTCGAAGGATCGCCGCCCGAGGTCATCGCGGCCGCCGATCGCATCATCCCTGGTCCCGGCCAGGGTGGAATCCGGCAGCTCGCGGACACGTTGCTCAAGTAATGGCGACGCTTCTACTCGTGCATGCGCACCCGGACGACGAGGCGATCTCGACGGGAGGCGTGATGCTGAAGGCAAAGGCTCACGGCCATCGCGTGGTACTGGTCACTGCAACCCGTGGTGAGGTGGGCGAGATCCACAACTTGGACGAGGCAACGTCACGTCCGCGCCTGGGCGAGATCCGGACCGAGGAGCTCAAGGCCGCGGCGGAGATCCTGGGCGTCGACCGCCAGGAGTTCCTCGGCTACCGCGACTCCGGCATGGTCGACACCGACGACAACAAGGACCCGCGCTCATTTCATCAGTCCAGGCTCGAAGACGCGGCGGGAAAGCTTGCCGTTTTCATCCGCGAAGAGCGGCCGGACGTGGTGGTGACATACGCGGAGGACGGCATCTACGGTCACCCCGACCACATCAAGGCGCACTTCGTGACCAACGCCGCGCTTGAGCTCGTCGAGAGAGCGGGTCCTGCGGTGAAGAAGCTTTACTACACGGCGATTCCACGCTCGCTGATGGAGGCGTTCATGCAGCAGATGCCGGAAGAGGCTCGGCAGGCCATGGGCGGCAACATGCGGATCGCCGGCACGCCCGACGAGCTGGTCACGACGCAGGTCGACGTCCATGACTACGTGCAGGCAAAGCGCGACGCGTTTCGCGCCCACCTGAGCCAGAACGACCTCAACTCATGGTTCACGACGATGCAGGACCAGGTGTACGAGCT
>DASWDZ010000135.1:0-19415 GCA_036395015.1 Candidatus Dormiibacterota bacterium | reverse complement strand
CGGCGTGATCGGCAACTACGGTGGCGGCGGTCCGGAGGCGAAGAAGAACATCCTGTCTCTCGAAGGAGTGCAGCTGGGGCGCCTGCAGAAGCTTGCGCAGTCGGGCTATCGCTTCGAGGGTGTCAAGAGCACAAAGATCTTTTGCTTCCCGACGTGCTACCACGGCCGCCACGCGCGCGAGGAGAACTTTGTGTTCTTCCACGATGAGACGGAGGCGCGGGCTGCGGGGTATCGGCCGTGTAAAGACTGCCGGCCGGCGGTCGCCTAGTCGGGAAGGGGCGCGACTGCGCCCTCGAAGTTCAAGGCCTTGCCGCCGTCGAACGCCAATGGCTTCTTACCTCGGTGCGGCTTGTGGCCGAATGCGACGCGGCGGGCGCCCATGCGATCGAGGTACCGCACGAGCCTCGTGGACTGCGTTTCGAACACGTTTGGACTGCTCAAGAAGTCCCAAAGACGTCGCTCGCTACCCGACTTCAGTTGTTCGGCGACGACCCTGTTCACGTCGTCGGGTTCGTCGCGGAGCCCGAGGTAGGAATCGTTGCCACAGTGTTGTACGAGCGTGCCATCGGGGAGCTTCATCAGCGCTGGGCGCTCGCGCATCCAACGCTGCAGCGGCTCATCCTGGCGCAGCTCCTCGAGGTCGTGCAGCTGGCCGCCGACGGCAATCCACCAGCCGACGCGAGTCGGATCGCGGAGCGCCCAGAGCATGGCCACCTCGTGGTTGCCCAGCAGGGCCTCCGAGTTCGGGCGGTCGCGCGCGTAGCGCAGCGCGCCGACGCCGAACATGCCGTAGTCGACGAGGTCGCCGAGGAAGATCGTGTGCCAGAGGCCTGCCGGGTAGGGCTTCAGCGCCTTGAAGAGCCACTCGAGGTCGCCGTGGACGTCGCCGACGATCAGGACAGGCAGATCGTCCGCAGCCATTCCTCGCCGTGACCTTCAATGCGGCGAACCGCGCGCGTGTAGGAGCCGATCGTCTGCAGCTCGGTGCGGTGCGACGGCCACCTGCTTGTCTTGTCGAACAGCCTGTCGGTCTCCCGTCGCCGGAAGGGGATCGCGCGCTCGAACAGACGGCTCGGTGGGCCTCCGCGAAAGACCCAGAACGCATCCCAGCTGCCGGTCGCACGCGCCCGCCGGATGTGAGCGTTGCGATCCCACCAGCCGGGGCCGGGGTCACGAGTCACGTCCTGGATCGCATCGTCGATCTCGAGGCATCCGACGAGATGAAATCCAGCCGGCCCGCCGGCTGCCTGGAGGCGGGCAAGGAAGAGGATCAGGTCGCCTGCCTGCGCCCGCCGGAGGCTGAAGGCACGGCCGGCGCGCCGGCAGTTGTCTCCGTACGTGGCGACGCCCGAGGCGAGATCGGGATCGAGGTGCACAGCCCAGTCGGACCACGACCTGGGTGCATGGATGTGAAGGTGGGGCACGTCGCCGAGCCGGAGCATCGGCGGCCGCCATGGGATTCGCTCGGGGATCGGCAGCAGCGCAAACGTGCCATCGTCGAAGAGCGGCGAGCGAGCCGCGTGCGCCGCGTTCACACCTACGTTGGCGAGGAACACAGCCACGCCTCGATGCTAACCGTCGGCCCGGAAGGGGTTGGGTAGAATTCCGTAGGCGCATAGGGGCGTAGCTCAGTCTGGTCAGAGCATCGGTCTCCAAAACCGAGGGCCGAGGGTTCGAATCCTTCCGCCCCTGCCAATTTTTCTGTCCCGGCAAGTAGGGCCGCGCACCGTCCCGTTCACCAGTTGAGGAACCTGCGCGGTGAGCAAGCGGACGATCACTCGGTGGTACATCGACGCCTGGGTGGTCTGGTTCGCCGCCCTGGTCGCAGCCGTCGCGATTTCGGGCGCCACTCACGGGGCCACCGCGCCCGCCGGCCTGACGGTCGCATACCTCGTGATGGCGCTCGCAGGCATGGTCACTTTCGTGATGTGGGTCGCCGCACTCGTAAAGCTGGCGCGGCAGGGCGCCACCGCCACGTTTGTCGCGATTCTGCTGCTGCAGCTCGTGGGCCTGGGCATCGTCGGCATGCTCCTGTACGCGGTAGTGGGGCCAGACGAGAGCTCGGGCTATGTCATCAGGCCGTCTGTGACCTGACTTTCGCCGTTCATCCCTCCGTCGGCTGGCCGGTTCCACCGCGGGGCTTGGCCGGCCCGCTGCCGGCCTTCGTAAAATCGAGCGGCCCAGCTAGACTCCGTGGGTCTGGCCTGGCCATGGGGGCTTTCTGACGGGCCGCTAGCTCAACTGGCAGAGCGCCGTGCTGATAACGCGGAGGTAGGTGGTTCGAGTCCACCGCGGCCCACCACGGATTTCCTATCTCGAACAGACCTCCCATCCCCGAGAAATCGTCTCGCTTTCCCAATCGCCGAGGGCGTTCTCTGAATGGCGCGGTAATGGCAGCATCAATAGACGTTTGGCCGGGCATAGTGGCAAATGAGAAGATCGCGTCTGATGACCGCCGAGCCTCGAGTGACCTTGCCGAGAGAATAAGGGTCCTGTGGCTTCGACTCGACCGGTTACGCTGGCGCTCCTAGGTACCGGTTCCCGGGGTCGCACATTCTCCAGCTTTGCGCAGCAGTATCCGGACCGGACTCGCGTGGTGGCGGTCGCCGATCCGCGCACGGATCGCCGTGAAATGTTGGCCGACCAGCTTGGGGTGGCGACCGACAAGCGGTTCGACGACTGGCGCGACCTGGCCGCGCAGGCCCGGCTCGCGGATGCCGTGATTGTCACTACTCCGGACCGCGAGCACGTGGGGCCGGCGTGCCGCTTCGCGGAGCTGGGCTACCACGTGCTGCTGGAGAAGCCGATCGCACCGACCCGGGCGGGGTGCGTTGAGGTCATTGACGCCGTCGAGAAGGCCGGGGTCATCCTCGCGGTCTGCCACGTGATGCGGTACACGACCTACACGGACCAGGTGAAGACGATCTTGGCCAAGGGTAGGCTCGGCCAGCTGGTCGGCGTGGAGCACCTGGAGCCGGTCGGCTGGTGGCACTTCGCCCACTCGTACGTGCGGGGCAACTGGCGCCGCTCGGACCAGGCGGGACCTAGCATCCTGACCAAGTGCTGTCACGACCTGGACTGGCTGCGCTACGTCGTAGGCCGGCGAGCGCTCAGAGTATCCAGCCGGGGCGGGCTGCATCACTTCACTGCAGCCAGCCGACCGGCCGGCGCGGCCGACCGGTGCCTGGACTGTGCCGTGGAGCCCGACTGCCCGTACTCCGCCCTGCGGCTCTATCTTGGCTGCTTGGGCGATCCGGAGCGGGAGCGCTGGCCGCTCTCCGTTGTTACGACCGACCTGACGGAAACGGGGGTACGGCGTGCGCTGCGCGACGGCCAGTACGGGCGCTGCGTCTACGCATGTGACAACGATGTAGCCGACCACCAGGTCGTAACGATCGAGTTCGAGGGAGGGGTGACAGCCACACTGACGATGAGCGCGTTCACGCCTGTCGGCCGGCGTCGCACGCGAATCATGGGTACGCGAGGTTTTCTGGAGGGCGACGGCAAACGGCTCACCGTCACCGACTTCGTCACCGGGGAGGTCGAGTCGTTCGACCTGGTCGATATTGGAGCGGATGCTGGGGATGGCCACGACGGAGGCGACTTCGGGGTTATGGGCGCGTTCCTGGATGCTGTCTCAGTCGGCGATCGATCATTAGTCCGGTCGGGGCCGCGCGAGTCGCTAGAGAGCCATCTCATGGCATTCGCCGCCGAGCGGAGCCGGTTGACTGGACTTCCAGTAACCGTGTGGGACTAGCGATTTCTGCCGCTCTCATCCTTGCGGGACGCCTCGTGGGTTCAGCAAGATGCCCAGTTGCGCCGGCCGATTAGGCGATGACATCGTTTACCGGCAAGGCCGGCGCCCTTTTTGATCTAAAAATTGGCGATCCAGAGCTTATGCTGCTGTCGGGGTAGCAGGGGCTCAGGAGCCAGGACGATGGTGTATCCATCCGAGCCGGGTTTGGCGCCCCGGATCCACAGCTCGCCACACCCCTGGCAATCTCGAGCTGGCGCTCGGCTTGATCAGCCGGGCGTCAGGCTTTCTTGGCCTTCCCTGGATCCGGCCGCGTCATGAGCACCCAGGCGGGGTTAACGCGGAGGTAGGCGGTTCTAGTCCACCGCGCCCACCACAACTCGACGGCCTTTCCATAACGCGAACCGACTATGGTATGTTAGCAACGGTTGCCAACCATGAGCCGAACAGCCGTAAGCCGAAGCTTCTCTCTCCGCCCCGAAGAGGCGCCCCGATTCGACCGCATGGTCGAGCGCCTCGCGAATGGGAGTCCTACTGAGTTCATCCGGAAGGCAATGGACCGGATGGAAGCGGTCGAGAATTGGCAACTCTTCGAAATGGTCCGCGAGGTCGGGCTGAAGCGGGCTGCCGCCGCCGGGATAACAAGCCCACGTGAGCGGCGTGAGGCGGTCCGGTCGAGTCTCAACCGGAAGTCGAGAAAGCCGCACTCCTGAGCGTGGTCTCGCCACGCCGCGTCCCGATCGTGGTCGACATCAACGTGCTGGTGGACGCTGTGGTGGCGGAACCCGATCCGGAGCGCTGGGAGTCCCCGCCGCCAGTCCGGGGCGAGGCCTCTGCCATGGCTCTGGCGATTCTTAACGAGGGTCTCGAGTTTGAGCTCTGGTTGAGCAGGCACCTGATCGAAGGCACGGCGCGCGTCCTCCGTCGCGCTTTCAGGTTCACCGGCGGGGAGTCAGCCTCCTACAGCGCGTTTCTGCGCGGGGTGACAAGCAGAGCGGGTGGCGTCGCGGAGCCTAGTGTGCGCGTTAGCGAGTGCGAGGACTGGGAGGACAACCGGGTCTTGGAGCTCGCGGAGACAGTTGGTGCGTTCCTGATCGTCAGCTCCGACGAGCATCTCCTTTCGATGTCGCCGTGGCGTGGGATTCCAATCCAGACGCCGGAAGCCTTCGTGTCACGCGTCGACGCCATGCGGCGTCGCTCTCGGAAAGGCTCTTAGCGACCAAGCGTGATCGAGTTGCCCCGAACGACCAGTTCGTTGCGGTTCGCGTTATGGAAACCACGGCCCACCACAGTCGTTTCGGGAATGTAGCCTCCCGGTATGGAGCCCGGTACTGGGGCTCAGTCACGTCGTCGTTCGTGGATCGACTGTCGATCGCTCGGCGGCGTCGGTCGCCTTTTTCTGCCGGGAAGCAGCGCGCGCGTGTTGGTGGAGGCGATCCAGTCGCGGTATCGCTCAGGCGACCATCCGCGCTGCACGACGAGGAGGTTGTAGACGGCCAACGAATTCACAGTCCAGAGGATGTCCCCGGCCTCATCGAGCGATAGCTCCTGCCTGATGCCACCGAGGTTCTTCAGCTTCTCGGCTATCCGCCTCATGCCTGTCAGTCGCTGGGCCTCCAATTGGTTCCAGACATCCGCGACGTCGGGATCCGCTGCGGCTGCCTCCATCAGCACCCGATACAGGGGGCCGGCTCGTGCCTGGATCCCAGGCTGCGTGGCGGCGTGCAGCTCGAGCACGCGGCGCGGATTTTGCTCCGCGATCATTGCTCGGACCACAGGACGCTCCTCGGGCGGGATGGCGGCGCGGGCGGCGCCTCCGGCGATCGCAGCCTCCATCACCCCTTTGAACAAGGCCGCCTTGCTGCCGAATCCCCGATAGATGGTTTCCACCGCCACTCCCGCCGCCGACGCGACGTCGTTGATCGTGGTGCGTGCGTAGCCGCCTTCCAGGAAGAGGTGCAGCGCCGCTTTGAGGATGTCGTCGCGAGTCTGGGCCGCCTGCGCCCGACGCCGGGTCGAGTCGTAGCGGCGAGGTGGCTTGACACGCCGAACATTCGGTGGAATACTTATAACTCCAATACAGTCTGGTTCTCTCGAATTCTACGCGGGGCGGTGGGACGACGGGAAGCGTCATGGCCGGGAGGCCGAGGGGGATCTGATGTTCGCGGTGGTGGTTCAAGAGAGCGGAGAAGCTCAGCGGGTGCGGGGAAGCCGAGACCATGTGGAGGCAAACGTCGTGCCTCAGGTGAGAAACGCTCCCGGGATCGTCTCAGCAACCTTTACGACAGACGAGGGCGGAAAAACGCTGAACCTGTTCCTCTTTCAGACAGAGGATGCGGCACAAATGGCGGTGGAGTGGATACGCGGCGCGCCGCGACCCCCATTCATGCGCCTGGAGACCGTCGAGCTGAGAGAAGTCCTGGCTCACTTCTAGCGGTGGCGACTCGGTCACGGCGCGAGCTGCTGCGTCCAAGTGGAGGCCGACCTGGACACTGATTCCAGGACTCGCCACATGACACCCGCTGAAACGGTCCCTCAGCTCTGCGGGGAGCGAGCGGGGTTGTACAGCGTTGGGGGGTGAATTACCGCGGAGGTAGGTGGTTCGAGTCCACCGCGGCCCATCACGGAAAGCCCCGGAAACGGGGCTTTCGTTCGCCCGCATGCGTTTGAGCCTCTTCTGCAACCCGCGATGGAAAGATCGTGGAAAAGCTGCCAGCAGAACCACGGACATTCATCGTCGCCGGCTGTGGCCCCAGCCAGAACGCATCGTCTGCGTTCGATGGCGACGCCATGCGCCTCTGACCACACGAGTGTCGGTCGCAAAGAGACGTTGCTAGATAAGGCATCACACAGTAGGGTGAGCACATGACGATTCAGCGCATGGACAACGTTCTCATCGTTATCGATGACCTCGAGGCGGCCAAGTCTTTCTTCATCGAACTCGGCCTCGAGCTCGAAGGCGAGACGCAAGTCGAGGGACCTTCGGTCGACAGCCTGATCGGGCTCAAGGATGTTCGCGCCACCCTCGCGTTGATGCGGACCCCGGACGGCCACGGCCGCATCGAGCTCGACAAGTTCCACACGCCCACCGCGGTCAGGTTTGGGCCTGTGGACGCGCCGGTGAACGCCCTGGGCATCCGCCGCATCATGTTCGCCGTCGAAGACATCGACGCTGTCGTCGCGCGCTTGCTCGCCCACGGGGCCGAGCTGATAGGCGAAGTGGTGCAGTACGAGGACACCAATCGGCTCGCCTACATCCGCGGGCCTGAAGGCATCATTGTCGGACTGAGCGAGCAGATCGGCTGACCGGATCGAACGCCTGACGCCCGCCGGGAGATAAGGACGGCACTGATCGTCGCTAGCAGAAGTACTCCGCGACTGCAGCGCGCGGGTGGGGCGAAAGTCCGACCACGGGAGCCAGCACGACAACACCGGCAGTGATCGCGCTGAGCAAAAGGACCGAAGCGTCGCCTGGACTACGAACAACCCTTACAAGTATTGCGCCTTGGGCTCCAAACCTCGTCCTGCCAGCGCGTGAGTCCTACTCGGCCTCGGGTCGCTTACTTCGTAACTTGAATAGGCTGATGGTCGAGGCTGTGACCGTTAACGCATGGTTCGCGTTACGGAAACTACGGCCCACACCAAATCGGCGACCTTTCCATAACGCGAACCGGTGGTACTCAGCGCCGAACGGGGATGACATCGACTACGCCCTTCAGCCCGCTGAAATCCTCTGGGTTGCGAGTGTATAGAGGCAAGCCGGCCGAGGCGGCCGTTGCTGCGATCAAGAGATCGATAGCACGCTTGCCACGGGCCTTCCGTCCTCCGGCCATCACGGCAGCGAAAACTCGTCCGTAAGCGCGTGCCGCATCGGCGTCGAAGGGGATTGCTTCCAAGGCGGCTTCAACCCGCTGGAGTCGGTCCTGGCGCACGGCGCGTTCATGCGGGTCCTGCGCAGCATGGACCCCAGCCACGAGTTCGGCCAAAGTGATCGCTGCGATGCTGGCCTCCTCCGGCATCGCGCTGTCAGCTGGCGGATCGATGAGAACTGAAGTGTCGACAAGTCCCCGCGGACGGCGTCGCTCAGGCACGCGGCTGCGGGTTCTGGTCGATCAGCCGGTCAATGTCTTGCCGGAAGTCGGCTGCATCAATCGGCGGAGCGCCGGCCAGCGCGGCGAGGAGAATGCCGGAAGGAACGAACACGCGACGTCTTACCGGCATTAGCTCTCCGACCGGGACGCCGTTGCGGGTGACGATGAAAGACTCGCCTCGGTCAAGTCCCCGCATGATCTCCCCGCTCTCATTTCGGAGCGTTCGCTGGGTTATCACCTTCGCCATAAGATCATTGTAGCACGCGTGCGACGGGCTAGAAGGAGATCGCTCGGCCCGTGACGGTGGGCAGGTCCGCGTTACGAAGACTACGGCCCACCATTCAGATGAGACTCCGAGCCATGACGATCGCCTCTGCTCGCCGACGGCGACTCGCTTTCATGGAATCCTGCCGGGCGTTTGTCTCTACTGCGTGCTTCGTTTGAGGCGCACCTCGAGGCAGACTCGGCATTGCTGAACCGTTGTAAGTTGAGGCCTGCTTGAGGACGGTTGCGTTCATGGCCCTCGTGGCCTTCGTCCCGATCTTCGGGTGCGGGAGCGGCAGCCAGCTTCCTTTGGCCGCACCTACTCCGGCGACCTTCGGGCAGCCCAAGAACGTCGGTACCAGCGTGAACAGCAGCGACTTCGACGGCGGCCCCTCCGTCTCGGCCGACGAGCTTTCGCTCTACTTCATCTCCGACCGGCCTCCATCCGCCGGCGGAGATATCTGGATGGCGACCCGGGCCTCCGCCTCCGAACCGTTCGCCAACCCTCAGCGCTTGGGCCCACAGGTGAACTCTCCAAGCAGTGAAGGCGCGCCGAGCATCTCGGCCGATGGGCTTGAGCTCTTCTTCGATCGCGCGCCGGAAGGTCATATCTTCGTCAGCACCCGCGCGAGCACATCGGTGTCCTTCGGCAAAGCGATGGCCGTCTCTCTTGGCAACGCAGTGTGTTGCGACGGCTTCCCGGCAGTTTCGGTGGACGGGCTCGAGCTCTACTTCTGCTCCAACCGGGACGGCGGCTCCGGTGGGAACGACATCTGGGTTGCAGTCCGGCCAAGCCGGTCCGGGCCATTTGGCTCGCCGAGGAACCTTGGACCCACTGTCAACAGTGGCGCCGGCGACTGTGAGCCCAGCATCTCCCAGGACGGCCTGGAACTGTTCTTCGCCTCCGATCGAGCCGGCGGCTCAGGCGGTCTTGACATCTGGGTTACAACTCGGGCGAACCGCTCCGAATCGTTCCGGAAACCGACAAATCTCGGGCCCAGATTCAACACCGTGTTCTCGGACGAGAGGCCGGACATGTCGGCAGATGGAATGACGCTCTATTTCATGTCGAACCGGCCTGGCGGATCGGGGTTCTTTGACCTCTGGGAGGCGCGTCGAGAATGAGTCTCGGCCGGCGTCATGCTCGGAGACGGTTGGCGAGTCGCTTCAGGGTCGCGGCCTGGGTGGCGGTGAACGCCTTGTCGACCTGGGCGTCGACCTGGTTCTGGTAAGCCGTGAGGAGCGAGTTGCGCGTCTCGGCATCGGTCGCCAGTGACGCGTTCCGGAGCTTCATGCACAGCGCGTCCGCGACCTGCGGCTTGGACGAGTAGACACGAGTCAAGGCGCAGAGGCTGTCGAACGTCACGCGGACGTCGACCGCCGTCCGGTATTCGGTCACGCCGCCGTCCTTGTCGCGGATCATGCCGCCGACCGATCGCACACCGACGTCACTCGTCGCGCAAGACGTGCTCGCGCTGGACCCGAAGGTTCCATACCCGGCGCCGTCGCCACAGTCGAACGCGAACGTGAAGCCCGCGGCGGTGTCGGCCGGCGATGGGTCGCTCGGGTTCGTCAGGGAGAGCGTGAAGGGGAAGCCCGCAAAGACGGAGGCGGTGGCGCCGAACGTCGCCGTCGGCGCGATGTTCACGACCATCACCGTCGCCGTGTCGGTTGCGCTCTGGCCGGCGTCGTCGGTCACCCGTACCTGCATTGTCCGCGTCGCCGGACCATCGATGTTCACGGCCGAGAACGTCGCCGTCTGACTGGTGGTCTCGAACGTCCCGTTTCCGTCGAGGTCCCACGCATACGACAGGGGCCCGCCTTCAGGGTCGCTGCCGCTCGCCGTCAACGCGACGGAACCGCCTTCGGCGACCGTGTAGGGACCTCCGGCCGAGACCGTGGGCGCGTCGTTGAGCTCGATCCGCACGACCGAGGGGTCATGGTCTGACGCCTGGTCGAAGAACTCCGCGTTGACGTGCACGGCGTCAAAGACGAAGGGTCGCGCGAAGAGCGCGCCGCTGAGCAGGATGTGGTCGAGCACCTGCGCGTTGCCTTCGAACTCGTAGCTGTAGCGCTCGTTCTGGGGCAGGCTCTCGATCAGGTCGTGCATCCCTGCCGCCTTCAAGATCGAGACCGTCTCGGAGAACTCGAAGTCGTTGAGGTCGCCGAGCACGACGATGCTCGCGTCAGCGTCGGCGGCCGTGATCTGGGAGACGAAGTCGGCCACGAGCTGCGCCTGCTGGTGGCGCTGCACCTCGCTCGGCCTGTCCGGCGGCTGGAAGCGGCCCTCGAGCGGTTGGTCGCCGCCCTTCGAGTTGAAGTGGTTGACGATCGCGAAGAGGTGGTGGCCGCGGTAGCTGAACTCGGCGGCGAGCGGTTTGCGGCTCGAGTTCCACGCCGAGTTGGCGGGGTCGATGCGGCCGGGGCTGAACGTCAGCTGGGTCGAGTCGCCCGAGCCCACGACTCCGGTGGCCGCGGTGGGGGTGCCGCCTGGCCGGTCGATGAACGAGAGACCACGGTCAGTGCGGAAGAGGAAGACCTGGCGGATGTTGCCGCCGGGCTGGCCGCCGTCCTGGTTGTTGACGGGGTCGATCTCCCGCCACCCATACACCGGGCCGCCCGCGTCTTGAATCGCGTCGACGAGCCTGGTCAGTGTCTGGGCCGAGTCCACGGTGCCGTCGTTGGTCGCACCGGTGTTGTCCTGCACCTCCTCGCCGGCGAGCAGGTCAGGCGACCGCAGGTTGGTCACGATGAGCGAGGCGAGCGAGTCGAATTTCGACTGCGGGTCGGTGGCGGCGAGGTTCTCGAAGTTGAACGTAGCCACGGCGAGTTCGTCGGGACCGACTGGCGCAGTGACCTCACGCGGTAGGTGGTTGTCGACGCGTGAGACGGGTTCGGTGACCTCGAGGAAGAAGTTCCCGAAGCTGTAGTCCATGACCCCGACCAGGGCGGCGCTGTACCCGTCGCCGACGTTCAGGTTTGGCATGGCGATGATCGCGTCGTCGGCGACCAGCCGCTCCGGGTTGGCGTCGGCCGGTCGCAGCAGCAACCCGCCGCGCACGGTGCGGATGCCGGCATGCGCGCCTCCGTCACCCACCACGGGCGTCTCCCCGAACGAGTTGGTCGGCCCGACCGCGACCGCGTCGTTCAACTGGACGCGCATGCCCTCCACGCTCTCGTAAAAGTCGAGCCCGTCCTGATCAGGATCGAAGAGGCCGCTGGTCTCGACGTCGCCGGTGGCGTCGTCCTCGATGACCTGGTCCGGAGGTATGCGGCCGCCCGTGCCGAGGACAGTCGGGGCGGGGAGGGGGTTGCCGTGGGAGAGAACCGTCGTCGCCGGCGACCCGATCTCGGTTGTCGAAAGGTTGGTGCTCGCGGACCCACCCGGCCGGAACTCCTGGACGTGGCCGCTCACCCGGACCGCGTCGCCGACGCTGACCGAGCTCGGCGAGGAGGAGGTGAACACGAAGATCCCCTCCGATGTCGAGTCGCTCCCATCGGGGCTGGGATCCTGCATGTAGAAGCCGTTCGAGCGCTTCGCGGTGACGATGCCGTTCACGTTGGAGACGTTCTGGCCGTTGAACGGCGAGACATGTGCTGAGCCCTGGAGGTCGTGTATCGCCGCCGGCTGCGCGATCGTCGTGAAGCTCCAGGCGTCGTCGGCCGTGGGGTGGTCGGGCGGGTCGTCTGAGTCCTGGTCGGAAACGTTGGCGGCGAAGATCGTGACCGTGCACGTCTCCCCGGACGCGAAGTTGGCGTCCGGATCCAGGCTGAATGAGACGGGGCCGCCGTTCACGGCAGCGGTGTGGTTGCCGCTGGTCGTGCACGAGATCGCGAACCACGAGCCGGACACTGCCACTGGTTCGCTGAAGCCGATGTCAATACCGGCGTCCACGGGCACATCCGCCGCGCCGCTGGAAGGAGAGCGCGATGTGATCTGGGGCGGTTGGTCGGTTGGGCAGAAGTTGAGCGGTGAGCTCGTGTTGCGCGGGGTTGGGCCGCCCACGACGAAGTCGGCGCCGTTGTTGTCGGTGTCGGTGCAGCCGCCGTTGATGCGGAGAGCCGCAGTGGTGTTCGACAGCGACGGAGTTGGCGTCCCTTCGTAGAGGTTCGCCCCGTCGTAGCCGACCAGGTCGACGATCAAGGCCAACGCGGCAGCTGAGCAGGGCGTGGTGCTCGAGCCGCAGTTGATAGCTGCGGTGCCGTTCACCAGCGCGACCTTGCCGCCGGTCGCGCTCATCGCGATCGGCGTCGCGTCGGTGACGTCAGGTGTGGGCAGTGGCGTGGTCCCGCCAGCGCCCTGGGCCTCCTGGACCAGGAGGTACTGGCCGGGAGCGAGGGATCCGGACAGTGGTGTGATCTGACTGCTGTTGGGGCCGATGTTCCCGGTCGTGCTCCCGTACTGCACGGACATGGACGTGAGGTCGACGGCGGACGAGCCGTGGTTGAAGACCTCGATGAAGTCGTGCGTGTACGTGGCGCCTGAGTTGCCGCCTCCGCCGTAGACCTGGCTGATGACGGCGTTGGGGCTCGCCGCGTGCGCGACGATCGGCATGTAACCCGCTCCCACGACGAGGGCAATCGCGGGTAACAGGGATCGTAATCGCAGGGACATGACCGGACCTCCCAACCTCACCGCGGCGCCCTCTCTTACGCCGATCGCCGCGATAGTAGCGTCGTGAGGGTGCTTGTCAAGGATGCCGGACCCGCGAGGCGGGCGGACAGGGGATCAGAAGGGCTTGAGGATCATGTCTGCGATGACGCTCACGAAGATCACCGTGTTGATCGCCACGGCGACGAAAAGACCCGTCCGAACTCTATCCATGGATCGGACGACCTCCTCGACCGGACGCCGGCCGGCCTCCGCCTCGACCGCCTCGCGCACCAGGGGTCGCAGCCGCTGCACGAATGGTGAGACGTTGTTGAGCAATATCAGGGCGACCAGCACATAAGCCGCGATCAGCCACCCGGCGAGGAAATTGAGGTGGCCGGTTGCCGCCAGAATGAAGCCGAGAACGACACCCACCAGAAACAAAGCCGCGCCCACCGCCGTCAGGCTGAGATTCGGAGCCATTCGGTGCAGTGCTGACAGCGCCCGCACATCGCGCCTCCAGGTCGCGAGGCAAAGAAAGAGCGCCTCCCCCATCAGCAACGTGACGGCGGCGAACATGGTGATCACGTGCAGCGCCTTCAGGAAGATGTACATGCCGCCTCGCGCGTGAATCATAGGTCGACACGCACGCAGCAGCGGGATTCGCTTCAGTGAGTGCGGTCAGCCACGTGGAAGGGTTTCGGGCTGGGTTTGTTGGTACCACCCGAGCACACGTAGGGCGCGGAGGGTGATCCAGCGGCTCGGTTTGCCCTCGCCATCGTCCATGGCGAAGTGAGCCTCGCCGGGATGGAAATTGTCGAGCGGCCATCGTCCGTCCGCGTCGCGCTTGGACTCGACGAGGTGGATCGCCTCGGCTACCCGCTCGTCTGGAACGACGCCGGCGGCGCGCAGGTAGTCGAGACCTCGGAGCACGTCGTAGAAGTACCGGGTCGGGTAGGAGAGCTGCGTCCATGCCGGATCGATCACCTCGCCGGTCGACTGCCGGCGGAGCATCCGGCGCTCGAGGAGGTACTCCTGACCACGCCGGCGGGCGGCGGTCACCTCCGATGAGCCATCCGTGGCTCGCTCGTGCGCCAGCAGCCCGTCGAGCACATCGATGGTGCTGTGGAACGACCCCCGCGTCGAACCATATTCCTGCCAGCAATTCCATCCGCCGTCGACCATCTGCTCGCCGAGAAGTCGGTCGACGATGGCATGGACATCCTCGCCGAAGTAGGCGCCCAGCGCGACCGTCATGCCATTGATGCACGGCTCGACCTCGCCTGCGAAGAAAGGCTCGCCGTCGTGCTCCCACCGGCTTTGCTCCCTGACCAGGGCGACCGCGAGGCGCGCCTGCGTGCTTACAGGATCGAGACCGAGGTCCCGCAACAGCATCAAGGTCCAGGCAGTGGAGGTCCAGGCCGGGAAGTAGGTACCACCGCCCCACAGGCCGTCGGGGCCCTGGAGGGCGAGCAGCCTGGCGCCCCAGCCTTCGGTGGCCACGCGGGCACGCTCGGCCGCGACCTCTATCTCGGGCGCATCGGTCAGGTCACGCATCACCTGCCAGCGGATGGCCGGGTCGGAGTCCAGCAGCCAGTCAAGGGCATCTGTGGTCACATCGGACAAGGTACGTGCCCTCCCGCTGCATCTGCTGACCGCGACCCAGGTTTCGCTCCATGAGCTAAGGTGTTGCCGCCGTGAAAGCTCGGGGCGGCCGTCACGCTCTGGTGCACACCGGGGTCCTGGTCCAGGCCGACATCTCCGGCTACACGCGGTACGTGAGCCGAACGGCGATCCAGGACTCCTCAGCCACGGTCCGCGAGCTGCTCGGGGTCCTGGTGGATGAGGTAGGCGCCCGGTTGGAGGCGGCACAGTTCGAAGGCGACTCGGTCACGTTCGTCGGCGACCTGCGCGCCGCCGAGCTCGTGGACGTCCTGGAGCAGGCATACGTGGCGTTCAGGCGCAGGCTTCGGGACATGCAGAAATGCAACAGCTGCGACTGCGAGGCCTGCGCCCGCACGACTGACCTGGCACTGAAGCTCATCGCTCACCGCGGTCAATACGCATGGCAGCCCTTGGGGGGCGCTCGCGAGCAGCTGCACGGGTCAGACGTCAATGCCTCGTTCCGATTACTCAAGAACCATGTTCCAAGCAGCGAGTACCTGCTGCTGACGTCGCCGTTGCTCGAGCAGCTCGATGACAAACAGCGCGCCGAGTACACGCCTCACGTCGAGGAGTACGAGCATGTCGGCCGAATCGAGTGTGGCTTCCGCTCGCTGGCACCTATCTGGCAGAAGGCCCTGGCCGCAGAGCGGACGCGCGTTTCGCGGGAGGAGGCGCGGATCTACTCCGAGATATTGGTGCCGTCTGCGATCGAGCGCACGTGGGGGATGTTCACCGACCCTGAATCGGTCCGCCGCCTGAACGCCTCGCTTCGCATCGCCACCCACACGGGTGCGCGTGGGACCGCGCTCGGCGCCGTCTACACGTGCCAGTACGCCGATCCGGAACGCGAGCCGGAGGTCATCCGCGTCACGGATTCCGAGGAGCCGAGCCGGCATTCAGTCGTTTACGAGACGAAGTCAACGGGGCCGCTGTTCATGACCGCGCACTTGAGCCCGGAAGAAGGTGGCACCCGAGTCGGAACGGCCTGGCTCTGGGAGCCCGGCGCTGCGGCCAGGCGCGGATTCACCGAGGCTTCAGTGAGAGCCCGGATGAAGCAGCTGCACGAGAGCCTGGTCGCGCTCGTGCGCGCGGTTTCAATCCCGGAGGGCGCTGATGCTTTGATTCCCCTCCCCCCCATCGGGGGGAGAGGGCTAGGGAGAGGCGCTTAAGCCGCCCTCGAAGGTCCCGACCAGTCAACTGGAGGCCGCGCCGTGCGGCCCTCCAGCTCTTCAGGCCAGGCTCAGGTCCGCCCAGGTGAACAGCACAGCGAAGGCGCGGCACCAGACGACGACCGATTTGAAGTCAGCGGTTCTCGTAGCGGGCGGCAGCTCGTAGTTGAAGGACCCGTTGGTCGCCTTGAGAGCGCCTAGATAGAGGTCGCGTCGACCGTCGTAGGCTCCGCCCATGCCGCGCCCGAGATAGACGTGCAGGTCTGGGCCGTTCTGGATCGCGACGTTCTCGAAGCGGAGAAATGTCTTGCCGTCGATTTCGACGAGCTTGACCGGTCCCGCGCCCCGATGGAGATTGTCGACGCGCTGCAGTTGGCCCATGGCGAGGACTCGTGGGCTGCTCGTGCTGGCGGTCGGTGAATTCGATGCGGACGCCGACGCCGCCGCTGCGGGCAAGTCTTCGTGCACCGTCGTAGTCAGAAACAGCGGCGAGATGGTCCACCAGGCGAATGCGCCGCCGGCCACCAGCAACACCACGACCGCGGCTTGCGCGGTGCGACTCGACCTCAGTCGCGCGAGCACGCATGCAGTGTACGGGGGGCGCGTAACGCCGGCCTGACGCGGGCGTTTACCTCATTGAGCGCCCGCTGCAAGAGATCCTGGCTCTCAAAGGAGGTTTAGAGGTGGGGAACAAGGTCCGCGTCATTCAGGTCTTGATCATTCTTTCTGCGCTCGTCGGTTTGCTCGCGGTGCACGCCACCCGCACGCGGCAGGGTGTGTTGACAACCCAGGCTTAGAGGCACCCCGAAAGGCCGTTCAGGAAGTCGACCCGTGCGGCGGTGCAGCCGGCACGGGTCGCACCACGCTCAGCGCTTTCCGCCGAACAACGTCCCCAGGATCCCCCGGACGACGGTTTGCGTGGTTCGCGATGTCAGCACCTTCCCGGCCGTGTTGATCCCGGTCCGAATTGTTCGCTGTCGCGCGCGCTCGGCGGCGGCCCGCTCACGCTCCGCCTGTCGCTGGGCGCGTTGCGCCTCTCGCTGCGCGGCCCTCGCCGCTCGTGCTGCTTCGGCCTGCTGCCGTGCGGTGGGCTGTCCGGGCGCCGGCGCTGGTGCCGGCGCGACAGCGGCAGGCTGCTGCGCAGCGGCTGCGATGCGTGCGGTGATGATCTCGTGGGCGCTCGCGCGATCGATCGGACTCGCGTATTTGACGTAAAGCGCGCCGGCATTGACCAGGCGCTGAAGCGACGTGGGGTCGACGGCGGCCATCATCGAGTCCGGCGGGATCAACCGAGTCGCCGCCAGCGGCGTCGGCGTGCCTTTCGGCGAAAGCACCGTGACCGCTGCCTCGCCGATCCCCAGCGATGTGAGCATCTTCTCGACTTCGTAGAACTCGGTCGTGGGAAACGTCCGCGCTGCCTTGTGCAGGGCGTCAGCGTCCTCGGGGGTGAAGGCCCGCAGGGCGTGCTGGATGCGGTTGCCCAGCTGCGCCAGGACGGACGACGGAACATCCGCGGGCAGCTGCGTCACGAAGTAGACCCCGACACCTTTGGACCTGATCAACCGGACCGTCTGCTCGATCGCCTCGAGCAGCGCCTTCGAGGCGCCGTCGAAAAGGAGGTGCGCCTCGTCGAAGAAGAAGCACAGCTTCGGTTGAGGCGGATCTCCGATCTCGGGCAGGCCGTGCCACAGCTGCGCCAGCAGCCACAGCATGAACGTGCTGAACAACCGCGGCCGGTCGATCACGTCCGAGAGCTCGAGCACACTGATGATTCCTTTGCCCTCGGGTGTTTGCCGGATGAGATCGTTGACGTCGAACTCGGGCTCGCCGAAGAACACCCCGGCGCCTTGCTGCTCGAGCGTGACCAGCGAACGCAAAAGCACGCCGACCGATGCCGGAGACATGCCTCCGTACTGGGCGAGGATCGGCTTGCCGGCGTCGGAGCTCAGGTACTGGAGCGTGGTGCGGAGATCGGCGAGGTCGAGCAGCGGCATCCGCTTGTCGTCGCAGTACTTGAAGATGAGGGCCAGGATCGAGGTCTGCGTCTCGTTGAGGTCCATCACCTTGCCCAGCAGAACGGGGCCGAAGCTGTGGACCGTGGCCCGGACCGGGGCGCCCAGCTTTCCCGACAGGGACAGAAACTCCACGGGGTGTCCGCCTGGCTTGAAGTCCCACGCCATTCCCCGACATCGTTCCTGGACCTTCGGGTTGGTAGCGTCGCCCGGCGAAACGAGGCCCGTCAGGTCACCTTTGATGTCGGCTACGAAGACGGGGGTGCCGTGGTCCGAAAGCTGGCCGGCCAGCACTTGAAGGGTCTTGGTCTTGCCAGTGCCGGTTGCGCCCGCGACCAGGCCGTGGCGGTTCAGCACCGAGAGCGCGACCTGGACCCGAGGATCGTTGAGCGGCTCGCCTTCCAGCAGAGCGGATCCGATGACGAGAGAAGGCTCCGCAAGACGGTATCCGTCCTGCATCTGCTTGACGAACTCGGGCTTCATCCCATGACGATATCCTGGGTCGAGCCTCCGTGACCTCGCTCCGCACGCCGTCCGAGTTCACGATCCGTCGTGGCAGCGAGTCCGACCTCGACCGCGTCGCCGGCATCAAGGTGGACAACTGGGCCGACTCGTACGCCGGCCTGATCGCGCCGGCCGTCCTGCAGCCTTTTCTCGATCCCCTGCACCAGCTCGACGAGCTGCGTGAATCGACCGCGTCAGGGGAGGCGGTGTTCCTGGTCGCGGAGCATGCCGGCGAGGTGGTCGGCTTCGCGTTGGCGTACCTGGCGCAAGGCTCAGAGCCCTGGCTGGAATCCCTTCACGTGGCGCGCGAGTTTCGCGGCCGCGGTGCGGGCACCCTGCTCATGCGGGAGCTGGCGGCGGAGCTGGCGAGAGGCGGCTACCGGAGCTTGCGCCTCGGGGTGGTCAGAGGCAACGCCGGCGCCGGGCGGCTGTACGAGCGTCTGGGCGCGACGTTGGTCGCCGTCGAGCCGGCGCCCTGGGCACCCGGCGTCGAGCACGAGATCTATCGCTGGGCGGATCTTGCCGGTCTGATCGCGGCACCTTACAATGCCGCCCGTGACTAGCGTTGCCGACAGTTTTGCGTGGCCGTTCCAGGACCCGGGCTGGTTCGGCAAGATCGTCCTCCAGGGCCTGATCGCGATCATCCCGATCGTCGGCTGGATCGCCCTCGCGGGCTGGCTCGTGCAGACGATTGACAACTACCGCGCCGGACGTCGCGAGCTCCCTCCGGCGGGTTTTCCTCTCGAGCGAGGCCTCCCGCTGTTCATCGTGTTGTTCGTTTACGGGATCGTCTTTGCGATCCCGAGCATCATCCTTGGTGCGATCTCGGCCAGCAACAACGACAACGCCGGCATCGCCGCACTCAGCAACCTGGTCGGCTTCGCGTTGAGCCTCCTGTTCGCATTCCTCGCGCCCGCGATCATCCTCCTCACCTATCGGACTGGCTTTGCCGGCGGTTTCGACGTCAACTCAATCTGGCAGACGGCAACCGGCCACACGTCGACCACAGTCATCGCCGGACTGCTGATCTACGTGGCGCGACTGATCGGCGGGCTCGGCCTGATCCTGTGCTGCGTCGGCTTGATCTTCACGATCCCTTACAGCATCGCGATCACAGCGGGAATCGTGACGTGGTACGAGCGTGAAGTTGCCGGTGGCCCGGCACCGTCGGCGCCGGCTGCGAGCTAAGAGCGAAAAGTAAGGAGCGGAGCCGAGCTCCGCTCCTCACACACACCCCAGTCTTAAGAGCGATTTACCAGGTCACGTTCGTGGGTTGTGCGGCGGGTTCTTCGCGTGACCAGACACGCAAGCACCGAAGTCGCGGCCCGTGAGGCCCGCGTTCCTGCAGTCCTGCACGTGGGCAGC
>DASWDZ010000134.1:0-13545 GCA_036395015.1 Candidatus Dormiibacterota bacterium | reverse complement strand
CCGAAGTTGAGCCGGAAGTCCAGGCGGGCGCCGATGATCAGCGCAACATCGGACTCTCGCAAAGCATGTGAGCGCGCCCTCGAGAAGAAGAGCGGATGCGACGGCGGCAGCATCCCGCGTGCCATGCCATTGACCGTCAGCGGCACATGCCCCACTTCGACCAGAGCGCGCAGCTCGTCCTCGGCGCGGGCCCACCACACTCCGCCCCCGGCGACGATGACCGGCCGTTCGGCGTCGCGGAGCAGTCGTGCCGCGTCGGCGACCTGCGAGGGGTCGGCCCGCGGACCGAGGTCGGGAGTCAGGTGCTCGGTCGCCTCCGGCAGATCCGCGGCTCCGAAGAAGACGTCGATCGGAATGTCCATGAAGACGGGGCCGGTGCGCCGGCTCAAAGCGGTGCGCATGCACTCGGCCGCGCTCGCGTAAGCCTCCTCCGCCGACGTCAGGGTGATCGCCTTCTTGGTCAGGCTGCGCACCACCTCAACGTGGTCCATCTCCTGCAGCGAGCCCATTCCCCAGCGCGCGATGGGAGCGCGACCGCCGATGACGAACATCGGGCTGTCGTTGCCCAGGGCCTGGGCGAGCGCAGATGCGGAGTTGGTGACCCCGGGTCCGGCGGTCACGGCGGCCACGCCGCACTCGCGTGTGACCTTCGCCCATCCTTCCGCGGCAAAAGCGGCCGACTGCTCGTGGCGCACATCGATGATGCGAATCCCGTGCTCAGTCGCCGCTGTGAGCACAGGCCAGATGTGACCTCCGTTCAGAGTGAAGAGATGACTGACACCAGCTCGCTCGAGCGCGAGCGCGACGAGCTCACCTGCGTTACCGGAATCGATCACTCCGCGATCGCGAACGGCATCGCCTGCGTGTTGAATGCGGCCTGGGGCGAGCCCTGGCGCGCGATGAGAATGACGCCGCCGACCGCCTTCAGCGACTTGCCCAGGTAGTCGATGGCGCCTTTCGCGACCGCTGCCGCCTCCATGCCGTGCTGGAGCTCGATGACCATCAGACGCGCGAGGCCCAACCGGATGAAAGCGTCGCCCAGTCCCGTGCCGCAAATGGCGCCAAACCTGTCGTCCGCGTAGAAGCCGGCGCCGGGGATCGGCGAGTCGCCGATCCGGCCGGGCAGCTTGCCGGTCATGCCTCCTGTCGACACCGCGACCGCAAGCCGGCCTTCGCCGTCACGGGCCACCGCGCCCACGGTGTCCGCGCGCTCGGCCGCAAGCAGGACATGCCGGCCGTCCTCCATCACCGCCACGGCCAGGTCGATGGGATGCCTCACGTCGCGTAGGCACGCAACCCCGCCCGCGCGCAGGTCCGCGCCCAGCATCACGCCCGCGTCGAGCTCCACCACGCCGTCGCTGTTCAGGCAGGCGCCGATGCCGGCGTTGAGGAGGGGCTCGTCTTCCATGTGCCTGACCGCGGCGACCGCCGCCGCAAATGCGCCCTGGCCGATCTGACTCCAGCCCGCGTCGCGCGCTCGCTCCACAGCGGACTGTCGCAGGTGACGCTCGGGCTCGGGCACCGAACCGGCGCCGCCATGCACGATCAGGGCCGGGCGGGCCAACGCGGGGCGGTCTTGCTAGTAGGCCAGCGGTTCCGGCCAGCGGGTGCGGCGCTCGAGGAAGCGGCGCTCGGCGACCCGCCTGTCGAAGGGGTGGAGGATGCGCCGCCCGGCGGATGCCCGCTCGGGGCTCCGGCGCTCACCGAAACGTCGTTCCGGCGCTGACCGCCTGTCCGTCCCGGCCCGACGCTCTGGTCCGCGCGACTGTTCGTCCACCGTCTTCTCCGGCGGGTGATGCTACCGCACCCGCCGGTCCAGTGCCGAAAGTTTTTCGTCGATCCGGCGCTCCGAGCGCCGGCGTTCCAGCTCGTCGCCAGGGCCCATGTCGACGAAGGTTGCGTAGCGCGCGAGCCGCGGGTGGACCTCGCTGACGCGGCGGAACATCTCCTGCGCCACCCAGCGGTAGTCCGGGTGTCCCTGCGGCGTCGTCCGCAGCTCGCACAGGTGGTAGATCTCGCGGAGGTTGGCCCGGAAGTACCAACGGACGTGAAAGGCGAGCGGCACGATGTACTGAGCGAGGGCCGGCCCCAGCTCGCCCTCGAGCCGTCGGTGCACCTTGGCGGCGGCCTCCACCGCCTCGGTGAAACGCGACTCCATGCCCAGCTCGGCCAGACCCGGCGGCGAGTCGTAGCCGAGCGCCGTGCCGAGCAGCTGACGGTCCTGGGTGAGCATGCGGTGGCGGTGGAGGTCGCGGTAGGCGGCGAAGTTGGCCACGATCTCGAACTCGTACTGGGCGTGCTCGAGGGCCCGGGGCACCCGCTGGCGGCGGTTGGTGCGGTCGCCAAGCATCGCCTCCAGGACCGCGGTGGCATCACCGGTCTGGTCCTCGAGTGGCGCGTCCGAATGAGGGAAGAGCGCGGCGGCGACAACCTTGCGCTCCGCGTCTTGGTCGTATTCCACGAGGCGGACTGCTGGAGGCATGCCCCCACCCCAGCCCTCCCCAGCCAGTGGGGAGGGAGCCTGCCTGGCCACGGCCGCGCGCACACGCCTCATGCGGTTGGCCGAAGGCATTCCGTACTTCTCGTCCAGCGCTCGCCTGACGAAGGCCGGGATGACGAGAGCCAGCTCCTGGTGGAGGTCTTGGGCCAGCCGCCGGCACTCGGGAAGGTCGTGCGCGGCCATCTTCGTGATCAGGTACTCGAACGCCCGGCCGTTGCCGAACAGCCCGAGGTTGGTCAGGGTTCCGGCCGGAAGAAGCCCTCGCAGCAGGTCCAGCGCCTTGGCTCGACTCGCCGATTTCCACGCCCGGTCGGTCTCACCCTCCTCCTGGGGGAATCGCTCCCGGATCGCGAGCGTCGCCGGCTCGACCAGCCTGCTGTAGGCATCGAACAGCGCGTCGGCCGCGGCTTCGTAGTCAGGGTGAGCCAGCTCGGCGCCGCGGTAGTACAGGTAGTGGCCGTCTGCGCCCAGGCGGTCGAAGCGCACATAGCGTGTCGACTTCTCGAGCGGCGAGATGCCGATCCTGCTGTCCTCGAGCGCCTTCGCCGCGAGCGTGGACGTCTGCTCCACCGCGACGTGCGCGCCCGCAAGCTCGGCTACCGAGTCATCACCGTACCCGACGAGCACCCGCTCGTAGAACTCCTCCGCCCGGCGGACGGCGACCATATCGTCGTCGGCCGGGGGGGTCCCGGCCAGCCGCTCAAAGCCGGAGTCGGGCTCGTTGATGAACTCGTCGAGGAGGACGCGACGCAGGCTCTTCTCGGTCCTGGAGTAGCGGGAGAAGAGGGCGCCCTTGACCACCTCGGGCAGGTTGCGGAGCGCGAACACAGGGCGGTCGAGGTTGGTGAAGTAGCGGGACAGCACAGAGGCTTCCGACTCGCTGAACTCCGGCGCCCCCACGCGTGTAGTATCCCCCGTCCTCAGGGCGCGTTGCCATCAAGATCTTGTGTCGAGCGGGGCGATAACCACAGCCGGTGGTCACTGAAGACAGCGTTGTCCCCGATTTGTCCCCAGGTCTGTTAAAAACCGCCAGCAAAACGGCGACCCCCGGCTCCCCTCTCCCGCTCGCGGGAGAGGGCTAGGGTGAAGGCTGTGAACGACCTCGACTGGGCGGCCCGCTGGAGGCAGCTCGTGGAGGATCGCGCCTCGCTTGCCTCCGGACATGCAGACTCGGGCTACTGGGACCGGCGCGCCCGCAGCTTCGCCCGCTCCACCCACGCGCGCGTCGACGAGTTTCTCCAGGTCCTGCAGCCTTACCTGTCGCCCCGCAAGACGCTGATCGACGTCGGGGCAGGCACGGGCCGCCACACCACCCCGCTTGCCGAGCGAGTGGAGTGGGTGACGGCCGTCGAGCCGTCGGAAGGGATGCGCTCGCACATCGCGCAGCGCGACAACGTCACGATCGTGGCGAGCAGCTGGGAGGACGCTGAGGTGGCGCCGGCGGACCTGGTGATCTGCAGCCACGTCATGTACGGAGTCGCCGACCCGGTGCCCTTTCTGGACAAGATGCAGCGATGCGCGCGCGAGCGCGTCTTCGTGATGATGCGCGAGAGCGACCTGCCCCATCCGGCGGCCGAGCTGCGACGCAGGCTCGTCGGCAGCACCGGGCCTCGCCTGCCGAGGTTCAGTGAGCTCTTCATGCTCCTGGTGCAGATGGGGGTGGCGCCTGACGTCGCGTTCCTTCGCTATCCGATCGTCACGCGCTACGCGGACATGGAGGAGGCGCTGACCGATTGCCGCGCGCTCTTCGGCGATGGCTGGAACGAGGAGGTCGCGCGCACCGCTCTCGAGCAGATGCTTACCCGGGACGGGGATGAGCTGGTTTACGACGGCGGCTTGGCGCTTTCGGGGGTCGCGCATTGGCAGCCACGGAAGAACTGACCCTTCGGCCGGTGCGGCCGGCGGATTACGAACGGATCGTGGAAATCACGAGTGACGTCTGGGAGGGTCGCGACTACATTCCGCGTGTTTTCGACCACTGGGTCACGGATTCGGCGGCGTCGTTCCAGGCTGCCGAGCTGGAGGGCGTCGTCGTGGGGGTGCAGCGCTTTCGCCCGTTCGCGCCAGGCCTCATCTGGTACGAGGGATTGCGCGTTGCGTCGAGCCACCACCGGCAGGGGATCGCGCGCGCAATGCTCACCGCGGCGATCGAAGAAGCGCGGGCGAACGGCTTCCGCCAGGTGCGGCTGGCGACGCGGGACCTACCCGCGGTCCGGCTCTTCGAGTCGGCGGGCTTCCGGCGCCTGGTCGAGATGAAGTGGTGGCGCGGGCCGCGGGTCGAAGGTGGCGAGCCGGCGCGGATCCCGGATCCTGCCGAGGCGACGAAGCTGTGGCCGGCGATGGCTTCGAGTCCCGGCATCGAGGCCTACGCGGGCATCGTCCCCGACATGAACGGCGCACGCGACCTCGACGCCGGCGAGCTGGAGCGTCTGGCGCGCGACGGTCTCATCAGGCTCGGCCCCGGATCGCGCGCGATCGCGCTGCTGCGCGAACCGTGGGGCCGCAACATCGCGGTCTCACTGCTGGCCGGACGAGGCGGCGCGCTGCGCGAGCTGCTGATGGCGCTGCGCTACGAGGCAGACGCGGACAGCCTCAACCACGTCACCGTCAACCTGCCTCCCGGGCATCCGGCGGAGGAGGACCTCAAAGCGACCGGATACGATCTTGCGGATGCCGAGCTCAGCGCGTACATCTACGCCTTAGATCTGTAATTGACCCCAGCCGCCCCACCCCCGACCCCTCCCCATAAATGGGGAGGGGAGAACCGATGACGAAGAGGTACGTCATCCTCGGCAATGGCATCGCCGGCCAGACTTGCGCTGAGGACCTTCGCAAGGCCGACGAGAACGCCACGGTCACGATCGTCGCCGCAGAACGGCACCCGCTCTACAACCGCGTCGCACTTCCGCGCTACCTACGCGGACAGGTACGCCGCGAGAAAGTATTCATGCGCACAGCCGAACAGTCCGCTTCCCAGAACATCGACATCCACTTCGAGACGTGGGCCACCGACGTCGACCTTCAGGAGAAGGTCGTGCACACGAACCGCGGGCAGGATCTGAAGTACGACGCGATCCTGATCGCGACCGGCGGCCGGCCCAAGCCACCGCCCTGGCCCGGCTCCGCGGAAGTCACCGCATGCATCGGCTTTCAGACGCTGGACGACACCGACGCAATCATCGAGAAGGCCGACCAGTCGGAACGTGTGCTGGTCATGGGCGGAAGCTTCATCGGCTACGAGCTCGCGGAGGGCGTCAGCTTTCGCAAGAAGGCGAACGTGACATGGATCATGCGGGGCCCATGGTTTCTGCGCTACGTGCTCGACGAAGAAGGCGGGCGCCTGTGCCGGCGGCTCGGCGAGGAGCAGGGAGTGCAGTTCATCACCTCGGACGAGGTACAGAAGTTCAGCCGCCACAACGGCCGCTTCCTCGCCGAGACGGTGAATGGCGAGAAAGTGGAGTTCGACCTTCTGACGTATGGCGTCGGCCTCGACTACTACACCGAGCCGGTTCGCGACGGCCGGGTGGAGCTGAACAAAGGGATCGTCACCGACTCCAAGCTGCGAACGTCAGCTCCCGACGCATACGCGGCGGGCGATATCGCCGTCTTCTACGACCTCATGGTCGAGCGCCACAACCAGATGGGCACCTGGGACAACGCCGAAGCGCATGGCAAGGTCGCGGCGCGGAACATGGCGGGCGCCGACGAGGACTTCTTCGACGTCCCGACCTACACCACGACGATGTTCGGCTCGACGCTGGCGGTGATGGGCGTCACACCCGATGTGCAGCCGGGCCTGGAGTCGGTGCGCACGTTCAGCTTCGAGGAGAAGTTCTATCGCAAGCTGTTTTTCAAGGACGACCGCCTTGTCGGCGCGATCATGATCGGCCCGCCAAAGGGAAGGAAGAAGCTGATCGAGATCATGCGGTCGCGACAGAAGATCGAGCGGCCGAAACAGGAGCTGCTCGACCCCGCCAACCTGAAGGAGTCCACTGTGTGACGCGGTGACGAATCGTCGTATCGTTTGCCCAGAACTAATGGCATTCGCCTACAGCGAAACCGCTCATTCGATCCGTCAGACCCTCGGGTCGATCCTCCGCTCGCGAAGGGTCGCCACCGGCCGGACGCTGAGCGAGGTCGCGGCCGAGGCGGGCCTGTCCCCAGCTCACCTCTCAGAGGTCGAACGTGGACGGAAGGAGGTCTCGACCGAGCGTCTCCTCGCCGTAGCCCATGCCCTGGACGTGCCACCCGCGGAGATTTACGCGGATCTGGCTCGGCTGCTGGGCGCCGGGCCCGAGCGGCCGGCGTGGCCGGAGGACCCGCCCGCCAAGCTGCGCCTCGCCACCGCGTCGCTTCCCCTGGAGGCGCTGCGTAGCGTGGCCGACTTCAGCGCTTACCTAGCGATGGCCAATCCACCGCCGAAACCGAAGGATCGAATCGGTTTCACACCGAGGAGGTAGGGAGATGAACCTGATTCCGACAGTGATCACCAACGATGGGCGCGGCGAGCGCGCCTACGACATCTATTCGCGCCTCCTGCGCGACGGCGTGATGTTCGTCCGCGGCGTGATCGACGACGACATGGCGAGCACCGTCACCGCCCAGCTGCTTTTTCTCGAGAACGAGGCGCCGGAGACGGACATCCAGATCTACATCAACAGCCCGGGCGGATCGCTGACCGCGGCGCTCTCGATCTACGACGCGATGCAGTACGTCGGGCCCAAGGTCGCGACCTTGTGCACCGGCCTCGCGGCGAGCGGTGCGTCGATCCTGCTGGCGGGTGGCGACCCAGGCATGCGGATGTCGCTGCCGCACGCGCAGATCCTCATCCACCAGCCGTTCACGCAGGGCATCCAGGGCCAGGCGTCAGACATCCAGATCCACGCCCAGGAGATCCTTCGCCAGCGCGAGCAGGTGGCACGCATCTACGCCAAGCACTGCAAGCGGCCGCTCGAGGAGGTCGAGCGCGCGATGGAGCGCGACTTCTTCATGACCCCCGAGCAGGCAAGAGACTGGGGCCTGATCGACACGATCGTGGAGAGGAATCCGCACGCCGCGCGCGGCGCCGAGAGCAACGGCAAGGTGAGGAGCGCACCGGCGAAGGACAAGGCCTGAGGGTCGTCGACTTCTGAAGGTAGTCGTTCTGGGCGGCACGCGGTTCATCGGCCGCGCCGCGGTCGAAGAGCTTGCCGCGGGCGGTGACGAGCTGCTGCTGGTGCATCGCGGTGTCCTCGAGCCTGAAGGGATGCCCGACACGCAGCACCTCCACTGCGAGCGCGCGGAGCTCACGGCTCATCGCGACGAGCTCGCGGCGTTCCGACCCGATGCCGTCATCGACTGCCGCGCCCTGACGCGCCGCGACGCCGAGCTGGCGCTGGACGCCCTGCCCGAGGTTCGACGCTGGGTCGTGATCTCCAGCGTCGACGTCTATCGCGCGTTCGGCGCGCTGAACGCAGAGCACGAAACCGACCCGGTGCCGATCGACGAGGACTCACCGCTGCGATCGGAGCGATACCCATACCGGGGCAAGATGCCCGAGATGGACGACTACGACAAGCTCGACGTTGAGGACGCCTACCGGCCGCGCTGCGCGACGGTGCTCCGCCTGCCGATGGTCTACGGCGAGCACGACTACCAGCGCCGGGAGGAGTTCATCCTGCGCCGCGTCCGCGCCGGCCGGTCGCGAATCCCTTTCGGCGGCGGCCGGTTCCTGGCTTGCCGCGCTTACGTCCGCGACGTCGGTCGCGCGGTGCAGCTCGTCCTGCAGAAGGAGGTGTCCGGCGAGGTCATGAACATCTGCGAGGACCGCACCTACTCGATGCACATGTGGAGCCGGATGATCCTCGATGCCGCCGGCTCCGACGCGCAGCTCGTCCGCGTCGCGGACGAAGCGCTGCCCGAGGACCTGAAGCTCACCGGCACCGTGAGCCAGCACATCGCGGCAAGCGCGAGAAAGGCGCGCGCCCTGCTGGGCTGGACGACGTCAGACCCCTTCGAGACCCTGCGCGCCACGGTGCGCTGGCACCTGGACCATCCACCGGAGGAGGACTCGGCCGACTTCTCGGCTGACGATCGCGCTTTAGAGGCCGTCTAAGCTTCCCTCCAGAGTGTCGAGGCGATACCGCCCGTTTGATCCGTTCGAGCGCGGCGGTCCGTTCGAACCGGGTCGCGAGTTCCGGATGCCGCAGGTGCCCAGGCGCTTCTGGGGTGGCGTGGCGCTGTTCATGCTCGCCATCCTCGTCTTCGTCCTCGCCAGCCCGATCGTCTCGTTCATCACCGAGCTGCAGTGGTACGACTCGCTCGGCTACCGCGACGTCTACACGACACGGGTCGGACTGCAGGCGATCATCACGATCGGCAGCTTCTTGCTCGCGTTCGCATGGCTCGGGATCAACGTACTGATTGCGCTTCGGGCGCGAGCAGGGACCGCGCTGAGGGCCGTCGGGATCCGGCGCTCGGTCCTCCGCAGCACCGCCGGTTGGGTCGGTCTCGGCAGCGCCGCCGTGATCGCGCTGATCCTCTCCGGTGGCGCCTACACCCAGTGGCAGACGCTCGCCTTGTTCCTCCACGCGACGCCGACCGGCACGACCGAACCTGTCCTGGGCCAGGACATCTCCTTCTACCTGCTGACCCTGCCGTTCCTGCACGCCGCCACCAACTGGTCGATCGGCCTCGACTTCCTGGCCATCCTGCTCATCGGCGCCCTCTACTCATGGCGCGGCGACAGCTTCGACTTCCGCCCGACCACGGGCGCCATCGCCCACCTGTCGGTGCTGATCGCTGCGTTCGCGGTCACCCTGTCGGTGGGCGCGTGGCTCGGCCGCTACGACCTCCTCTACGCGCACAACACCAACGTCGTGTGGGGTGCGGCATACACCGACATCAACGCTCGCCTGCCGCTCTACACGTTGCAGGCCGGCGTCGGGATCGTGCTCGCCGGAGCCCTCCTCGCCAACGCCTGGCTGCAGAGGCTCTGGCTCGTCCCCGCCGCCGCCGGAGCATGGGTCGTGCTGGCGGTGATCGGCGCGATCTACCCAGGGCTCGTCCAGGGCATCTCGGTCACGCCCAACGCGCAATCCTACGAGCTGCCCTACATCCAGCGCGAGATCGCGGGCACGCGCGCCGCCTATGGGCTGTCCGACGTCACCGGCAGCAACTTCAACGGCGACAAGCCCCTGACGGCGAAGGACGTGCAGAACGACCGCGTGACCGTCAACAACCTGCGCCTGTGGGACTACGCGCAGCTGAAGGAGACGTACGAGCAGCAGCAGGCGATCCGCACCTACTACACGTTCCACGACATCGACATCGACCGCTACACGATCCGCAACGAATACACGTCGCTCGAGATCAGCGCCCGCGAGCTCGATTCCTCGCTGCTCTCGCAGGCGGCCAAGAACTGGGTCAACCAGCACCTCCAGTACACACACGGCTACGGGGCCGCCGCGAGCCCGGTCAACGCTGTGGTCGGCGAAGGACTCCCCGACTACGTAGTCGGCGACGTTCCTCCCGCGGGGGACCTGAAGATCACGCAGCCGGCGATCTACTACGGCGAGGTTCCCAATCCCAGCGACTACGCGGTGGCGCCATCGAGCGTCAAGGAGTTCGACTTTCCGCAGGGCGCGCAGGACCAGTACACGAGCTACACGGGCAAGCACGGCGTGCCGATGAACGGGGTGAACCGCGCGCTGTGGTCGCTGAAGCTGGGCGACTTCAACCTGCTGGTCTCGCAGGAGGTCACCGACAAGAGCCTGATGCTCTACCGCCGCAACATCAAAGACCGCGCAATGGAGCTGGCTCCATTCCTCACCTTCGACTCCGACCCCTACCTGGTGGTGGTCGACGGCAAGCTGTACTGGATCCTCGACGCCTACACCACGGCGTCCACGTATCCCTACTCACAGGCGGTCGCGATGGGCGACCTCGAGTTCAACTACATTCGCAACTCGGTCAAGGTCGTCATCGACCCTTACGAGGGGACCGCGGACTTCTACGTGATTGACCCCAAGGACCCGCTGATCAAGGCCTACCGGGCGACCTTCCCGTCGCTGTTCAAGCCGATCGACGATATGCCTCAGGGCTTGCGCGCCCACCTGCGCGTGCCCGAGGACCTGTTCAGCGCCCAGGTCTTCATCTTCGGCACGTATCACGTGAGCCCTGACGAGACGGGAGCGCGCGTCCTCTTCGCGAGGGAAGACGTCTGGGACATCCCGAAGACGCAGACCGCGCCGGGCGCGCCCGAGGTGGCGCTCGAGCCTTACTACGTGCTGTTCCGGCTGCCCGGTCAACAGACCCCGGAGTTCCTGCTGATCATGCCGTACACGCCTCGGGGCAAGAACAACCTGGTCTCGTGGCTTGCGGCACGCAGCGACGGCGATCACTACGGCGAGTACGTGTCCTACGTCCTGCCCAAGGACAAGGTGATCTTCGGGCCGCAGCAGGTCGCCAACCGGATCAACGCCAATACGACGATCTCCGCGGACTTCACGCTCTTCAACCAGGCAGGCTCGAGCGTGCAGCAGGGCAACCTGCTCGTGGTGCCGATCGGGGACTCGTTCCTCTACTTCGAGCCGATCTACCTGCGCGCCAAGTCGCAGACGAGCCTCCCCGAGTTGAAGCGGGTGATCCTGGCCGACCAGACCGACGTCGCCTACTCGACGTCCCTGGATGGCGCGATCCAGCAGTTGGTCGGCACGGCCACCGGTCCTCCGTCGACGCAGCCACCGCCGGTCGTCACCCCCGCGGTGGTCGCCCAGATCACCGACCTGGTTACCCAGGCCAACCTGCACTACAAAGCCGCGTACGACGCGCTCAGGCGTGGCGACCTGACGACCTTCTCGACCGAGATGGCAAAGGTCGGGACCATCCTCGAGCAGCTGCAGACCCTGACGGGGAAGGCGACCGCCAGCCCCAGTCCCACACCTTCGCCCTAACCGGGGCGCAAAGGCACGAACAGCACCGGGAACAGCGAACGGTAGCCAACGCCGTCGGGCCGGCGAGTGTAGACGCGAAGGTCCTGCGGCTCGTGCGGGGAGACCTCGACCGGGATCACCAGCCGGCCGCCTTCGGCAAGCTGGTCGATGAGGGCCGGCGGCACACCGGGCGCCGCAGCCGCGACCAGGACCACCTGGTAGGGCGCCTCCGCCGGCCAGCCCAGGCTGCCGTCGCCGACGGCCACCTCGACATTGTCAAAGCCGAGGCGCTGAAGCGTCTGGGAGGCATGCTCGGCGAGCGCAGGCTCGCGCTCGATGGTGATGACCTTGCGGCACAGCCGGCTCAGGACCGCCGCGGCGTAACCGGAGCCGGTGCCAACCTCGAGCGCGACAGCATCGGGTTGCGGCGACGCGGCCTGCGTCATCAAGGCGACCACGAGCGGCTGCGAGATCGTCTGCCCGCAATCGATCGCCAGGGCGCGGTCCTCGTACGCGTGGCGGCGCATGCGCGGGTGGAGGAACTCCTCGCGCGGCACCGACGCCATCGCCTCGAGGACGCGCTCGTCGGTCACCCCGTGCGGCCGCAGCTGCTCGGCCACCATCCGCTGCGCCGGTGTGCTCATCCGGGCTCCCCTCAAGTCGGAGAGTACAATCAGCACCGTCTCATTGGCGTCGTCGGTCGCTTCCCCCGTCCCGCAAAAGTGGCGCCGCCCGGTCCGACAGCGTTCGCGCCTGGTCAGACGCACGGGCCCGGCCCACTCGCGGGTCGAGTTCGCCCACCCCTCGGAGCACGAGTTCGCGCGGTTCCTCGACTACTACCGGATCCGCTGGCAGTACGAGCCGGTCTCGTTCCCGATCGCGTGGGAAGGCACCCGGGTGCAGGAGATGTTCACGCCCGACTTCTATCTACCCGAGCACGACCTGTACATCGAGCTGACGACGATGAAGCAATCGCTCGTCACACCGAAGAACCGCAAGCTGCGGATGCTGCGCGAGCTCTATCCCGACCTCAACGTGCGGCTGCTCTACCGCAAGGACTACCAGCAGCTCCTGGCCAAGGCCGGCTATGGCGCGCTCGAGGTCCAGCACCTGCGCAAGGAGGACGTCGGCGAGATCCTCATCTCGCCCGTCGAGCTCGAGAGCCGGCTGCGCGCGCTGGGTCGCAAGATCTCGCGCGACTACCGCGGCCAATCGCTGGTGCTCGTCGGCGTCCTGAAGGGCATCACCTTCTTCATGGCCGACCTTGCGCGGCAGATCAAGGTGCCCTTCGTCATCGACTACCTCGACCTGCAACGGTTCGCGGGCGCCCAGCCCAAGGAGCGGGTGAGGATCGCCCGCGACATCGACTACCCGATCGAAGGACGCCATGTCCTGTTGGTCGAGGACATCATCAACACGGGATTCACCCTTGACTACGTGCTTTCCGAGCTGCGGCACCGGCAGCCCGCGTCGTTGGAGGTGGTGACCCTGCTCGACCGCCCGCTGCGCCGCCTGGTCAAGGTCCCGGTGCGCTACGTGGGCTTCCAGATCCCGAACGACTACGTGGTCGGCTATGGGCTCGACTACCGGGAGCTGTACCGCAACCTGCCGTTCATCTGCACCCTGCGGGCCAGCATCTTCGAGATGCCGAGCCCGCCCGCCTGACCCGCCTGACCGTCGGACACAGCGGCCGGCTGCTGCGGCTCCTGCGCTGGATGGCCACCCAGGATCATTCGACGCTCCTGACGAGCGGCCTGTTAAGAGATGTGGAAGACATCGTCGTCGACGCATACCGCACGTCCCATCCAGACGCGCCGCCTTCGGCCGTATACCGCTGGCTTCGCTACGAGGACCCGCGCCCTGTCGAGCGTCTGGCGGAGGGAGTCAGCCGGATGCGCCTATCCGGGCGGATGGACGGCGAGGCTGTGGACAAAGCCGTCGCGAAGGCGGCGAAACTGGGCTATTTGAACTAGCCGGGCCGTGTGGAGGTTCTGGGGAAAAGTAATGCCCCAAGAGACCTTCCTGTTTACCCTGAAGTCCCCTATGCGTTTTTCGGTTTCCATCCCGGGTTGCCCCGGACCTTCCACCTACTCGACGTTCGGTATCCTCAGGTTTACCGTACTCAGCCGCTTG
>DASWDZ010000133.1:0-45104 GCA_036395015.1 Candidatus Dormiibacterota bacterium | reverse complement strand
AGGGCGGCACGCGGAGGGTGCTGGCCCACTTCCTCGATGTGCGCCTGGCCTCAATCGGCGGCGGCCGCAGGGTCGTGGCGCTCTGGATCGCCAAGCTGCGAAAGGACGATCTCGAGTTCCTGGGCGTGCTTGTCGCGTCGGGGCGCGTGAAGCCCATCATCGAAAGGACCTATGAGCTGGCCGACGTTCCGGAAGCGCTCAGACGAATAGACGAAGGCCACAACCAGGGCAAGCTCGCGATCGTCCTCCCATGAGATCAGGCTGAAGCGGCAGTCGAGTCGTAACGCGAACGGGTGCTAGCCTTCGGCTCGCATGGTCGCCCGCGTCGCATGCCTCAGCCCATTCGACGAAGCCGAGGTCAGAGCCATGTTCACAGGCGCGCACGAAGTCGAGGTCGTGCTGGTGCCTCCGCCGCCCGCGCAGCCGGCCGTCCTCGCCGCGTGCGCGCATGCTCACCTGGTGATCGGGGACAGGCGGCACAAACATCGAATCGACCGTGAGGTCCTGGGGGTGATGGCCAGCTGCATGCTGATCCAGCAGCCGGCCGTCGGCTTCGACTCCATCGACCACCGTGCGGCCGCGGAATACGGCATCCCCGTCGCCAACGCCGGCGGCTACAACCGCGACTCCGTGGCGGACTGGACGGTGATGGCGATGATCGCCCTCTTGCGTCGCTCGTTCTGGCTCGATCGCCAGCTTCGCGCCGGTCGGTGGAGCGCGGCGGACCAGATGCGTGACGCCGAGTCGATGGGCCGCGAGCTGGGCGCGATGACCGTCGGCATCATCGGCATGGGCAGTGTCGGGTCGGCGGTGGCGCACCGCGTGGCCGCGTTTGGCTCCAGAATCCTGTTCAGCGACGCGTTGCCGCGCACGGGCCCTGACGCGACCCAGATCGACCTCGCCACGCTGCTCGAGGAAAGCGACATTGTCTGCGTCCACACGCCGTTGGACGTCGACACCAAAGGTCTCATCGGGAGAGAGGCCATCTCACGGATGAAACGAGGGGCCTATTTGATCAATGCGTCGCGGGGCCCGATCGTCGACGAAACCGCGCTTGTCGAAGCCCTGCGCTCAGGGCAGCTCGCCGGCGCTGCTCTCGACGTGTTCGAAGTCGAGCCTCTGCCGGTCGACTCGCCCCTGCGATCCCTGGACGATGTGATCCTCGCTCCCCATAGGGCCGGCGCGACCGTCGAGGCCGATGCGAGGCTGATCGAGGTGGTGGGAGAGAACCTTCGGCGTGCCCTCGACGGGCGGCCGCTGTTGAACGTGGTCAACGGTGTGACGGCGGCCAAGGTGCGTTGAGCTCGCTCCGACAGCGGTGGAACGCCGGCGAAGCGACCCTGGGCGCGTGGTGCACGATTCCGAGCTCCTGGACCGCCGAGGTCGCGGCCCGGTCAGGCCACGACTGGGTCTGCATCGACACCCAGCACGGGCTGATCGGATACGACGTCATGCTGCCGATGCTGCAGGCCATCTCCGCCGGAGGAGTTCCGTCCTTCGTTCGTGTGCCATGGAACGAACCGGGCTCGATCATGAAAGCACTCGACGCTGGAGCCGGCGGTGTGATCGTGCCCATGATCAACTCGGTCGACGAGGCCAGGGCGGCGGTTGCCGCCTGTCGCTACGCGCCGGACGGGATTCGAAGCATGGGCCCGATCCGAGCGCGGGATGTGGAACCGGATTGGCGGCATCCGTTGTGCGTCGTCATGGTCGAGACCGTCGCCGCGGTAGCCCGGGCGGACGAGATCCTTGCCGTCCCAGGAATCGACGCGGTCTTCATCGGCCCCAATGATCTGGCGGTTTCGGCCGGGCTGGACTCCAGCTACGAGGGCAGCCATCCGGAGCACCGCCGGCTGATCGAGGCGATCCTCGCCTCCGCCCAGAAGAGTGGCGTCGCCGCGGGAATCATGTGCGGCTCGCCGGAGGTCGCGCTGCAGTGGCACGAGGTCGGGTTCGTGATGCTCGGCCTGCAGAGCGACACCAGGCTTCTCGCGGCGGCATCAGAAGAGATCGTGGCGGAATCCAGGCGGCTGACCCAGCGCCGCGACTCAATGCCCTAGGGCGCGTCAGGCATCTTGACGTTGAGCTCGCGGGCCAGATCGCCGATCTCGTCCCATGACCGCCGGTCCACGGAGACCGTTGACCGCTCGCGCGCAGCCCGCTCGGGATCTCCCGGGACGAGGACCGGCCGGTCAGGGTTCACGGGCCGCGCCGAACGCAGATAGCCGGCCATCCGGTCGGCGGCACTGGCCAGGTCGCCGTCGGCCACGATGGCGAGGACGGTCAGGTTGGCGCCCGCCCGCGAGCGATCGTCGATCTCGTCTCCGGCCAGAAGCGTGGCCATCGCCTCGACCAGGATCGCCATCGCGTAACCCTTGTGACCGAAGAGCGGGCCGCCCAGCGGCAAAAGCGTCCCCCGTGGTTGCCCGTAGAGCACGGCCGGTTCGTCGGTCCCTATGCCTGAGGCATCCTGCAGCACCCCGTCAGGAAGCCGGCGGTCCAGGTTTCGCGCGGCCCGCACCTTTCCTTCCGGCATGGCGCTGGTCGCGAAGTCCGCCACCACGGGCGTGCTGCCGTTGGGGATCGCGAATGCGATCGGGTTCGTCGCGAGCCGGCCGTCGATGCCCCCGAACGGCGCCACGATGTGAGTGCTTGGCGGGCCGCTGCCGAAGACCACGGCAACGCAGCCCTGGGCCGCCGCGAGCTCGGCGTAAGCGCCAAGACGGCCGGTGTGTCCCAGATGTTTCGCGATCACGAGTCCGACGTGATGCCGGCGCGCCTTGGCGATGGCCTGCCGGGCGGCGTAAATCCCGCCCACCTGACCGAATCCGAAAGCGCCGTCGATCCACGACGCGGCCCCTCGCGTGGCGAGACGTCGTGGCCTGGCGGTGGGCACGATCTCGCCGCTGCGAATCTGGCGAATGTACTGCGGGACGCGGATCAGCCCGTGAGAATGCACTCCAAGCCGGCTGCTCTCCACGAGGTGATCGGCGACGAGCGTGGCATGGTTGGCCGGCGCGCCACTCTTGCGGAACAGTCGTCTCACGAGGGAGGTCGCGTCTTCCGGGCGCAAAGTCAACACCCGACCATTTTCGGTGCGGCAGCCGCAGCGATGATTTCTCGACCCTGCGATCGTCCTAATCGACAGAAACCATCACGAAGGAGGCCAGGCAACAGACATGAGAAAGCTGATCGTGCTCACGTTCATCACGCTCGACGGTGTGATGCAGGCACCCGGCGGCCCCGAGGAAGACACCTCGGGCGATTTCAAGTTCGGCGGCTGGTCGGTCGGCCACTTCGATGATTTCGTCGGCAATGCAATGGCGGAGCAGATGGGGCATCCCTTTGACCTGCTCCTGGGCCGGAAGACGTACGAGATCTTTGCTTCCTACTGGCCCCAGGTGACCGACGAGACTGGCCGAAGCATCAACAGCGCGACCAAATACGTGGTCTCACACCGGCCAGTCGACCTCGACTGGAAAACCACCGTCCTGATCGACGGCGACGTGGTCGAGAAGATCAAGAGGCTCAAGGCAGAGGACGGTCCCGAGCTCCAGGTGCACGGAAGCGGCAACCTCATCCAGACGTTGATGAAGCACGACCTGGTCGACGAGTTCTGGCTCAAGACCTTCCCGGTCGCTCTCGGCACCGGAAAGCGGCTGTTTGCCGACGGGACGATGCCGGCTGGGTTCACGCTGCTCGAGAGCGCGGTCTCGCCAAGCGGGGTCGTGGTCGCGTCGTATGCGCGGGCAGGTGCCGTGAAGCTGGGATCGTTTGCCCCCTCGACGTAAGGCACGCATTAATTGACGTAAGGCACGCATTAATTAAGGACGCGCGAGGAGGATTTCCGCAACCGCATGCGCGTGGCCGAAGTTGTCAAGTCAGAACACTTGACAGCCCTCTGGGTGCCGCGCACAATCTCTGCACTCCGTCGGCTGGCACCCGGAGCTCGCGCTCCGCGGGGGGAACGAATCTGATGCGCGCGAAGACAAAAGTCCTGTCGATGTTCGCCGTCCTCTGCCTGCAGGTCGCGCTCGGCGTGGTTTCGATGCCGATCGCCCATGCGAGCCCAGGCCCGGTCACGATCACCAAGCACGCAAACCTCGGCTTCACGACGAGCCTTCCGGTCAGCATCGACACCGGCGTGGGGGATCCTCCGTGCTTGCTCGAGGCGATCGGAATCTGCCTGTTTCACGGCGCGCTCGCCTTCAGCGGCACGATGAACGTCGCGGTCAGGTTAGCCACTGACGTCGCCCTGACCTACGACCCGGCCGACTTGAACACGCCCAACGCGCCGCTCCCGGTCTCCGTCAGGTACACGCCGACTCCTGGCGGCTCCACGGTCACCTACGCGCTGGACGGCGACATGACCTTCAATTTCGACGGCTGTCCCAGTTGCCCTGACGTCGAGCAGTTCCACGCCTTTTCGGCGCCTATCTCCTTCACAGCGCCGATGGACGGCGACGCCCCGATCACCATCCCCGGCTCCAGTACTTCACTGACACTGGTGGTCGGGGTGCTTCCGGTCATCACGGCGAGCCTCGGCAGCAGCCTGACCCTCGCGCCCGCTCCCCCCGGCGTGCTGGCCGGGCTTGGCGGCGCTGCGGCCGTGGTCAAGGTCACCGGCGCCAGCGGAGCGCCCGTGCTGCCGATCGAGTGGGACTCGGCCGGGGCCTCGCAGAGCTTCACGCTGACGACGCCGCCAACGCCGACTCCGATCGACATCCAGCTGACCCCGCTCCTCCACTGGGTCGGCACGTCCGGCAACGCGCAGATCAACCTCCACTGGACCGACGAGCTCCAGGACATCGTGGCGGTCGTCGCCGACATCGCCTCCGCCGGGGTCTGCTTGCTCCCAGGAGTCGACTGCTCGATCAGTGACCCGTCTCCGATCGTTCTCTTCTCCGGGGGCCTGGGCCCTGTCTACACCTCGGCCGGGCTCGACACGGCGATCGGCACCGCGGTCGGAGGGCTCGCGGGCCCGCTGGTCGCGGCTCGGGTTGCCGCCGGCTTCGTCCCGATTCCGCTGACCTCGCCACCACTGGCTTCGATCCCGCCGCTGACGATCGGGGCGCTGGTCTTCGCCATCGCCGCGGTGACGATCTCTGGCGTGCCGGCAGGAGTCGTCCTCAGCGGCAACTCGGTTCCTCTTACCGCAGTCGCCAGCGGAGGCACGCCACCGTACACGTATGCCTGGACGAAGAACGGAGCGCCGTTCGCGACCACCCAGACCATCAACGACACGCCGTCGCTTGGCAACACGACCTACGCGGTGACGGTGACCGACTCGCTCGGAGCCATTTCCAACACGGCGAGCACCATCGTCCGCGTTTACAACTTCACGGTCGCCGGCAGCCCGACCAGCCTCCAGGTGTTGACCACGGGCTTCAACACCTATGCGATCACGGAATCGCTGGTTTCGGGATCGCCCACCACCGGTCTGCCCACCATCTTCCTCTCGGTCTCCGGTCTGCCTTCGGGCACCACGGGTAGCTTCAGCCCCGCCAGCGGGAGCGCGATCGGCTTCACATCGACGCTGACCATCACCACCGCCAACGCGCCGGCCGGCACCTACACCCTGACGGTGACCGGTACGGATTCAAGACCCGCGATCGGCGGCACCCGAACCACGACGCTGACCCTGCAGGTCCTCACGCCGGCCCAGGCGATACCGAACGTGATCGCAACCATCAACGGCTTCAAGGCCGCAGGAGTGTTGAACGGAGGCCAGGCGAATTCGCTCATCGTGAAGCTGAACCACGCCATCGACAGCCTGACCACGAAACCGGATCAGCCGACGGCCTGCAACCAGCTGCAAGCATTTGTCAACGAGGTCAACGCCTACGTCAAGGCGGGAATTCTGACGCAGGCGCAGGCCGATATGTTGCTTGGTGGCCCGCTGGGCATCCTGGCGATCATGGCGGCGATACCCTGCTGATACCCGACTGAGCTCCAGGCCTGCGGGCCTGGAGCTCCCACGTTCGTAGGCTCGACGTCCGCCTGAGCTTCGCCGCTTCAGGCACCATCGCACCGTGCGCAGGCTCTATTACGGCTGGTACCTGGTGGCCGGACTCGGCCTCGCGACCATCGTCTCCTACGGCATCAGCCAGTACCTCTTCGGAGTCCTGCTGCTGCCGATCGAGCGTGACCTCGGTGCGTCCAGAGCGTCCGTCTCCGCGGCCTTCTCCGGCGGACTGCTGGTGTGGGGCCTGCTCGGCGTGCCGGTCGGCCGGCTGATCGACCAGGTCGGCGCCCGCTGGCCGATGGCGGTTGGCTCGGTGCTGGGCGCGGCGTGCCTGATCGCGCTCAGCCATGTCACCGAGCTGTGGCAGCTGTACATCGTCTGGTCGCTGGGGCTTGGACTGGCGATGGCCCTGACCCTGTACCCGGTGACCTTCACGGTCGTCGCCAACTTCTTCCGCCACCGGCGCGGCCGCGCGCTCGCCGTGCTGACCCTGGTCGGAGGTCTTTCCTCGCCGATCTACATCCCCGCCGCCGGCTGGCTTGTGGCACAGCTCGGTTGGCGAGAGGCGGTCCAGGTGTTGGCGGTCAGCGCCCTGGTCATCGCGCTGCCGATCCATGCGCTCCTCGTCCGGCGCCGGCCGGAGGATCTTGGTCTTCACGCCGACGGCGAGGTCGGCGCACCAGCCGGCGCCGCCGCTCCGATCGATGGTGTACGCCTGCGCGCGGCCCTCGGCTCACGCACCTTCTGGCTGTTGACCGCGGCCGCCGGCCTCAGCTCGGCGGCGTACGGCGTGGTCCTCGCTCACGCGGTCGCTTTCCTCATCGTGAGCGGCTACGCCCCGACGGCCGCGGCCACGCTGATCGGCGTCACGGGCGTGCTGAGCCTGCCCGGGCGCCTGGTCTTCAACCTGGCGAGCGACCGTGCCGGGCCCCAGGGTTTGCTTGCAGCCTGCACGGTGGGGCTCGGACTCGGAGTCCTGTTCCTGATCCTCGCCGGACCGGCGATCTGGGTCGCCGCGTTCGTCGCCGTGTACGGCCTCGCGTTCGGGGCGGTGTCGCCGCTGCGGGCCGGCGTGCTTGCCGATCATTTCGGGCGGGTCGCGTACGGGTCGATCACCGCCTTCCAGAACCTGCCCTCGGCCTTCATGAGCGCCGCCGGCCCGGTCGCCGCGGGGCTCCTGTTCGACAGCCTGGGTGACTACCGATTGGCCTTCGGGCTCACGGCTGCCTTCTTCGCCCTGGCGGGATTGCTGATCTTCCTGGCCCCGCGACCGGGGCCCTCGCTCCAGCCCGCAGTTCAGGACTAAGCTAGCCGGCATGAGCGCTAAATCGCGGATCGTGGGGGGACTCTTCGTCATCGCGCTGACGGCTGTCGCATGCGGTGGCCCGGCCGGCCAGTCGACCGGTGCCGACATCGTCATCGGCGTGCCGATGTCGATCACGGGCGCGCAGGCCAAGGAGGGTGCGCTCGCGAAACAGGGCTACGACCTCTGGCTCGACTGGATCAACAACTCCCAGGGCGGGATCACGGTCAACAACGTCAAGCACAAGGTGAAGCTGGTCTACAAGGACGACCAGTCGAAACCCGACATCTCGGCCCAGAACACACAGTCGCTGATCACTGACGAGAAGGCGCAGTTCTTGCTCGGTCCGTACGGCAGCGCCACCACCGCCAGCGACGCGGTCATCGCGGACAAGAACGGCATCCCGATGGTCGAGGCGAACGGGGCGGCCCAGGCCATCTTCAACAAGGGCTACAAGTACGTCTTCGCGGTGCTCTCGCCGTCCGACAAGTACGCGGGAGTCATCCTCGACTTTGCCGCGACACTCAGTCCCAGGCCGAAGACGATGGCCATGCTGTCCGCGGACGACAACTTCTCGCTCGAAGTTGCGAAGGCCGCCGTCGACCAGGCCCCGAGCAAGGGCTTCCAGGTCGTGCTCAACGAGCGCTATCCGAACGGATCCACGGACGTCTCCGGGCTCGTCGCCAAGGCGAAGGCGGCCAACCCCGACATGGTTCTCAACTCGGGCCACCTTGCGGAAGCCCTCGCCATCAACAAGGCGGCGAAGGACCTCAAAGTTGACGCGAAGCTGTTTGCGTACACGGTCGGTCCATCGACGCCCGACTTCGTCTCTGCGCTCGGCAAGGACGCGAACTACGTGTTCAGCAGCTCCCAGTGGACGCCGCAGGTGACCTACAAACCGGCCTTCTTCCTCTCCGTGCAGGACTACGTCGCGAAGTACAAGCAGCAGTATTCGAGTAGCAACGACCCCGACTACCACGTGGCCGAATCCACCGCTGCCTGCCTCGCTTTGCAGAAGGCGATCGAGAATGCCGGCAGCCTGAATCCGGACAAGGTCCGTGATGCGCTGGCGGCGCTGGACGTGATGACGTTCTTCGGTGAGATCAAGTTCGACAGTCGCGGTGTGAACGTGACCAAGCCCATGGTCGTGGAGCAGATCCAGGACGGCAAGCACCGCACCGTCTATCCCGGCGACATCGCGAACGCCAAGCCACAGTACCCGACACCCAGCTGGAGCCAGCGGTAAACGAGATGAGGGGAGGCCGGATACCTCCCCTCAGGATCAGGTCTCGAGCGAGCACATGAGCCTGTTCGCTCAACAGCTGGTCCTGGGCTTGCTGCTGGGCGGCGTCTACGTGGCGGTGGGGATCGGGTTCTCGCTCGTCTGGGGCGTCCTCAACATCGTGAACCTGGCCCATGGCGCCCTGGTCATGCTCGGGGCCTACCTGACCTGGTGGCTCTTCACCAATGCGGGCATGGACCCGTTTGTCTCCCTGCCCATCGACGCGGTCGCGCTCTTTGCGATCGGCTACCTGGTCCAGCGCATCTTGATCAACCGGGTGATCCGCGCGCCCCTCTTCTTCACGCTCCTGCTCACCTTCGGCGTCAACCTCATCGCCGTCAACCTGATCCTCCTCTTCTTCACGAGCGATTTCCGCGCGGTCGCGCCGGGCTACGCAGGCAGCGGCATGACGGTCGGCGACGTCGAGGTCCCGTATATCAGGCTGGGGGCATTCGGGGTCGCTCTCCTGCTTGCCGCGGCCATCGGCTTGCTCATGAACCGGACCCGTGTCGGGCTTGCCATCCGCGCCGTCGGGGCGGATCGAGACGCCGCCCAGCTCGTCGGCATCGACCTGCGGCATGTCTACGCCCTCACCTTCGGGGTCGGGGCGGCCGCGGCGGGCGTGGCCGGCGGGCTGATCGGCACCATCTACTCGATCACGCCCACCGCGGGCGATCCCTTCACGCTGCAGGCTTTCGTCGTCGTCATCCTCGGTGGCCTCGGCCGGGTCTCGGCCACCGTGGTCGGCGGGATGGTGTTCGGTCTGATCGAGGTGCTCGCCCAGACCCAGATCCCGCAAGGCGCGGGCTGGGCGAATGCGATCGCGTTCGCGGTGCTCGTCCTGGTGCTGGTGCTCCGACCTCAGGGGATCATGGGGCGCACGGCGTGACTGGCTTTCGGCGGAGGCTTCTCCTGATCGCCTTGCTGGTCGTGATGTCGATCGTCCTGGTGCTGCCGGCGACCCTTACGCCCCTGGCCGCTGACGCCGGCCTCGACCCCGAGTCGTTGGGCGTCGACTTCCTGGTCAACAAGTCGATCTTGCGCATGGAGACCACCATCGCCATGTTCATCGTTCTGGCCACGGCCTGGAACCTGATCGGCGGGTTGACTGGCTACGCCGCATTCGGCAACGTCGCCTTTTTCGGCCTCGGGGCTTACACGGTGGGGATGCTGACGGATCCGGAACGGGGCAACCTGCCGTTCGCGGTGGCGCTGCCCCTGGCTCCGCTGGTGCCCGCTGCCTTCGCTGCGCTGGTGGGCCTGCCCCTGCTGCGCTTGCGGGGCCACTACTTCGCGATCGCGACGCTGGGCATGGGGGTGGCGATCGGCGAGGTGATCAAGAACATCGACCTCTTCGGCGGCTCGACCGGCCTGTTTCCGCCCATCTTCCGCCGCGCGGACTGGCTGTTCTTCTACCTGATGGCGGGCGCCGCCACGCTCGCGGTCGCGACCAACTGGCTGGTCCTCAGGTCGCGCTTCGGATACGGCCTGATCGCCATCCGCGAGAACGAGGAGGCGGCCGCGGTCATCGGCGTCAACACCACCCTGCACAAGGTGGCCGCCTTCGTCCTGGCGGCGGCGTTGACCGGCCTGGCGGGTGGGATCTTCGCCCAGTGGAACAGCTTCATCAACCAGGAGAACGTCTTTCCTATCGAATACAACGTCGAGATGATCCTGATGGCGATCGCCGGCGGCGCCGGCACCCTGTTCGGGCCGCTGGCGGGCGCGATCGTCCTGGAATCGCTCATCCTCTGGCTGGCCGGCATGGGCGGGGAGGTCGCCGTTATCTCCCAGATCGGACTGGGCTTGATCCTCGCCGTCACGATCATCTTCGTGCCCCGCGGCGTGGTCGACTTCTTCGGCGGCCAGAGCACGCTATCGCTGGCTCACATCCGCCGCTCGCTTCGTGAAACGAGCGTTTGAACGGGATGCCGCTCCTGGAGTTGGAGAGCGTGAGCAAACGCTTCGGCGGAGTGAAGGCGCTCAGGCGTGTCAGCTTCAGCATTGAAGAGGGGGAGATTCTCGGCATCATCGGCCCTAACGGTGCGGGCAAGACGACGCTCTTGAACTGCATCAGCGGCGTGCATCGAGTTGATGAGGGCCGGATCAACTTCGATGGAAGGCGGATCAATGGCGAGCCGCCGCACATGGTCGCGCGGCTCGGCATCGGCCGGACTTTCCAGATCGTCAAGCCCTTCTCCTCGATGACGGTGCGGGAGAACGCCGCCATTGGCGCGTTGTTTGGAAGCAGCCAGGCACGGATGGCGCCGGTCGCAGCCTTCGCGTGGGCGGACGAGGTCCTGTCGCTGGTCGGTCTTGCATCCAGGGCTGCGTTCCCGGTGGCCAGTCTCACCATCCCCGACCGCAAGCGACTCGAGCTCGCTCGCGCCCTGGCGACCAAGCCGCGACTTCTGCTGCTGGACGAGGTGATGTCGGGCCTCAACGCCGTCGAGAGCGACCAGGCCCTGGATGTCGTCAGGCGAATACACCAGAGCGGGATCACCATCGTCCTCATCGAGCACGTGATGAGGGTCGTCGCCGGCGTATGCGAGCGCATCGTGGTCCTGAACTTTGGCGAGGTCCTGACGGAGGGAAGGACGCAGGAAGTGCTGGACGACAGCCGCGTGGTCGAGGCCTATCTCGGCGAGAAGTACGCCAGGCGACTGCGCCAGGCACGGGGAGAGCGGGACCAAGATCGCTGAGCCACCTGCACCCCTGCTCGAGCTGCGTGGACTGACCGCCGGCTTCGCGGCAGGTCCGGTTCTGTTCGGCGTCGACATGGCCGTCCACGCCGGTGAGTTGGTGGCGCTCATCGGCGCCAACGGTGCGGGCAAGTCGACGCTGCTGGGTGTCGTGAGCGGGCTGGTGCGGCCGACGTCAGGGAGGGTGCTGTTCAACGGGAAAGATCTGACCGGCTCGCGGCCGGAGCGTGTCGTCCGCGCCGGGATTGCCCACGTTCCCCAGGGCAGGCGCCTCTTTGCTCCCATGACGGTGGAGCAGAACCTGCGGCTCGGGGCGTACAGGCGGCCCGCGGCGGAGATCCGGCGCGATGTGGAGGAGGTGCTCACATATTTTCCGGCGCTGAGGGACAAGCTGCAGCGCCTGGCCGGGACCCTTTCGGGCGGTGAGCAGCAGATGGTGGCGATCGGTCGCGGCCTGATGGGCAGACCGAAGCTGCTCATGATCGATGAGCCGTCGCTCGGCCTTGCGCCAATGGTCGTGGAGAGCGTGATCGGGGTCTGCAAGAAGATCAACCAGGGAGGGACATCGGTGTTGCTCGTGGAGCAGGACGTGCTGCTGGCGCTGGAGGCGGCGAACCGCGGTTACGTCCTCGAGAACGGTCGCATTGCGCTGGGCGGAGCAGCGGCCGAGCTGGCCGCCGACCCCGCGATCCGCAAGGCATACCTGGGGGTTTGACCGTCGTGTCGCGGATGATGAGGAGAAGGTGCACGTCGGACTGATCGGGACGGGCCGGATCGGGGCCCTGCACGCCCGCACGCTCAAGGCAAGCGAGCTGGTCACGAAGCTGACGATCGTCGACGCTGATGCAGACCGGGCGGCAAGGATCGCGGCCGAGCTGGCGGCGGGGCAGGCGGAGAGTCCGCAGGCGCTGCTCTCCCAGGGCGTCGACGCGGTGGTCATCGCCGCGCCGACAGGCACCCATGCCGAACTCCTGCTCATGGTGGCCGACGCGTCGGTGCCGGCCTTCTGCGAGAAGCCGATCGCCCTCGACCTCACCGCCACTGACGAGGTGATCCGCCAGGTCGAACGCGCAGGCATCTTGGTCCAGATCGGATTCCAGCGCCGCTTCGACGCCGGCTACCGCGCGGCGCGCGACGCGTGCCGGTCGGGTGAGCTTGGCGACGTCCACGTGGTGCGGCTGGCGACGCATGACCCTTCGCCGCCGCCGGAGGCGTACATCGCCGGCTCTGGCGGTATCTGGAGGGACCTCGCGATCCATGATTTCGACATCGGCGCGTGGGTTCTCGGCAGCCCCATCATCGAGGTGTTCGCCGACGGTCGGGCCAACGCCGAGCTGTTCGCGAGGCACGAGGATGTCGACGCGGCATGCGCGACTCTGCGGTTCGAGAACGGCGCCGTCGGCGCCCTGACGGCGGCGCGGAATGATCCTCGCGGCTACGACGTCCGCATGGAACTCTTCGGCCTGCGCGACAGCATCGCCGTCGGATGGGACGACCGGACGCCGCTGCGCTCCATCGAGCCGGCGGTGCAAGCGCCAGGGCGACCCGGCTATCGCGACTTCCTGCAGCGCTTCGAGCCCGCCTACAGGGCGGAGGTGCATGCCTTTCTCGCCGCCATCCGCGATGGCTTGGAAAGCCCCTGCAGCGTCGGCGACGCGCGCGCCGCCCTGGTGGTGGCGCTGGCCGCCGGTCGCTCGCTGCGCGAGCGCCGGCCGGTCAAGGTGGACGAGATCTCGTGAGGGTCGCGGGGGCGCCGATCTCGTGGGGCGTCAGCGAGCTGCCGGGCTGGGGCTACCGCATGCCGCCGGAGCGCGTCCTCGCCGAGATGGCAAGCCTCGGGCTCCAGGCGACAGAGCTGGGTCCGCCCGGCTACCTGCCGGCCGACCCGGCCGGCCTGCGCGCGCTGCTCGACCGCCACGGCCTGCGGCTGGTCGCGGGCTTCCTCGCGACGGTGCTCCACGACGGTGGGCAGAGTCCGGGCGTAAAGATCGACCGGCAGGCTGCGATTCTGGCCGCGGGCGGTGCGTCCGTGCTGGTCCTCGCCGCCGCCTATCCGGGCGACGGCTACGACGCGCAGGCGAGCCTGGGCTCAACCGAATGGACGCGGTTGGTGGAGCGGCTCGAGGAGGCAGAACACATCGCCCGGCGCCACGGTCTCGAGCTGGCCTTTCACCCGCACGCGGGGACGGCGGTCGCTTCGGCGCAGGACGTCCGGCGCATGCTGAGCACGAGCGCTGTCGGCCTGTGCCTGGACACCGGACATCTCTTCCTCGGTGGCGCCGATCCGGCAGCGCTCGCTCGCGATGCCGCGGGGCGAGTCCGGCACGTACATATAAAGGACGTGAAGGCAACGATCGCCGAGCGGCTTCGCCGCGGCGAGATCTCGTATGCCGAGGCGGTGCGCGGAGGTCTCTACACACCGCTCGGCGCGGGCGACCTGGACATCGAGTCCGTCCTCTCGCGGCTCCAGGAGATCGGGTACGACGGTTGGTTCGTGCTCGAGCAGGACTCATCACTTGCGGCAGAGCCTGGACCCCACGCCGGGCCAGTCGCCGCCGCTCGGCAGAGCCTTGACTACTTTCGTCGCATCAGTGGAGCCGGCCCTGCGGCAGCGTCCCGCTGAGGAAGATGATGGGACGGTGATCCGCAACCTGGTCGGCGGCGAGTGGCGCGCTTCTGCTGAGAGCGTGGCGTCGCTGCCGGTCTTCAACCCGGCGACCGGCGAGGAGATCGAGCAGGTGCCGCTGTCGGGGGCTGAAGACGTCGATGCGGCGGTGCGCGCGGCGGCGAAGGCCTTCCCGAGCTGGTCGCGCACCGCCCTCATGGAGCGTGTGCGCCTGATGTTCAGCTTCAAGGCGCTGCTCGAGAAGCATTTCGAGGAGCTGGCAGCGATCACGACCCGCCATCACGGCAAGACGCTCGAGGAGGCGCGCGGCGAGGTGCGGCGCGGGATCGAGGTCGTGGACTTCGGGTGCGGCGCGCCAACGCTGCTCCAGGGACGCACTCTTCGCGACGTCTCGGGGGGAGTCGACCAGGACCTCTACCGTTATCCAGTCGGGGTCTGCGCCGGCATCCCCCCGTTCAACTTCCCGGTGATGATCCCGCTGTGGATGTTCCCGCTCGCGGTCGTCGCGGGCAACACATTCGTGCTCAAGCCCTCTGAGCGGACGCCGCTCGGCGGCCAGCGCCTGGCCGAGATCTTTCTCGAAGCCGGGTTTCCAGAGGGCGTGCTGAACGTCGTCCACGGTGCGCGGGAGGCGGTCGACGCGCTGCTCGAGCACCCCGACGTGGCCGCGATCTCGTTTGTCGGCTCGGCGCCGGTCGCGAGGCACGTCTACCAGACCGCGGCGGCAAACGGCAAGCGGGTGCAGGCCCTCGGTGGGGCCAAGAACCACATCGTCGTCATGCCCGACGCCGACCCCGAGCTCACCGTGCCCGCGATCCTCAACTCCGCGTTCGGCAACGCGGGCGAGCGCTGCCTGGCCGGCTCGGTGGCGGTCGCCGTCGGCGGCGCGGCCGACGCGCTGCTCGACCCGCTGAGGGACGCGGCGACAAAGTTGGTCGTCGGCCCTGGTGACCAGCCCGGCGTCCAGGTCGGCCCACTCATTCGCGCCGACCACCGCGACAAGGTGGCCGGCTACGTCGACAAAGGGGTGGCCGAAGGCGCCGAGCTGGTGGTCGACGGGCGCGGCGAGATGAAGCGGCGCGGCTTCTTCCTCGGCCCGACCATCCTCGACCGCGTCACCGCCGAGATGACCGTCGGCCACGAGGAGATCTTCGGTCCGGTGCTTTCGGTCGCCCGCGCCGCCACCCTGGACGACGCCATCGCCCAGGCCAACCAGATGGCGCTCGGCAACATGGCGACGATCTTCACGCAGTCGGGCCGCGCGGCGCGCCAGTTCCGGGAGCACGTGCAGGCGGGCATGACCGGCATCAACGTCCCCATCGCGCAGCCTTTCGCCTTCTTCCCGTTCAGCGGATGGAAGGGATCCTTCTATGGCGACCTGCACATCCACGGCACCGACGGAATCGACTTCTACACTCGTAAGAAGGTGGTCGTGACGCGGTGGTAGCCCGACGCGAGGTCACTTTCAGGAGCCCGCTCCACGAGATGACGCAGACCACGCCGACGTGCCTGTGGAACGACTCGGCAGACCTCGACGAGCTGAGGTACGCCATCGAGCACGGTGCCGTCGGTGCCACTTGCAACCCGGTGATCGCGCTCACCATCCTCAAGAGGCACATCGACGAGTGGCGCCCGCGGATCGAGGCACTCATCCGTGAGCTCCCCGACGCGACCGAAGACCAGCTTGGATGGAAGCTCGTCGAGGAGATGTCGGTCCGGGCGGCGAAGCTGCTGGAACCCGCGTTTGCGGAACATCGCGGCCGGAACGGCCGGCTTTCCATCCAGACCGACCCGCGACTCTACCGCGACACCGCGGCCATCCTGGACAACGCCGAGCGCTTCCACCGGCTCGCACAGAACATGATCGTCAAGATCCCGGCCACGAAGGCCGGCATCCCGGCGATCGAGGAAGCGACCTACCTGGGGATCACCATCAACGCCACGGTCTGCTTTACCCTGCCTCAGTGCATCGCCGTCGCCGAAGCGGTGGAGCGCGGTCTGCGCCGGCGCGAGGGCGAAGGCAAGGAGAACCAGTCGATGGGCACGGTGTGCACGATCATGGTCGGCCGCCTCGACGACTGGCTGAAGGTCGTTCTCGACAAGCGCGGAAGCGCGGTCGACCCCGGGTGGCTCGAGTGGGCAGGCGTGGCCGTCTTCAAGAAGACGTACGAGGTGTTCAAGACGCGCGGCTACAGGCTGCGGCTGCTGTCGGCGGCGTTCCGCAACCACATGCACTGGAGCGAGCTCATCGGCGCCGACGCGGTGATCTCGCCGCCGTCGGCGTGGCAGAAGCGCCTGAACGCCAGCGACATCCAGGTGCGTCCGCGGATCGACGATCCGGTCGACCCGCGGATCGTCGAGGGCCTGCTCGCGCATTTCCCGGATTTCGAGCGCGCGTACACCGAGGATGGGCTGAGCGTCGAGGAGTTCGACTCCTACCCGCCGACGGTGCGCACGCTGCGCCAGTTCATCACCGCGTGCGGTGATCTCGACGCCCTGGTGCGCGACGTCATGCTGCCCGATCCTGGCTAGCGCCGTGCGGCTGACGATGGGGCAGGCGCTCGTGCGCTTTCTCGCGGCCCAGCACGTCGAGCGCGATGGAGTGGAGCACCGATTCTTCGCCGGGTGCTTCGGCATCTTCGGGCACGGCAACCTCACCGGGATCGGTCAGGCGCTCTTCCAGGACCCTGAGCTCCTCACCTACTACCAGGCGCGCAACGAGCAGGCGATGGTCCACACCGCCGCCGGCTTTGCCAGGATGCGCAACCGGCTGTCGACGTTTGCATGCACGAGCTCCATCGGCCCCGGAGCCACGAACATGGTCACGGGGGCCGCCGCGGCGACGATCAACCGCTTGCCGGTGCTGTTGCTTCCAGGCGACACCTTCGCGTCGCGGCGTCCGGACCCGGTGCTGCAGCAGCTCGAGAGTCCCTCCCGCGGCGAGGTCAGCGTCAACGACGCCTTCATCCCGGTGTCGCGGTACTTCGACCGCATCCAGCGGCCTGAGCAGCTGGTCCCGGCCGCGACTGCGGCCATGCGCGTGCTGACGAGCCAGGTCGAGACCGGCGCGGTCACGCTCGCCCTGCCCCAAGACGTGCAGACCGAGGCGTTCGATTACCCCGAGGCCTTCTTCGTCACGCGGACCTGGCACATCTCGCGGCCGCTGCCGGACGCCTCGCAGCTCGAACGCGCTGCGCGGCTGGTGCGCGAATCTCGGCGGCCGTTGATCGTCGCCGGCGGCGGCGTCATCTACTCCGAGGCAACAGACGTCCTGGCGCGACTGGCCGGCCGTACCGGGATCCCGGTCGCCGAGACGCAGGCGGGCAAGGGTTCGCTTTCCTTCGACCATCCGGGGGCCCTGGGCGGTGTCGGCGCGACGGGGACACTGGCCGCCAACCGGATCGCAGCGCAGGCCGACCTGATCATCGGCGTGGGCACGCGTTACAGCGACTTCACGACCGCGTCGCGGACTGCGTTCCAGAACCCCGAGGTGCACTTCGTCAATCTCAACATCGCCGAGCTCGACAGCCACAAGCTCGCGGGCCTGGCGCTCACGGGCGATGCCAGAGCGACCCTGGAGGCACTCGACGCGCGCCTGGGAAACTGGGCGGTGGGCGACGAGTACCGGCAGGAGTACGAGGGATTGCGCGCTGACTGGGACCGCGAGGTGTCGCGGCTGTTCAACCTCGGTCACGCTCCCCTGCCGGCCCAGTCGGAGGTGCTCGGCGCGGTCAACGAGCTCTCTGCCCCGAGCGACGTCGTCGTCTGCGCGGCGGGCTCGATGCCAGGCGACCTGCACAAGCTCTGGCGGTCGCGCGACCCCAAGGGCTACCACGTCGAGTACGGCTACTCGACGATGGGCTACGAGATCGCGGGCGGGCTCGGGGTCAAGCTCGCGGACCCATCGCGCGAGGTCTACGTGATGGTCGGCGACGGCTCGTACCTGATGATGGCGCAGGAGATCGTGACCTCGATCCAGGAGCGCGCGAAGCTGACGATCGTCCTCGTCGACAACGATGGCTTCGCGTCGATCGGCGGGCTTTCCCGCGCCAAGGGCACAGAAGGATTTGGGACCCGTTATCGCTACCGCACCGATGGCTCGCTGGGCGACGACACGGAGCACAACGACGGCGAACGCCTACCCGTGGACCTGGCGAAGAACGCCGAGGGATTGGGCGCCCACGTCTTTCGCGCCGGCAACGTGGAAGAGCTTCGGGACGCGCTGCTCGCGGCCAAGAAAGTGGATCGGACGGTGGTCATCTACATCGCCGTCGACCGCTACGAGACAGTGCCGAGCTACGAAGGCTGGTGGGAGGTGCCGGTGGCGGAGGTCGGCGAACGCCCGGCCGTGAAGAGGGCGCGCGACGAGCACGAACGCGACTCGCAGCGCCGGCGCTGGCACGTGTGAGCAGCCTCGTCCTCCGGCGACCGGACAAGGGCCCGGGCGAGGGTCCGCTCACGATCGTCACGCCCCAATCGGCCGGCTGGTCGTATGTCGGCTTCGAGGTTTACAGCCTGCGTCGCGGCGACCACGTCGAGCGTTCGACCGGCGGCAGAGAGGTCTGCGCCGTCTTTCTGTCCGGCACGGCCGATGTGGTCTCGTCGACACGAAGCTGGGCAGATGTCGGCTCGCGCGAGTCGGTTTTCGACGGCACGCCCGACGCGGTTTACATCCCACCGGGCCATCGTGTCTCCATCACCGCGAAAAGCGAGACGTGCGAGGTCGCGCTCTGCTGGGCAGCGGCGGAGAAAGGCTCCGAGGCTGCGTTGATCAAGGCAGCCGAGATCAAGCCGTTTCATCGAGGGTCGGGCCGGACGGAGCGCACGATCCACAACATCCTCATGGAGGATCGCCCGGCCGAGTCGCTCCTCGTCACCGAGGTCCTGACTCCCGCCGGCAACTGGTCGAGCTACCCGCCGCACAAGCACGACACCGACGATGTGCCGCGTGAGGCGTACCTCGAGGAGACCTATTACCACCGCCTCGCCCGGCCCGACGGCTTTGCCGTGCAGCTCGTGTACACGGCCGACCGCTCCCTGGACGAGGCGATCCAGGTCCGGGATGGAGACGTGGTCCTGGTGCCGCGCGGCTACCATCCGGTCGCTGCCGGCCCCGGCTACGACCTCTACTACTTGAACGTGATGGCCGGGCCCACGCGGCGCTGGCTCGTGACCACCGATCCCGACCATCGCTGGCAGCTCGACTGAGCTGTCAGATCGATTCGATCCGGTAGGTCCCCGCTTCTTCGATCACCCTGACGCCGCCGCCTTTGGCGATCGGCTCGACGATCTGGCCCGTCAGGCCCAGCACGGCCACCTCCGTGGTCGGTGAGTGACCCACGACCAGGGCGCGCCCGCCTTCAGGAAGCGATTGGAACGTATCCCTCAGCACCTCGCCCAACACTGTCGACTCCTTCTCCACCAGCTCCGGGTCGACAGCGCGAAACGCCTCCAGGTCCTTGCCCTTGGCCTGGCGCGCCGCGGCGAACCAGCGCTCCTCGACGCTGGAACGGAACCCACTGTTGACGACGACGCCACCGGCGACCGGGCGACCCATGCCGGCGAGGAAGCAGGCCGCCGTCTGGGTTGCGCGCTGGGCTCCGGACGTGACCACCACGTCGAAGCTGCCTTCCAGTCGCCTGCCGATCTCCAGGGCCATGCGCACGCCCTCCGGAGTGAGTGTGTCCCCGTCCGCGTCGGTGTGCCGCCTGAGGTCGACGGTCCTCGACATGGCTTCTATGTTTGCAGGGTGTCGAGCTCGGTGCCTTCGTCGGCAAGGGCACGTGGGTCCGGCCTCGCCCGCCTGGCTATGAGCCGGCCGGCGGCTGCCAGCTCGTCATGTTCATCGACCTCTGGGTCACCGCCGCGATTCAGGCCGACGGCAGCGAGCAATACCCCGTCAGTCAGGTAGAAGCCGACCATCTTTCGCTCTGCCGCCGAACCGCGGAGGATGAACGTGTCCCATCTGCGGGCGTGGCCGACGTACTCCAGCTTGTGCTCGTACTGGTCCGACCAGAATGTGTGCACATACCCGTACTCGGTCTCCGAGCCCAGCATCGACCTGGTCGCGGCCGCCGCCTGCTTTTCCGCGTTGTTGTAGTGCTCGACGCGGATGCGGCCGAACAGCGGGTGCTGATGGTTGGCCACGTCCCCGGCCGCGAAGATCCCAGGGATGTTCGTCCTGCACATGGCGTCGACGAGGACTCCGTTGTCGAGCGATACCTCTGAGCCCTCGAGGACGTCGACATTCGGCCGGATGCCGACCGCGACGACGGCGAACTCGCACGTCAGGCTGCGCCCCTGACTGGTGATCACCCGCTGGAGGCGGTTTGCGCCTTCGAAACGGACGACTTCATCGCGGGGCACGAGCTCGACGCCGGCCTCGCGGTGGATGCCGGCCATGACCTCACCGGCCTGGGGGCCCAGGACCGACGCGAGCGGCGACCGTCCGGGCAAGACCGCGGTCACCTCGACACCGATCTGGGTCAGTGACGCAGCGACCTCGGAACCGATGAAGCCCATACCGACGACCACGGCGCGAGCCCCTGGTCGGGCGGCCTGCTTGATCGCGTCGCTGTCGGCAACCGTCCTGAGCTGAAAAACACCGTCCACCTCGGCGCCGGGGACCTGGAGGCGCCGGTTCTCGCCGCCGGTGCTGATCAGGAGCATGCCGAAAGGTACCGGCCTCCCCACCTCCAGTTCAACGTGACGCGCGGCCACGTCCACCCGGGTGGCGGTGGCGCGGATCCAGTCGACCCGGTTGTCCTCGTACCAGTCCCCAGGGCTGACGAGCCAGCCCGACAGCGTCTCCTCGCCGCGCAGGTACGTCTTCGATAGAGGCGGCCGGCCAAAGGGCGGGGTCGGCTCGTGGCCGATCAGCACGAGGCGGCCGTCGTAACCCTCCTCGCGCAGGGTCCTGGCGGCCACGCCTCCGGCCATCCCCGAACCCAGGATGACGATCGAATCTCGAGTCGCCGCTGACACCACGAGCGCCTAGCGCAGGGAATTGAACTCGGCGTCGGTCAGCTCGATACTCGGCGCCGCCAGGTTCTCCCTCAGGTGGTCGATCGACAGCGTGCCCGGGATCGGCCACATGACCGGCGAGCGACGGAGGAGCCAGGCGAGCGCGATCTGCTGGGGAGTCGTTCGATGTCTCCGCGCTATCTCGTTCAACGCGCCGCCACCGCTCCCTCGCAATGGAAAGAACGGAACGAACACGATGCCCTCGCCCGCGCAGTAGTCGACGACCGAATCGTGCTTGCGCTCGGAAAGGTTGTAGTGGTTCTGCACCGCGGCGATCGGCAGCACCCGTCGGGCACGCTCGATCTGATCGACAGCGACCTCCGAGATTCCGACGTATCGGATCTTGCCGCGATCCTCGTACTCCTTGATCACAGAGAGGCTGTCCTCGAGCGGGGTCTGCGGATCGACGCGATGCAGGTAGTACAGGGTGATCCTGTCGGTCCCCAGCCGGCGAAAACTTTGCTCGATCTCTTCGCCCAGCACGTCCGGGCGCGCGCCGTTGAACCCGCCTTTGGTCGCCACGATGCATCCTTTCGGAACCGGAGAGATGGCCGCGCCGATCGTCTCTTCACTCTGTCCGCCCGTGTAGAGGTGGGCGGTGTCGATCATCTGCACACCGGCGGCGACCGCGCTCTTCAATAGCGTGAGGTTTTCTGGTGTTTTCGTGAGCCGGTTCGTTCCCAGCCCGATCCGCGCCACCACGTCGATGTCGCCGAGCTTCATGTCCTGACTCAGGCTGCTGGTGTGATGCTCAGCCCGCTCCCAGCCGCTCGACCTTGACGCCATGCCAGAAGGCAACCCTGTTCTTGATGTTCATCGCCGCCGCGCTGGGGTCTGGGTAGTACCACGCGGCGTCGCGGTTCACCGCGCCATCGACGACGACGTCGTAGTAGCTGGCGACGCCTTTCCAGTGGCAGGTCGTGTGCGACGCGCTGGATCGCATGTGCTCCAGGCGTACATCGTCGATGGGGAAGTACTGATTGCCCTCGACCACGATGGTGCGGCCGCTCTCCGCCAGCACCGCGCCGTTCCACGTGGCCCGGTACCGCGTTCCAGTCGTGGTCTCGCCGGTGAACACGTCAGTAGCAACTTCCCCCGGCGACGCAAGATTCCAACACGTTTACGATGCTCGCTCGTTGAACACCATCACAACGGCAAAGGCGGCGTTCCTCACGGGTCCCCGTCAGGTCGAGGTGCGTGAGGTCTCGGTCGGGTCTCCCGGCCCGGCGGAGGTCCAGATCCAGACTCTCTTCTCGGGGATCAGCGCCGGTACAGAGATGAACGTCTACCGCGGAAGGGCCCCGCAGTGGGAGATGCGTCACGACCCCGAGACCAGGCTCTTTGCGCGAGCCGACTCACCGGAATGGCGCTACCCGCTGCCTTACGGATACGCGAACGTCGGTCGGGTGGTCGATATCGGAGCCGAGGTGACGCAGGTTGCCGCTGGCAACGTGATGTTCAGCTACTCACCGCACCAGAGCGTGGTCCTGGCCGCCGCGGCAAGCACCGTCCTCGTTCCGGAGGGCCTGGATCCCAAGCTCGCGGTGCTCAACGCCAACCTCAACACCGCCTTGAACGGGGTTCTCGATGCGCGACCGTCGCTCGGCGACGTGGTCGTCGTCTCGGGTCTCGGCGTCATCGGCTTGCTGGTCACCCAGCTCGTGCGCCGGGCGGGCGCCGGCCTGGTGGTGGGTGTCGACCGGGTCAGCTGGCGGCGGGAGCTGGCAAAGCGGACTGGAGCCGATGTCGTCATCGATCCTGGCGAGGGCGTGGCGGAGAAGGTACGGGCGCTGACCCAGAACCGGGGCGCTGACATCGTGATCGAGGTCTCAGGCGCCGCACCTGCCTTGAACGAGGCGATCCGGACCGTCGGCTTCGGGGGCCGGGTGATCGCGATGAGCTGGTATGGCGGCACGTTCGAGAGTCTCAACCTGGCGGGCGAGTTTCATCACAACCGGCCCCGGATATTCTCGTCGCAGGTTGGCGCCGTCAACCCCGACCTCGGCCCGCTGTGGGATGCATCCCGCCGCCAGCAGGTCGTGAGCAGGCTGCTGACCGAGCTCGATCTAAACCCCCTCTTCACTCACGAGTTCCCGATCGAACGCGCACCCGAGGCGTACGCCGCGGTCGACGGCGGTGCCGACGGCCTCGTGCAGTGCGTCTTCACCTACGGTGGGTGAAGACGACATTCTCGCCCTGCATCGAGTGGCTCTTCGCCGAAGGCGGTCGCGCATTCCCGGATCGATTCCGTGCCGCCGCCATGGCCGGTTTCCAGCAGGTCGAGTTCTGGGCGACGACCGACAAGGACGTCGAAGCGCTCCAGCGGGCCGCGAGCGACAACGGCATCTCGATCACGGCATTCGTCTCAGAGCCGACCGGTCGGTTGGTCGATGCGGCCACCCACGCCGACTTTCTTCAAGGAGTGAGGCGGTCGGCCGACCTGGCGGCGCGCCTCGGCGCCCGCAACCTGATCGTGCTCTCAGGCGACGCGATGCCCGGGGTTGATCGGCGGTCTCAGGCCGACGCGATCGTGGATGCGCTCCAGCAGGCGGCACCGATCGCCGCGGCCTCGGGGGTGCGGCTGCTGCTCGAGCCGCTCAACACGCGCGTCGACCACAAGGGCTACTTCCTGGACTCGACTGCCGAGGGCCTGGACGTGATTCGCAGAGTCGGCCATCCTGCGGCGAGACTGCTCTTCGACGTCTATCACGCGGTCGTGATGGGTGAAGACCCGGCGACCGTGCTCGATGGTGCTGGAGACCTGGTCGGGCACGTCCACATCGCGGATGTGCCCGGGCGGCACGAGCCGGGCACGGGTGGCATCGACTGGCCTCGCCAGCTGGCCGCATTGCGTGCGGCCGGCTACTCGGGGTTGCTGGGCCTCGAGTACCTCCCGACCCGGGACACCGAGTCGAGCCTGGCCTACATCGCGGGTCTCCCTGTTGATTTTTGTTAAGTAAAAAGCAGCACGCGTGGCCCATAATCAGCGATCTACACCGCAAATCCGCCACGGGGAGCGCGTTAGGAGTGCTTGTGGGCCGCACCTGGGCAGATCGTCGCCTGGCCGCACTCGCGATCGCGGTCTGCGCCGCGCTCGCAGCCCCCGCCACCGCGGTGGCGGCGGCGCCGGCCACCCCAGTTGCGCGTCCGGTTGCCGGCGTCAACATCGGACCTGTCGGCCAGGTACAGGCCGCGCTGATGACCCCCAGCAAGCACCGGCAGCGACCGCCGGGCAACCACTCGAAGCAGTTCCTGGGTTTGAACCCCGCGGCTCTTCGCAAGGCCAAGCTCAAGGCGGCCGCCGAATCCGGCGGTGAGTCACCGCCGCCCCCGGCACCGGCGCCGACATCACCCGCGCTGTTCAACGGGCTGAACAGCCCCGGACTGTCGGCCGCCGACGAGGGATACCAGCCGACGCCACCCGACTCCACCGGCGCGATCGGGCCGACCAGGTACCTGGAGGTCGTGAATCAGCTGGTCGGCGTCTTCGACCGGAACAACCTCAACCCGCTGGGCTCGACCGACCTCGGCACCTTCACCGCGGCGCCGTCCGGCCTGCTGACCAGCGATCCACAGGTCCAGTGGGACCCGCAGGGCAACCGCTGGTTCTACGCCGCGATCGGCTTCACCTCGAACCTGAACAACTCCTACATCCTGTTCGGATGGTCGAAAACCGCGGATCCGAGCGATCTCGCGGGGGGCTGGTGCCGCTACGGGGTGCAGACGGGCACCAACTTCCCCGACTACCCGAAGCTCGGACACGACGCGAACTTCGTGATGATCGGGACGAACGTCTTCGACACGAGGAAACCGGCGCTGCCCTTCGTTACCGCCGACGTCTGGGCTATCCCCAAGCCGGCCGCGAGCCAGTCCACGTGCAGCGGATCGGTCACGACTTCGCACTTTGCCGACGCGACCCACCTCTTGAAGAACTCGGACGGCACGCTCGCCGCGACACCGGTGCCCGCCAACACCGCCGACTCCTCCGCCGGTGGCTTCGTCGTCGCCGCGCACGACCCCTCGGTCAGCCCCCAGTCGAAGGTGATGGTCTGGCACATGGCGCCGGGGCCGGCGCTGGTGGCGGACGGCGACATCTCGGTCGGCACCTACAGCGTGCCACCGAACGTGCCCCAGCCCGGCACGAGCTACTTGATCGACAGCCTCGACGGCCGGCTCACGCAGGCGGTGGCGCTGTTCGATCCGAGCGCCGGCGCCGAAGCGGTCTGGACCCAGCACACGGTCGGGAGCTCCGGTCGCTCGATGGTTCGGTGGTATGAGTTCCTGCCCGGTTCTCTGACCGTTCGCCAGCTGGGCCAGCTCGCAAGCACGACCGACTTCTACTGGAACGCGGCCGTCTCGCCGTCGTCTTCGGGCGACGACGCGATGATCGAGTACAACCGCGGAAGCTCCTCGCTGCTGGCGCAGATCGGGGCCCAGACCAGGACGAAGACGACGCCGCTCGGCCAGATGGACGCAGGCGAGGTGCTCCTGGGCTCGAGCAGCGATGCCACCCAGGAGATCCTGTTCCAGGGCAACTGCACCTCCAACCCGTGCCGCTGGGGCGACTACTCCGGCGCCACGCCCGATCCCGTGAACCCGGGGGTGGTCTGGGGCAGCAACCAGATCACCGGTCCGTGGGTCTTCGGCCTGGCCCAGTGGACGACGCAGAACTTCGCCATCACGACGAATGGGACTCCGCCGGCGCCCCCGGCCTCGCCGACCGGTCTGAGCGCGAGCGCGGTCAGCTCTTCGCAGATCGCACTCAGCTGGAACGTCGCCAGTGGTGCGACGTCCTACAAGGCCCAGCGCTCAGCGGACGGCAGCAGCGGCTGGACCCAGGTCGGGACCAGCAGCACCACCACCTTCACCGACTCAGGGCTGAGCCCATCGACGACCTATTACTACCGGGTCGTCGCCAGCAACAGCGTCGGCGACTCCGCGCCCTCCAACGTGGCCTCGGCGACGACTCCCGCCGGGCTCCCGTACAGCCAGCCGCCGCAGGGCAGCTGGGTGGGCACCTACGGCGGCGACGGCTACGCGCTGCTGAACTGGAACGGGGGCACAGACCTGGTCTCCCTGCCTCAGTCCACTTTGGTCTTCGACCAGGGCTCTCGCTTCGTGTGGAGCAGTGGGACGAGCGAGGTGCGTGCGTTGCAGAGCCCGGACGCCGGCACCCGGCGCGCCGCCTGCTTCTCGGACGACAACCAGATCCGGCTTCGACTCACCTTCACGAGCGCGTACAGCGGCAGCCTCCACCTCTATGCGGTGGACTGGGACAGCCTGGGGCGTCGGGAGAACGTGACCGTGGACGACGGCTCGGGCCCGCGCACGGCCACCATCAGCACCGACTTCAGCCAGGGCGCCTGGGTCAACGCCACCATCAACGTCGCCGCGGGAGGCACGGTGGCGGTGACGGTGACGCATACCGGCGGCCGCAACGCGGTCCTGTCGGGCATCTTCCTCGGCGGCGCGCCGGCGATGCCGGCGCCTCCGACCGGGCTTGTCGCGAGCGCCGTCAGCGCGTCTCAGATCAGCCTCACCTGGAACGCCTCCAGCGGGGCCGGCACCTACAAGGTGCAGCGCTCAGCCGACGGAACCTCGGGCTGGAGCCAGGTCGGGACGAGCAGCACCACGACCTTCACCGACTCCGGGCTGAACCCGTCCACGACCTACTTCTATCGCGTGCTGGCCAGCAACAGCGTGGGCGACTCGGCGCCCTCCAACGTGGCCTCCGCGACGACCCCGGCCGGACTCGGTTACAGCCAATCGCCGCAGGGCAGCTGGGTGGGCACCTACGGCGGCGACGGCTACGCGCTGCTCAACTGGAACGGCGGCACGGACCTGGCCTCGCTGCCTCAGTCAAGCCTGGCCCTCGACCAGGGCTCACGCTTCCAGTGGAGCAGCGGGACGAGCGATGTGCGTGCCTTGCAGAGCCCGGACGCCTCCACCCGGCGCGCGGCCTGTTTCTACGACGGCAGCGAAGTCCGCATGCGTCTCAGCTTCTCGACCGCCTACAGCGGCGCCTTGCACGTCTATGTCGTGGACTGGGACAGCCTGGGCCGGCGGGAGAACGTGACCGTCAACGATGGCTCCGGACCGCGCACGGCGAACATCACCACCGACTTCAGCCAGGGCGCCTGGGTCAACGTCCCCATCAGCGTCGCCGCGGGGGGGACGGTGACCGTCACCGTGACCCGCACCGCGGGCATGAACGCGGTCGTGTCGGGCCTGTTCCTGGGCGGGGCGCCGACCATGCCGGCGCCGCCGACCGGGCTGGTCGCAAGCGCTTCCAGCGCGTCTCAGATCAGCCTGAGCTGGAACGCCTCCGGCGGGGCCACCTCCTACAAGGTGCAGCGATCGCCCGACGGCAGCACAGGTTGGAGCCAGGTGGGGGCGAGCAGCACGACCAGCTTCACCGACTCCGGGCTCAGTCCGTCGACGACCTACTTCTATCGGGTCCTGGCCAGCAACAGCGTGGGCGACTCGGCTCCCTCCAACGTGGCCTCGGCGACGACCCCGGCCGGACTCGGCTACAGCCAGTCGCCGCAGGGGACCTGGGTTGGCACCTACGGCGCCGACGGCTACGCGCTGCTCAACTGGAACGGGGGCACGGACTTGATATCGCTGCCCCAGTCCACCCTGGTCTTCGACCAGGGCGGCCGCTACCAGTGGAGCGGCGGGACGAGCGATGTGCGGGCGCTCCAGGGCCCCGACGCGAGCACCCGCCGCGCGGCATGTTTCTGCGACGGCAGCGAAGTCCGCCTCCGTCTCAACTTCGCGACCGCGTACAGCGGCACCCTGCACATCTACGTCGTGGACTGGGACAGCCTGGGCCGGCGGGAGAACGTGACCGTCAACGACGGCTCGGGTCCGCGGACGGCCAACATCACCACCGACTTCAGTCAGGGCGCCTGGGTCAACGTCCCCATCAACGTGGCTGCCGGCGGCACGGCGGCGATCACCGTCACCCGGACCGCGGGCGTGAACGCGGTGGTGTCCGGAATCTTCCTCGGCGGCGCGCCCACGCCGACCGTGCCACCGACTGGCCTGAGCGCCAGCGCCGTCAACTCGTCCCAGATCAACCTCAGCTGGAATGCCTCCAGCGGGGCCACCACCTACAAGATCCAGCGATCGCCCGACGGCAGCAGCGCCTGGAGCCAGGTGGGGACGAGCAGCACGACCAGCTTCAGCGACACGGGGTTGGCCCCGTCCACGACCTACTACTACCGGGTGCTGGCCGGCAACAGCGTGGGCGACTCCGCACCCTCCAACGTGGCCTCGGCCACCACCCTGGCCGGGCTCCCGTACAGCCGGTCGCCGCAGGGGACCTGGGTGGGGACCTACGGCGCAGGCGGCTACGCATTGCTGAACTGGAACGCGGGCAGCGACCTGGTATCGCTCCCTCAGTCCAGCCTGGTCCTCGACCAGGGCGGCCGCTACCAGTGGAGCAGCGGGACGAGCGATGTGCGGGCCCTCCAGAGCCCCGACGCGGGCACCCGGCGGGCCTCCTGCTTCTTCGATGACAACCAGGTGAGGCTCGGGCTCACCTTCACCAGCGCCTACAGCGGCACGTTGCACGTCTACGTCGTCGACTGGGACAGCCTCGGCCGGCGGGAGAATGTGACCGTCAACGACGGCTCCGGTCCGCGGACGGCCAACATCACCAGCGACTTCAGCCAGGGCGCCTGGGTCAACGTCCCCATCAACGTTGCTGCGGGAGGCACGGTGAGCATCACGGTGACCCGTACCGCCGGACTGAACGCGGTCGTGTCGGGCCTGTTCCTGGGCTGACGCGGCTCGTACGCTCGTCTCATGAGCTACCTGGTCCCACCCGAAGGAGCGAGCGACGAGGAGATCGAGAGATTCATCGCGAGTCTGCGTAACGAAGCGCGAGGCACGGTTCGCGAGATGCTCGCCAACGGTGCCTCGGAGGATGAGATCGTCGACTACATCAACAGCCTGGACTCCGACACCAACCGGGCCGCCATCGACACGTCGGAATCTCCATGACAGCCTTGAACTAAGCGCTCGCGACGCCGGCCTGACCATACTGATCGCATGGCGTCGTACTCCCTCAACAGGCGCGCCGTGGCTCACGCCAGGCGCCTGATCGAGGCGCGCCAGTACGTCCTCGGCAGCGAGTGGGACGAGGTTCAGCCTCGGGCGGACGACGAGAACGCGTTTCTCAAGACCCACTCGTGGGCCGAGTACGCGGAGTGGCATCTCGGCCTGACCGAGGGAGCCGCCGACGAGACCAAAGCGCGCTACGCCTTTGTCTACGGTGACCTTCGGCGCGTCCACCGATCGGGCCTGATCGCCTGTCACTACCGGGCCGCGGAGTGGCGTCACAAGGAGATCGAGCTGGCCGCGCACAACCTCCTCCAGATCCTCGACCGCAAGAGTGGCTGAGGAGAGCCGATTGGTGCGCTGGCTCGACCAGCGCGTTCCAATTTCCGCCGCGGTCGAGGCCGAGCTCGACCACCGCGTCCCCAACTACGCGACGGCGCTCTACCGCTACCTCGGGGGCGTGGCCACGATGCTGATCGTGGTCGAGTTCGTGACCGGATTCCTCCTCGGCCTCTATTACGTGCCGGACGGCTCAGGGAACCCGGCACCCGCGTACACCAGCGTCGTCTTCATCCAGCACTCGGTCTACCTCGGCTGGCTCGTCCGCGGGGTTCACTTCTGGGGCGCCAACCTGCTCATCGTCATCGCCCTTCTCCACATGACGTTCGTCTTCTGGAACGGCGGCTACCGAGCCCCTCGCGAGCTCAACTGGATGGTCGGGGTGCTGATCTTCCTCGTCATCATCCTGTTCAGCTTCACCGGGTCGCTGCTGCCGTGGGACGCTAACTCCTACCTGGCGCGGGGCCGTGAGCTGTCGATCGCCTCGGGCGCGGCCGTGCTGCCGCAGGGCGTGAGCGAGTTCATCCGGTACGTGCTGCAGGGCGGACCGCTCGTGGGGCCGGCCACGCTGCTGCGCTTCTTCATGGCCCACGTCTTCCTGCTGCCCGCGTCCATCAGCCTTTTGCTCTACCTTCACTTCCGGATCACGCGCTGGCAGGGGCCCTCGGAGCCCGCGTGAAGGCGCTGCAGGCCCTTTTCGCGCTGGCGGCGCTGGCATTCGGCCCGATCGGCCGCCACTTCACCGAGGACATGCCCGCGGACAAGACGCACCCCTACTTTCCCGACCACTTCTGGCCCTACCCGATCCTGGCCATGGCGGTCCTGGTGACCCTCGGCCTGCTTGCCGTCCTCGGGCAGCCGGTCCTCCAGCTCGGCCCGGCCGCCGACCCGCGCCTGGCGATCAACCCGCGGCCGGAGTGGTACTTCCTCGCCCTGTTCCAGTTCGTGAAGCTGGGCCCGGCCCTGATCACCGAGATCCTCGTCCCCCTGGGGCTGGTCGTCGCGCTCGTCGTCTGGCCCCTGGTCGACGCGCGGCTCGGTCCGAGCCTGGCTCGACGCCTCGGGTGGCCCTCGTGGCCGGCGCCGAAGCGAAACGCGGTCACCGGGACGCTGTGGATGGCGGGTCTCGGGATCATCGCCCTGCTGACGCTGTGGGCGGTGATGCTCCCGCAGCTCTGCCTCCCGTGGTTCTTCAACGGCCCGGTCTGTGGAGGCTGACCCGACCGCCTGAACCACGGCTTTTCGCTCGCGTCTTCCAATAATGGCGCCGGATTGGAGCCAGTTCCCCGTTACTCGCCAGGGGAGAAGTGCGCCCAATCGCGCCTGAGCGCCAACCGATCGTCGAGCTCATCGGCTCAAGCCGGAGCTATGGGTCCCGGCTTGCCCTCGACCGTGTCGACCTCGCCCTCCACCCCGGCACGCTCACCTTCCTGGTCGGACCGAGCGGCGCCGGCAAGACGACCCTCCTGAAGCTGATCAACCGCGAGATCCGGCCCACCGCCGGTAAGGTCTGGGTCGACGGCATCGCGGCGCACCGCCTGAAGTCGTCGCGCGTGGCCAGTCTCCGGCGTCGCGTCGGCGTGGTGTTCCAGGACTACAAGCTCCTACCGCGGCTGACCGCGATCGAGAACGTGGCCTTCGGGCTGCAGGTGGTCGACCTGCGGATCTCGGACGACGAGGCCAGGGACCGTTCGCTCGACGCCCTCGACGCAGTCGGGCTCGGCAACCGGGGAGACGCCTTTCCCAACGAGCTGTCCGGCGGCCAGCAGCAGCGAGTCGCCATCGCCCGGGCGGTGGTCGCCCAGCCGCCGGTCCTGATCGCGGACGAGCCCACGGGCAACCTCGACCAGGACACGGCCCTGGAGATCATGGACCTGTTCGAGGACATCGCCGCGTGGGGGACATGCGTGCTCGTGGCCAGCCACAACATCGAGATCGTCACCCGCCTCCAGCGCCGGGTCGTGACCCTGGTCGACGGCCGGCTGGTGCGCGACCAACCGGATGGGCAGACGGGGAGGATGGCGTGGCTGGCGTTGTCGTGAAGGCTCACTTCCGCCGGCACCACGTGATCCTGGTGGTCGCGTCCAACCTCGTGCGCTACGTCTTCGGAGGCGCGGCCCGAAGCTGGGTCCGGAACATCGGCAGCACCGCGCCCGCGCTCGGCTCGATGACGGTACTGCTGCTGATGTCAGGTCTCGTCGGCCTGACCGGATTCGCCCTCCACAACCTCGAGCAGGTGCAGGCTCGCGAAGCATCGCTCCTCCACGTGTACCTGCGGGACGACGCCTCCGAGCCGGACGTCACCGCGCTGTGGAACCGGCTGGCCGCCGACCCTCGCGTGGCCCGGGTCACGTACGTGTCGAAGGCGGAGGCCCTGGCGCGCGCGCAGAGCATCCCCGGCCTTCCCGAGCTTGCGAACGCCAGCGAGAGCAACCCGTTTCCGGCGAGCCTCGACGTGCAGGTCAAGAACATCAACGACGTCGGGGCCATCGATGCGCTGGTCCGCGACGAGAGCGTCGTTGACCCGCTCTCTCCGACTTCCTATGACCGGGGCGCCTACCAGCGCCTGCAGGCGGCGCTGTTCGGAATCGCGGTGGCGGGCTTTGCATTCGTCGGCCTGCTCGCGTTCGTCGCGGTCACCGTGACCATGAACAGCATCAAGGCCGCGATCCACGCCCGGCGCGACGAGATCACGGTCATGCAGCTGGTGGGCGCGCCGCGCTGGATGGTGCGCGGCCCCTTCGTGGTCGAAGGTGCGATCACCGGCGCTCTGGCGGGCGCGGCGGCCGGAGTGATCACGTTCGGACTGGCGATGGCGGGCATCGCCGGGACCTCTGGCTCCTTCACCCAGTTCGCGCCAGGCGTCACGACCACGGTCGCCGCGATCACCGGCGCGATCGTTCTCGCGGTGGGTCTCGGACTTGGCTCGGGGTCGTCCATGTTGAGCCTGCGGAGGCACATGGAGACGTGAGGCGGTGGCTGTTGGCGCTCATGCTGTCGTTCCTGGTCCTCGGGGCCGACCGCCAGCCGGCCACCGCCGACAGCGCGCCGGCCAACCCGCAGCAGCAGCTCGCGACCATCGACCAGATCCGGGCGCAGCTGGGCAGCAACCTCGCGGATGCGCTGGCCGCCCAGCAGCAGCTCCGCCAGTCGCTGCAGACGAACGCGGCGCAGCAGCAGGAGGTCCAGGCCAAGGTCGACGACGTCCAGGCGAAGATCGCCGACCTCGACGCCCAGATCGCGGCGGCGCAGGAACGGCAGGCTTACCTCACCCGGCGGATCGCCACCGAACGCGCCCAGATCCGGCAGCTCGCGCGTGGCGTGTACGAATCGCCGACCTCGGTCCTGCTCGTGCTCGCGCAGTCGCGGAGCCTGAGTGACCTTTTCACGCGTGTCGCCGACCTCAACGTGGCCGGGTCGCGTGCAGCCGACCTCAAGAAGTCTCTCGCGGGCGACATCGCCCAGCTCCAGCTCGAGCAGGAGGTCGAACAGGCCGCGCGGGACGACCAGGTCGCGCACCGCGATGAGCTCAACACGCAACTGTCCAAGCTGAAGGCCCTGCAGGCGCAGCAGCAGAAGTCGATGGCGCAGCTGGACCTGAAGATCCGTCAGACGCGCTCTGAGCTCGTCCGCTTGAACCGGCAGTCAACCCAGCTCGCGCAAGCCGTGACCGAGATGCTGCAGCAGCAGCAGGACGAGATCATCGCCGCCGCGATGCAGGCTGTCTGGACTCAGCTGCAGTTCTGGCTCGAGTCCAACGATGTCGGCCAGATCCCGACCAGCGCAGGTCACTCGACCAAGTACCGCTTCATCTGGCCCGAGCCGCAGGCCGCGATCTCGCAGCCGTTTGGGCCGTCCACGTACTGGTTCGAGCCGCCTTACGGCCGTTACCCGCACTTCCACACCGGCATCGACATGGTCGAGCCCTTCGGCTCGCCGGTGTTCGCCGCCGACGACGGTGTGGTCGCGCTGGTTGGCTCCTCTAGCAGCGGCTACGGCAACTACGTCGTGATCGCGCACGCGGGTGGCTTCGACACCCTTTACGGCCACCTCTCGTCGATCCTTGTCAAGGCCGGCCAGCGGGTGACGCAGGGCACACCGGTAGGGCTCGAGGGATCGACGGGCAACTCGACGGGTCCCCACCTGCACTTCGAGCTTCGGATCGCGCAGAAGCCGGTCGACCCCACGCCGTACCTGCCCCCGGGGCCGCCCTCGCCCTATCGCGTTTAGTTCGGGCCTGGTCTCGACTCCGCCTTCGCCCTGACCGGCACCGCCAACCCATCGGCGCCAAGCTCGGACATGCGCGCCGTGGCGCCGGAACGGGTCAGGAGATCAAGACCCAGCCTGGCCCTTCGCACTCGTTCGCGGCTCAGGGCAACCGCGGTCGACATGAGATGGCTTCCCGCCGGATAGATGTCGGGTGCGTTGCGCAAGCCGAATTTGATGTACACGGGCGCGGCCACGCGAATGATCTCGGGAATCTCGTGCAGGCGGATGAAGCCGCCAAGATTGTCAGGCGCTTCGACATAGATGTCGAGCGGGATGTCGATCGCGGCGCGAATGGCGGCGATCTGCGGCAGGGTCAGGTCCGTCGGCAGGTTGAGGGTGCTCGCGCCCAGGCGCTCGATGACCTGCGCAGCAGCCGCGTTCGCCGCCGGGAGCATCACCGAGACCTTCGCCTGCATGTTGGGCGGAAGCGCCCCGGTGCGCCGCGCGGCATCGAAGACGGCAAGCACGCCGAGGTCGGCGACGAGCACGCTGCGAAAGCCGTGCTCCGCCGCGCGACACGCGTCGTCGATGCACGCAATCAGCTGGTCCTGACCGCGTGCCGTGGACGCCATGGCTGCCCCCGCGGGCGAGCGCGCCATCGCCGATGTGTCCCAACCGGCGTTGGGGCGCGCAAACAAGCTCACCTCGACGCGTGCGTCAGCGGCCGCCCCCGCCATCTCGTCCAGCTCGGCGTCCGTCTGCAGGAACACGCCGCTGCCCTGCGAGACGCGGTGCACCTTCACGGACAGGCGGTGAGCCTCTTCGAGCACCGCGCGCAGACACTCCGGTCCCTCCGTGCTCGGGATCTCGATCCGGTACTGCGCCCCGTCGGGGAAACGTTTGGAGGAGTCGGGAAGGGCGTGCAGGTCCCCTTGTGGCAGGCCCATCGCCTTCAACACCTCGCGCGAACGGGTCATGGTCGCGTGTATGTGAATGGCCGGCCGCGGGCGGGGACCACGACATTGACCTTGCCGCCCAGTCGTTGGACGGCGGCGACCAGGAGCGCCGGGTCGCCCGGATTCGCCGCGAACATGTCGTAGTGCATCGGCACCACGACATCGGCGCCGGATTCGATCGCGAGCGCCGCTGCCTCCTCGCCGTCCATGTTGCCGACGATGTCCAGCGCCTCGCGCGTCGCGTCGCGCCCGTTGATCGGCAGCAAGGCCACGTCCACGCGCAGGTCGCGAAGGCGCCGCGCCAGGTCCTCGTAGCCGATCGTGTCGCCGGCGTGATAGACGGCGACGCCCGCGCCCTGGAACACGAAACCAAGGAAGCGATACCGCCCGTCCGACATCTCCTTGCCGAACGAGTACGCATCGGCGGGATGCAGGCCGTGACATGCGGGAATGGCGTGGATCGTGATCCCGGCGAGCTGGACCGGGCGGTCGGGCTGCATCCCCACCACTCGCCCTTCGGCCACGCCCAGCTCGGTGACCATATCTGCCACCGGTTCGGGCACGACGACCCTGGCATCCGGAGAAGAAGCGCAGAGGACTGGCAGGCAGTCGCGGTCGAGGTGGTCCAGGTGTTCGTGCGTGCAGGCGATGACGTCGAGCGACCGGGCGTCAGCGGGCGGGAGCTCCGATGCGACCCGGCGGTCCGGGTGGGGGGCGAGGAACGCATCGACCAGGACGTTCGCCCCGCCGATGCGGATCAAAAAGCCGCTCTGTCCGAGCCAGAGGAAACGGACGGTGGAGCTCGTCACGGCACGAGCTCGACCTTGACCGCGCCGCCCTGGCGGTCTTCGAGCATGCCGAAGGCCGACTCGAAGTCCTCGAGGGCAAAGCGATGGCTGATCAACTCCCGCAGGGGCAACCGGCCGCTGGCGAACAGCTCGACCGCCCAGGTCCAGGCGGCGCCGGAAGCTCCGAAGATCCCCTGTACCCGCAGGTGCTTGAGCGTGATGGCGTCCGCCCGGATCGCCGGATCAACCGCGCTGGAGATCCCCTCCAGGATCACGGTCCCTCCGCGGCGCGCGGCCTCCAGCGCCGTCACCGCCGCCTGGGGTCGGTTGGCAGCCTCGAAGACGAGGTCGAAGCTCTCGCGGAGCGAGTCAAGCGATTCAGTGTTGACGTCGAACGCGTCGTCCGCGCCCACTCGCCGGCCGAGGTCGAGGCGTGCCTGCCGGCTGCCGATCAGAGCGAGGTAGCTTGGCGAGGTCAGGCGCAGGATCGAAACCGCGAGCAGACCCAGCGCCCCCGCTCCGACCACCGCGGTCCGAAGCCCTGGACGCAGGTCAGCCTCCAGCAGCCCGCACGCGACGCAGGCCGCCGGCTCGAGGAGTGCTGCGGCCTCGAGGTCGGCCCCGGCCGGCAGGACGTGGACGAGGTGTGCCGGGACGCTGACGTACTCCGCGAACGCGCCCTGGTGGGTGAAGCCCGTCTCGGCGTAGTCGGCCGCACAGAGGTTGGTCCGTCCCTCGCGGCATCTGTCGCAGACCCCGCAGCTGCGAAACCCTTCGGCGACGATGCGATCGCCCACGGCTATGCCCCTCACGTCGGTGCCGACCTTCACCACGGTGCCCGCCCACTCGTGTCCCGGCACGACGGGATACCGGACGTACGCTGCGGGCCGCGTACCACGCAGGATGTCGAGGTCGGAGCCGCAGATGCCGGCGGCCGCCACCCTGACCAGGACTTCGACCGCGTTCGGCTCGGGGACGGCCAGCTCCGACAGCCGGGCGTTGCCGGCGCGCTCCACGACCACTGCGCGCATCGTCACTGGACCGCGTGCCGCAGGTGCCACTCGTCCTGGAAGAGATTGAAGTGAAGGCGGCGGGCGGGGTGCTCGGCCACGACCTCCTCACGCAGCGTCACTCCCAGGCCGGGACCCTGGGGCAGCGCGAAGCAGCCGTCGACGACCTCCGGGTTGCCAGGCGCCGATTCCTTGACTGCCGCCTCGGTGAAGTCGTTGAAGTGCTCCTGGATCTTGAAGTTCGTGGTGCCTGCGGCGAGATGCAGGGCGGCGGCGGTGGAGATGGGTCCGCCGACGTTGTGCGGCGCCAGGAGCACGTAGTGGACGTCGGCCCACGCCGCGATCTTCCTGGTCTCCAGGAGCCCGCCGACGGTCGTGATGTCCGGCTGCACGATATCGGCCGCCTCGAGCTCGAACAGCTCGCGGAACTCGTGCCGGACATGGATGCGCTCTCCGGTGGCGACCGGGATTGTCACCTGCTTCGCCACCCTGGCCAGGGCCTTGAGGTTCTCGGGCGGCACCGGTTCCTCGATCCACGACGGGCGGTATGGCTCGAGCTCTCGTGCTATGGACACCGCCGTCGCGGGAGTGAACCGGCCGTGCATCTCCACCAGGAGCTCATTGTCAGGGCCGATCGCGTCCCGGACCGCCTCGACCAGGCCGACGGCTCGCCTCAGTTCGTCGGGCGCCAGTTCGGAGGTGCCCGCGCCAAACGGATCGAGCTTGAGCGCCAGATAGCCCCTGGCCACGACTTGCCGCGCGGCGGCGTGGAACTCGTCCGGTGTCCGTTCGACTGTGTACCACCCGTTGGCGTAGGCCTTGATGCGGTCGCGGACCGCACCGCCCATCAGCTTGAAGACGGGCAGCCCGACCGCCTTGCCGATGATGTCCCAGCAAGCGATCTCGATGGCGCTGATCCCGGACATCACGATCGCTCCCGCGCGCTCGTAGTCGGTGCGCCACATGCGCTGCACGAGCGCTTCGACATCGAAGGGATCGGCGCCGAGGACGTGGCTTGGGATCGCATGCTCGAGGTAGCCGAGCAGCGCCTGGGTGTGGTTCACCATACGCACCTCGCCGACGCCGACCAGGCCCTCGTCGGTGCGGACTTTGACCATGGTCAGGTTGCGCCACTCCGTCCCCATGACGAGGGGGGTGACCTCGGCGATCTTCATCGGACGACCTCGAGCACGGCCACTCCGTGAGGTCCGAGGGCGAAGGCTCCACCACCGCTCGCACCCGTCAGGTGGTCGTGCCACCGAGATCCCTTCCAGGCCAGCCGCTGCTCGCGGTCCGAATGGTTGAGCAGCACCAGCAGCTCACCATCCCCGGCGCCTTCGAGCGGCACCACCTCCAGGCCTTCAGGAACCTCGAGCAGGGGCAGTCCCAGCTGCCCGCCTAGGAGCCGGTACAGCCGTCCCAGGGTGGGCGGGGTCGCGGCGCCTCCCAGGTAGAGCGCGCGGCCTTCACCTGCTCTGCGTTCGGCGACGGCCGGCGAGCCCGCAAAGGCGCCGTCCGCGTAGGTCGCGAGGGCCTGTGCGCCGTCCAGCTCGAGCTCCTCGTACCAGCCCCGAAACGCACCTTTGATGGATGGCCCTTCCAGGCGAACATCGCCGTCACCGATGACGCTCTGGTAGTCGAGCACGCGGACCCCGCAGAGACCGTCGAGCCACGCCGGGAGGACCCGCTCGGGAGTGACGTTGAAGCGGTCCTTGACCGCCGTCCGCGGCGCCAGGACGAGGGTTCCACCTCCGTCCACATACGCCGCGAGTGCTGATGCAAGCTCCCGATCGACGACGACGATGTTCGGCGCCACGATGAGCCGGTAGCGCTCGAGCTCGTTGGCGTCCGGCAGCACGTCGACGCCGAGCCCAAGCCCGCGCAGCGCCTGGTAGTGCCCCAGCACTGTGGACTCGTACCCGAGCGCACCGTTGGTGGGCTGGACCTGGAGGGCGAAGCGCGAGTCGTAATCGTGGAGAAGCGCGACGTGGGCGAGGGGGGTGGCGGCGGAGAGCTGATGGCTTACCCTGCGCAGCTCTGAGCTCAGCGCGCGCACCTCTCGGTAGCGCCCTCGGGCGGTGCCATCCGCGTCCAGGATTCCGTGCCAGTGCTGCTCGGTGCCGAAGCGCGCGGTGCGCCAGCGGAAGAAGAGCACGGCCTCGGCGCCATGGGCGACGGCCTGGTAGGTCCAGAGGCGAACCTGGGCCGGCGCCGGCGAGAGCATCGTCCCCCAGCCGACGGGCCCCGCCTGCTGCTCCATGACCCATGTCTTCTGGCGCTTCAGCCCTCGCATCGCGTCCGCGCCCAGCGCGGGCGCGAGGTGGCCGGCGTGCGGATCGAGGCCCGGGTAGTTGTCCCAGCTCACGAGGTCGAGGTCGGCCGCCAGCTTGCGGTAATCGATCTCGGCGAATTTGAAGCCCATCAGGTTGTGGGTCAGGAACTGATCCCTCGTCTGGGCGCGCACGATGGACGTCTGCAGGCGCTGGTAACGCACGTAGCTGTCCGATATGAAGCGCCTGTACTCGAGGGCCAGGCTTGGGTTCGGGTCGAGGGGCTCGCGCTGGGGGACTGGAACGTGGTCCCACGACGTGTAGGTCTGGCTCCAGAAGGCCGTACCCCACGCCTCGTTCACACGCTCGAGCGACCCATATCGCTCACGAAGCCACTCTCTGAAACGAGCCCGACACCGATCGCAGTAGCACCGGCCGCCGAACTCGTTGTCGACCTGCCAGCCGACCACGCGTGAGTCGCCGCCGAAGCGTCGGGCCAGCGCGTCGACCACCCGCTCGGTGGCCGCATGGAAGGCGGGCTGGTTGGGACAGTAGTGCCTGCGGTTTCCGAACCGATGCTTGTGGCCGTCGATGTCGACCGGAAGGATCTCGGGGTTGGCCTCGACCAGCCAGGCCGGAGGAGCCGCCGTCGGCGTGCCGAGCACGACCTCGAGGCCTGAGGCGGCGAGCACCCCGACCGCCTCGTCGAGCCAGTCCAGCTCGAAGCGGCCTGCCTCGGGTTCCAGCGCCGACCACGCGAACTCGCCGACCCTCGCCACCACGAGGCCGGCCTCGGCCATCATCCGGGCGTCGGTGGGCCACCGGCTCCGCGGCCACTGCTCCGGGTAGTACGCGACGCCGAGTCGGATTTCTTTGGCTGCCAATTACGTCAGCCTTTGATGGCGCCGCTCGTGATCCCGGCCACCAGGCGCCGCTGCAGGACCAGGAAGAGGGCCAGCATCGGAAGCACGCTCACGACGGAGCCCGCCATCAGCACATCGAACGCGGTGCGGCCGGGTGGACCCTGCAGGCTGTTGAGCATGACCGGCACCGTCTGCGCCGAGTCCGAGTGCAGGATCGCGAGCGGCCACAGGAAGTTGTTCCAGGAGCTCATGAAGAAGATGATCGAGAGGCTGATCAGGCCGGGGATCGAGGTGGGGAGCACGATCCGCCAGAAGATGCCGAACTCGCTCGCGCCGTCGACCCTCGCCGCGTCCAGCATCTCGTCGGGGACCGACAGCATGTACTGGCGCATGAAGAAGATGCCGAATGCGTTGGCCGCCCCGGGGATGATCAGCGGCCATGGCGTGTCGATCCAGTGGAAGACGTTGCGCATCATCACGAACAGCGGGACCATGACGACTGCGAACGGCAGCGCCATCGAAGCCAGCATCAGGCTGAACAGCAGGCCGCGCCCTGGGAAACGGAACTTCGCGAAGGCGTAGCCGCCGAGCGAGCACAGGAAGACGGAGATCGCGGTCGCCACGGTCGCGATGTAAAAGCTGTTCCAGAGCTTGAGGACTGCGTTGTTCTGTTGAAAGAGCGACTGATAGTTGGCCAGGGTGGGGTGCTCCGGCAAGAAGGTGGTGCCGGCGAATATCTCGGAGAACGGCTTGAGGGACGAGCTCAGCATCCAGACGAACGGAAAGACCATGACCGCGCAGACGGCGACGATGGCCACGTAGGCGATCGGCCTGTCCAACGTGAGTCTCAACGGACCGGGTCCCGGCGGCTGATGCTCCAGAACTGGAACAGCGTGACCGCCACGATGATCGCGAAGTACACGTAACTCTCCGCCGCGGCGTAGCCGAAGCGCAGGTCCTGGAACGTCGTCGTGAAGATCTGGTAGACGGGCGTCTCGGTCGCGCGGATCGGTCCGCCTCGGGTGAGGATGTACGGCTCCGTGAACATCGAGAAGGTGCCGATGATCGAGATCGTTACCGAGAAGACGATCATCGGCCGCAGCAGCGGGATGGTGATGCGGCGGAAGGCCTGGATCGTAGTCGCGCCGTCGACCTTGGCCGCTTCGACGAGCTCCGGTGGGATGGTCTGCAGCCCGCCGAGCATCAGGACGGTGTTGTAGCCAAGCCAGGCCCAGACCATGAGCAGGCCGAGCGAGATGCGCGCCCACCAGACGTCGTCGAGCCACGGCACCGCTGAGACATGGACGAGCACCAGCGCGTGGTTGAGGGCGCCGCTGTCCTTGTCGAGGATGAGCCTGAATGTGTAGCCGGCGGCCACCATCGAGGTGATGTTGGGGACGAAGATCAGCGCCCTCCACAGGCCCTGCAGCTTCAGGAAACGCGAGTTCAGGACGGCCGCGATGACGACGGCAAGAAAGGTCATCACCGGCACGTAGATCAAGAAAAGCAGGGCGGCGTTGAGCATCGAGTTCCAGAAGATCGTGTCGTGGCTCAGTTCGACATAGTTCGTCAGGCCGACGAAATCCATGGGCCCCAGCCCGGGCCAGTCGTGCAGGCTCAGCCAGAACGAGAACGCGATCGGGTAGACGTTGAAGACCGCGAACAGGATGAAGAACGGAGAGATGAAAATCAGCGGCCAGCGACCGCGCCACAGCGCCTGACGCCAGGCATGGGTAGGCAAAGCGAGGTCATCGTCGCTTGTGACCTCGCCCGCCGCAAGCGGCTGCTGCGGCGGTTGGCGGACCCTACGCCGGACCTGGCCCAGCACCGCTCAAGAAGTGAAAGGGGCCTTCAGGAGCGGTGGGTTCTCTCGCGAATCAGCCGGGCGGCGTTCGCCAGCGCCTGCTGGGCGCTCTGCTGACCGAGCGCGAACTTCTGGATCTCGGGCGTGGCCAGGCTGTTCATCTGCTGGTAATCGGTGCTGTAGATCCCGGCATCGGGGATCTTGGCCGCGACGTCGGCGAACAGCGAGCGCACCTTCTGGTCGCCGAAGTACGGGTCGGCCTCCTGGAAGAACGGATCCGCGAACGCCTGCTTGAGGCTCGGGAAGATGTCGGTCTTCTGGTACATGAGGAGTTGCGACTGGTCGCGCCCGAGGTGGAACTCGACATACGCCCTCGCCGCATCCTTCTGGCTGCTCTGCTCGAAGATCGCAAGCACCGAGCCGCCGTCGTTGCTCGCCCGGCTTCCGCCGGCTTCCCAGACCGGAAGCATGAATACCCCCCAGCTGCCGGCCGCTTTGGGCGCGATGAAGCTCTTGAAGAACGTGCCCATCCAGACGGCGTCGATCACAGTGGCCGACGTGCCGCTGGACTGTCCCTTGTACCAGGGGTCGGTCCAGGCCTCCTGGTCGGCCGCCAGGCTGTCGGTCCAGAAGCGCCCGATGTACTCGAGCGTCGACTGAACTTTCGGGTCCTTGTCCAGGATCACGTTGCCGTTCCTGTCGATGTAACCGGAGCCTCGCTGCCAGAGGAGGGTTTCGAACAGGCGGCCGTCGTTGCGGGCCTTGGCCTGCTGCCACATGAAGGCGCCCGTCTTTTGCTTGATGGTCTTGGCGGCCTGGTGGAAGTCCTCCCACGTCGCCAGGGACGCCGGGTCGACCCCCGCCTTGTCAAACACGTCGCGCCGGTAGAAGACGGCCACCGGTCCGGGGTCCCAGGGCATGGCGTAGTAGCGATTCGACTTCTTGGTCCAGTCCCACTTGTAGCTCACGATCTTCGACACGTACGGCTTGACCCAGTCGGTGATGTCGGCGAGCGCGCCCAGGTGCACGTACTGCGGCAGATGCGAGTCCTCGATCAAGGCCACGTCAGGCGCGCCGGAGCCGGCGGCGATCGCGAGCTGGATGTTGCGGTAGGTCTCGGCGGGAGGCCGCTCGACGTACTTGAAGGTGATCTTCGGGTAGGCGGCGCTGAAGTCGGAGTCGACGAGCTTGAGCGCGTTGAGCGAGTCCTTCCAGCCCCAGATCGTGATCGAACCCGTGGTGTCCTTGGACACGGTGGTGACGGCGGGCGCGCTCTCGCCACCGCACGCCTCGAGAAATGCGGCCAAGGACGGCAGGGAGAGGCCCGCCGCGCCGAGGCCCTGCATCATCTGGCGTCGCGTCAGCTGCCAATCCGGCCAGCGCGACATCGGGTTTTCCTTCGGGGTCTGGTCGTCCTGACTCATCGCTCTTCTCCCAGGCCGTCTCTCATGGACGGCCCGCCTCCGCCTTTCCTGAGGAATAAGTGACCGGTAACACACCGCATGGTGGAGCGGGCCGGACCATTTGTCAAGAAGAAAATGTGACCGGTCACTTATGCTGCGCCTTCTCCGGCATAATTCAGGGCCGTGAAGCGCCCTACCAGCCCGAGACGCCCGACCATCCGGGAGGTCGCCGCCAGGGCAGGGGTCTCACACCAGACGGTCTCTCGCGTGATCAACGCCGACGGATACGTGTCCGACGCGACGCGGGCCAACGTGATGCAGGCCATCGGGCAGCTGAACTACGTGCCCAACGGCATCGCCCGCAGCCTCTCCTCGCGGCGGAGCCACACGCTAGGCGTGGTGAGCAACGACATCTCCGATCACTCGTTCGCCGAGATGGCTGCAGGCGCCGAGCTCGAGGCTCGCCGGCAGGGCTTCTATCTGATCATCGGGAGCGTCGAAGACGGGTCTCCTGAAGACGAAGAGGCATACCTGCGCCTGATGCAGCAGCGGCGGATCGACGGCCTTATCGTCGCCCGACCTCGACTTCGCCGGTCCAGCTTGCGCGTTCTCGCCGCGATCGCCGACTCGATTCCCACGGTGGCGATCGCTTCGCGAGTCGAGGCGTTGAGGCTCCACTCGGTCGACATCGACAACCGGGGTGGCGGCCGGCTGGCCACCACGCATCTGATCGAGAACGGCCACCGGGCGATCGCCACCATCACCGGGCCGCTCGACTGGCCTTCAGCTCAGGCCAGGTTGGAGGGTGCGCGGGAAGCTCTACGAAAGGCCGGGCTGGGCGCTCAGCTTGCGGTGGCCAGCACCGGCGAGTGGGGGGTCGAAGGTGGACGCGCGGCGATGTCGGAGCTGATGCGGTCGGGCAATCGCTTCACCGCGGTCTTCGCGCAGAGCGACCTCCTTGCCCTGGGGGCGATCGCCGAGCTTCAGTCAAGAGGCGTGTCCGTGCCCGGCGACGTGTCTGTGATCGGCTACGACGATATCCCCGTCGCCCGCTACATGAGCCCAGCCCTGACCACGGTCCGGCAGCCCATGAACGAGGTCGGCGCCACCGCGGTCCGGCTCCTGACGCAGGCGCTGGCCAATCCATCAAGCTCCGGTCGGGCGCGTCGCCGCCATCAGCTCGTCGACGTGTCGCTGGTGGTGCGGGAGTCTGTCGCCAGGCCGGCCCGTGGCGCCCGGCGTCACCAGGCCTGAGCCACAGGCGCCGGGAACCGCGCCCGGCGCAGTGTTGTACCGAAGAATATGCATTGGATCGCCAGGGCCGCGCTCGTGCTCATCGCGGTCGCGGCGTGCACGGGCGTTGAGGGTCCACCTTCGTCCGGCAACTCGCCCAGGACCGGTTGCACAGCCACGCCCGGTGACCGCTCCCAGGGCGCCGAACGAGTTCCCATCGGTGCGCCGTCGCGAACGAGGCTTGGACCCGGCAAGGAGCTGTCCCCGACCGCCGACGCGATCGCGGCAGGTGCCCGCGGTGAGAGACTGACCGTGTCAGGCACCGTTTATGACGGCAAGTGCCGGCCGCTCGCGGGCGCCGCGGTGGATGCCTGGCAGGTGACCGCCGACGGTGTCTACGGACCCGTCGATGCCGCCGGCGGACTGGTCTGCTGCTACCTGACCGGACAGGTACGGACTGACCCGCAGGGGCACTACGAGCTGCTCACCGTGATGCCCGGTCACTACGCCTCGGCGGCGGCCCACATCCACATCGCGGTCAGCGGACCCGTCGGGGGCCAGGTCCTGACCGAGATCCAGTTCGCCGGCGACCCGGCGCTTGGGAGCCGCGACCAGCTCAACGTGGTTTCCCTCACCAAGGAAGCGGATGGCGGCCTGCGCGCCGTGTTCGACGTGGTGCTCGCAGACGCCTGATTCGTGGTAGAAACGAACTGATGAACCCGGCCCTGCTGCAGCTCCCGGCAGCCTTCGGCCTGGCCGGAGCCACCGGCCTGAACGCCACCCTGCCCCTCTTGATCGTGAGCCTTCTCGCGCGGTTGGGCCTCATCCATCTCGCGCCGCCCTACGACGCTCTCGCGTCGGACATCGCGTTCTATGGACTGCTTGTCCTGGCCGCGGTCGAGTTCGCGATGGACAAGGTGCCCGCGCTCGACTCGGTGGGCCACGCGGTCATGCTCCCCGTGTCCGCGGCGGCCGGCGCGATCCTCTTCGCGTCCCAGACGGGGACGATCACCTCTATGGACTCGGGGCTCGGCGTGCTCGTCAGCCTGCTCGCGGGCGGCGCGGTCGCGGGCACCGTGCACGTCGCGCGGGCAACCGTGCGGCCGGTGGTCAACCTCGCGTTCCTGGGCCCGCCTCTGTCGCTGGTCGAGGACGCCACCTCGGCGGCGCTGTCGCTTGCCGCGACCTTGATGCCGATCCTGGTTCCGTTCCTGCTCGTGCTGATCGTCCTGGGCGCGATGGTGCTGTGGGAGCGCCGCCG
>DASWDZ010000132.1:0-5236 GCA_036395015.1 Candidatus Dormiibacterota bacterium | reverse complement strand
TGCAACATCCCGGGCGGCACGCCGGAGAAGGCGACGGTATGCGACCTCAGCTCCTGCAAGCTCGAGGTGGCGATCTACTTCACCACCTCGCAGAAGTCGGTGGCAGTCTCCTACACGCTCAAATTCTTTAATCGCTGCACGGGAGCGACGACCGATCTGCCAGGGGCCAAGACGACGACACCCGCCAGCGGCTACATCGTCGCCGTGCCGACCGATCACCTGGCCGTAAGGATTCCCAGCGGGGTGAAGTCCGGCGCCCTGGTCGCGGTCTCGCAGCAACCGGCTGTGGCGGCGTCGGCACCGCTGCTGCTCGGGGCTGAGACCTGCTAGCGGTCCTTCAAGCCGTAGCGCAGAAACAGGAAGTCGCCGTGCCGGCGTGCGCTCAGGAGCTTGGTCCAGAGGCCTCGACCCGGTAGGAGCTCGGCGCCCGCGACCATGCCCATCCGAGGTTCGCCGTCGCGACCTGCGATCACCGGCGAGATGGTGACGAAGGCTTCGTCAAGCAGGTCGCGACCGATGAGCTCCCCCATCACGTGCGGCCCGCCTTCGGTGAGGATCGCTTCGTAGCCGCGCCGGCGCAGCTCGTCGATCGCGCCAGGCACGTCGACGTGCCCGCTCGCACCGATCTCGATCAGGTCGCAGGACTCAGGGAGCCTCTCCCGGAGATGCTCTGCCCCCGTGGAAGTGGTGACGATCGTCGCGCCTCCGATCACGGCCGGGTGCGACACCTCGACGTCGCCGCTCGCGGTGAGGAGGACGAGTCGCGGCCGCGGCTGGCGGCCGAGCTCGAGGCGAAGGTCGGCAAAGGCCTCGGTCAGGTCGGGATAGACGTGCTCCGGCGTCCAGTGATGTCCGGCGGAGGCGCGCAACGTGCCGGCGCCGACCAGGACCGCGTCGGCGAACGCACGGAGCAGTCCCATCAAGAAACGGTCGGCGTGGTTGCGACCGCTGATATCCGACCCCGCGGACGGCCTCGATCCGAGCGTGACCACGCCATCTACCGTTTCGACGAAGTTCGAGTAGACGACGCGATCATGGAAGCCGAGCCCGCCGTAGACCCGCTCCAGCTCTTCGGGCATCCGAGACCGCGGCAGGTCTGCCTCGTAGAGTACGTCGAACGCTTCGATCAGTGGTCGAACCTGGATCGAGCAGTCTCGAGGAACTCAGCGCGGAGCTGCGGATCTTTCTCGTAGTTGCCGCGCCAGAAGGACGTCCAGGTCCTCGAGTGGCTCTCCCGCACGCCACGCATCTGCGTGCAGAGGTGAACGGCATTGAGGTGCACCGCCACCCCGTGCGGCTTCAGCACCCGCACGAGCTCGTCAGCGATCTCCACACCGACACGTTCCTGGACGGTGAAGCGGCGGGCGAAGACACGCACCAGCCTCGTCAGCTTCGAGATGCCAATGATCTCCTCGTGAGCGATGTAACCGATGAACGCTTGCCCGTGGAACGGCAGCGCGTGGTGCTCGCACAGGGCGTAGAACTCGATCGGACCCTCGATCACCTGGCTGATGTTGCAGTCAGGACCGCCGTGGCACTCGGTCGGGAACGCCGTCATGAGCTTTGGGTCTCCCTCGTAGCCGGAGGTCGCCTCGTACAGCGCGCGCAGGAATCGATTCGGCGTGTCTTTCGTGCCCGGCGTGTCGAGGTTCATCCCCATGGCCTGGAAGATCTCGGACGCGTAGCCCTCGAACCTCTTCCACTGGTCGGGCCCGATCTGGCGGGGGCGGACCTGCTCCCAGTTCGTGGTCTCTTCGGGATCGAACGCGAGCGATGACATGCTCCTCTCCTTCGGCTGCAAGGGCGCGGACTTTGGGCAACTCTACGCTGTGACGAACCGGGGTTCGAAATGGCGCGTTTGGGGGTTAGAGTGTGGCCCCTGATGAATCTGAACCGAACCCTCTCGGTCATGATTCCTGCCTTCAACGAGGAGCGCACCCTCGAGGTCATCCTCAACCACGTCCTCGAGCGACCTGAGGTCGGCGAGGTGATCGCCGTCGACGACGGATCGACGGACGGCACCTGGGCGATCATCAGCCGTTCTGCCGAGCGTGATTCGCGCGTCCGGGCTTATCGGCAGGACGTGAACCGCGGCAAGGGCGCGGCGCTCCGGCGCGCGATCGCCGAGGTGCGCATGCCCTTCGCCGTGGTGCAGGACGCTGACCTGGAGTATGACCCTCGGGATTACCCCATCCTGTTACGGCCGCTGGTGGAAGGACGCGCTGATGTCGTCTATGGGGTCCGCGGATTTGCTGGCCAGACCGCCTTCAGCTTCTGGTTCGTGATGGGCAACAAGGCGGTGACGTTCGCGGCCAACCTGCTTTTCGACTGCTACATCTCAGACCTGGAAAGCGGCTACAAGGCCCTGCGCACCGACCTGTGGCGACGCCTCAACCTGCAGGGCAACCGGTTCGACATCGAACCCGACATCACGGCTCGCGTGCTCCGGCTTGGTTACCGCATCCACGAAGTGCCGGTTCGTTATTACGCGCGCAGCCGCGCCGAGGGCAAAAAGCTCACCTGGCTCGACGGATTGTGTGCGATCGGCGAGCTGCTCCGGCTGCGCTTGATCTCCTACAACGCGTTGTTCGGGCGGGCTGCCGATCCCGAATACCACCGAAACAGGCAGCGACAGCTGTCCCTGCGCCATCCCCTGATCACGCAATCGGGCGGGCGCGGGACCTAACTTGCTGCCTGCACGTCGATGACGAAGCGATCCGGACCGGTAAGGTAGAAGGCTCGGTAGCACGCGGGGCCGTTGACACCGAGACCAAGGGCTACGGTCGCCTCGAAATCCTCGATCTGTTTGATCTCGACCAGGGTCGCGTAGCCGGTGACAATGTCGCGGCTGCCGTCATACGACGTGTGCATGTCGGCGTCACGGATGATGACCTTGATTCCGTTGGTGCCCTTCGTGACAGTCGGCTGACCGCTGGGCGCGCCGTCGAAGGAGGTACCCGTCTGGGGGATGAGCTCGACTCCCTTTTCGGACGTCCCGTTGCTGAAATCGATGACCAACCGGTCGTAACCGACCTGCTGCGCATGGCGAACGCCGCTGATGTAGGCGGTCGGCGGGTGGGACTGCTGCCCAGGCTGCACTGTGTCCGCCGAGCAGATGAACGGCGGCAGCGACGGCGTGGGCGACACCTCGGGCGACGGGGAAACGATCGGGCTTGGCGTCGGACCTGGGCCGACGGGCACAGGGCGGCGGAACGGGTTGTTCACGTACAGGATGCCCACGATGAGTGCTGTGATCAGGCACGCAGCCACCGCCGCGATCCAGTAGGTGCTTCGCTCGGCGGGCGCCTCGGTGATGGCCGAGCGGACGCGGTCGCGGAGGGCCGGGCTGGGCGAGCCGGTGACCTCGTCGAAGACGTTGTTCAGCTCGCGCCGGAAATCTTCGTTGGGGCTCACGTCAGAACACCTCCTCCATCGTGAGGTCACCTCGCAGCCGCTTTGCGGCGCGGTAGATCCGCGACTTGGCCGCCGACGCGGAAACCCCGAGCGCCTTCGCCACCTCGTCGAGTGGTAGGTCGAGATAAAAGTGAAGAACAAGCGGCATGCACTCGTCAGGACTCAGTCGAAGGAGCGCCCGGTGGAGGTCGGTGTGGCTCTCTCGCGCCTCCGTTTCAGGAGCTCGGACTTCGGCGAGCTTGATCACGTTCCACCATCTGGTGCGCCGATACATCCGGCATTCGTTGGCGACGATCGAAAGAAACCAGGGCCGAAGCGAGGTCGCGTCGCCTCGTAGCTGCTTGAGCCTGCGCCAGGCCTTGATCGAGGCCTCCTGGACCGCGTCCTCGGCGGCGCTCCGGTCCGCCAGCATGACGGCCGCCAGCCGATAGGCCGGGTCGAGCAACGGCTCGATCAGGCGGGAAAACGAGTCGGCATCACCCTCGACCGCTCGAGCCAGGGCCTGGGGCCGTTGCTCCATGAGTGCAGCAGACATCTTGCCTGCTCGTTGGATGCCGGATTGGGCCGTCTGGTTGCAGACGACCCGGCCTTCTTAGCGACCTTCGCTCGTCACCGGCTCCGGTTTCGGGCTCGACGGCGCTCCTCTGGGTGGTCGATCGGGCGGACGGACGCCCAGGCCCCCCGGCGGATCCCGCGGTTCGTCCTCCTCTCGGAGGTGCTTCCAGCGAAGCTTTGGCGGCCGGTCCTGGCGGTATATCCGGGCTCGCTCGGCCGCGATCTCAAAGTTCTCGCAGAGCTTCTCGTTCCCGGTCGACGCGCGCAGGGCCAGCACGTCCTCGCGCAGCTCGTCCCAGTAAAGGTCAAAGGCGAACGCGTCGAACAGGAGGGCCTCGGGGATGAGGTGGTGCAGCGCGAGCACACTGACCTCCTCGAACACATGGGCGAGCAGCATGTAGTCGTCAGGCTCGAGGATCTTCTTGAGGAGCCTGCCGAACGCCGGCGCGGTCGGCTCGCCGTGCAGCGTGTTCATGATCGCGATGAAGGTCTGCGCGTGCTCCTGGGAGACCCGCCCAAAGTCCGGCGCCGGAGGGTGGATGTCGTTCGGTTTCCGCATGAGGTCGAGCCTAGAACTTTCGGCCGGCGACGATCAGCCGGACGTCGAAGACGCGAGGATCCCGTTCAGGATGGTGAGCACGTCACGGAGGATCGCCGGCGGGTTCGCTCCGTCGCGGCTCATGGTGGTAATCGTCCGGTCGCCGACCTGGGCTGTGACCACATAGTCCTGCAGGTCGGCGCCGCCCGGCGAAGGCAAGTACTGGCGCTCGAGGCCCGCGAAGGCGGGGTCGGAGACGAGCTCGTGAAGCTTCGTCAGAACCGCTCGATCCACTTCCTTATCTACGGCAGCGGGAGACGGTCCCCGAACGACCTGGACGTGAGCCTTGCCTTCCGGTTCCACCGTCAATGTTCGCTCCCAGCCCGCGATACCGCCGCTGACGGTGAGCGTGATCTTCCCGACGGAATTGGCGCCCGGCTGAAGGACCGAGCCGCAGCCCGCGACAAGCGCCACAACGATCACGAGCGCGGCAGCCTTGACGACGGTTGACATCAAAAAGCCGAACGTCGCCACGGCCGCCAGGGTATCGCGGACCTCGAGTGTGCGCTGTGTCGCCCTACCCAGGGGCTTCAGTTCAAGGAGTCGTCGCAACACCTGTGAAGTAGAAGAGGTGCGCGATGACCCAGCAGGCGAGCCGGTACGTCCTCCGCCATTTCTGGTCGCTGATTCGTGAGGGCGCGTTAAGGGAGGAAGCCGGCGCCAAGCTCG
>DASWDZ010000131.1:0-24264 GCA_036395015.1 Candidatus Dormiibacterota bacterium | reverse complement strand
GCAAGGTGGCGCACGGCCAGACCCTGATCTCGCCCACGGTGATCGCGCAGCTGGTCAGCCGTGGCAGAGACCGCGAACACATGCGCGAGAGTCTGAGTCCCCGCGAGCGCGAGGTCTTGCAGCTCATGGCAGATGGGGTGGCGACTCGGGAGATCGCGAGGCGGCTCGGCATCAGCTACTCGACCGTGCGCGCCCACGTGCAGTCGATCAACGCCAAGCTCGGCAGCCACTCCTCGGTCAAGGCCGTCGTCACCGCGCGCCGGCTGGAGATCGTGAGCTAGCTTCCGCGCGCGTCTGTAACCCAGCTCAGCGGCGAAGAGAGTTCGCTCCCCCTGGGGGGAGGGTCAGGGAGAGGGGCTGAGCCTGGTTCTGACGCTAGCTCCGGAGGACGTTGACGTCGACGCGCCGGGTTCTCGGGCCGTCCCACTCACACAGGAAGATCGCCTGCCACTGACCCAGGGCGAGCTTGCCTTCGCGCACGGGGGCCGCGCACGACGGGCCCACGAGCACGGTCTTGATGTGCGAGTCCGAGTTGCCCTCGGCGTGCTCGAATGCGGCTTCCTTCGGCACGATCTCGCCAAGGTGCGACTCGATGTCGTTGGCGACGTCCGGGTCGGCGCCTTCGTTGATGGTTACCCCGGCCGTCGTGTGTGGCACGAACACGTGGCAGACGCCGTCCGTGACGGCGGACTGTCGTACTGCCTCGGCCACCTGGTCGGTGATGTCGACCAGGTGCGCCCGTCGCCGCGTCCTCACCTCGAATGTCACCCAGCTCACGTGCGCCTGACAAGCGCCCAGTATCGAGCGATCGCGACTAGCGCCGGGCTGGAACCTGTTCGAGCACCTTCAGAGATTCCCTGATGAAAGCAGGTATATCGGACGGCTGCCGGGAGGTGACCAGGTTGCCATCGACGACGACCTCCTGGTCGATCACGTTGGCGCCCGCCTTCTTGAGGTCGCCCTGGATGGTCTTCCAGGCGGTCATCCGGTGATTCCGGTACTCGTCGGCGGTCAGCAGGAGTTGCGGCCCGTGGCAGATCGCGAACACCGGCTTGCCGGAGGTCATGAAGGCCTTGACGAACGCCACCGCTTCGTCATGGGCCCGCAGCTTGTCTGGGCTCGATCCGCCCGGGATGAGCAGGGCGTCGAAGGCTTCCGGCTTCACGTCCTTGAAGGACTTGTCGACGGTCGCCTCCTCCTTGCCTTTGGAGCCCATCAGGCGCGCGCCGGCTTCGGTCCCGACGATGGTCACCTCATGGCCGGCCTGCCGAAAGGCTTCATAGGGCTCCTTGAACTCGAAGTCTTCGAACATGGGGCCGAGTACGCAGGCGATTCTCATGCTGCACCTCCCTGGAATTTGGGTTTCAAAACCCACGTTACGAGGTAGATCAGATGCGCATGCAACTCCAATCAACGGTCTCCGTCTGGCTCGCCGCCGCCGACGACGAAGCGCGAGCGAACTCCCAGGAGGATTCTCCGGCCCTCGCGGACGTGCTCTCGGGCCTCGAGGAGCGCCCACAGCCGGCCCCCGAGGCGGCCGACGCCGACGCCGACGCCCTGGGCGCCTACCTGCGTGAGATCGGGCGCGGCACCCTGCTGACCAAGGACCAGGAGGTCGAGCTGGCCAAGCAGATCGAAAAAGGCTCGGCTGCGGCCCGCCGCAGGATGACCGAGTCGAACCTGCGCCTGGTGGTCTCGATCGCCAAGAAGTACCAGGGCCGCGGCATGCCCCTGCTGGACCTGATCCAGGAGGGCAACGTCGGCCTGATGCGGGCGGTCGACAAGTTCGACCACCGACGCGGCTTCAAGTTCTCGACCTACGCCACGTGGTGGATCCGGCAGGCCGTTCTGCGCTCGATCGGCGACCAGGCCCGCACGATCCGGCTCCCCATCCACATCGGCGACCAGACGAACAAGCTGGTCCGCGTCTCCGACCGCCTGCGCGACTCACTTGGCCGCCAGGCGACCGACGAGGAGATCGGCGAGGAGCTGGGCATCAGCGCACTCGAGGTCGAGGCCCTGCGCCAGACGTCACGCGACACCGTGTCCCTGGAGACTCCCATCGGCGAGGATGGGGACACGGCGCTCGGGCATCTGATCGAGGATGTCAACGCCGAGTCGCCCGCCATTGCGGCGCTGCAGGCTGATCTGAAAGACCAGGTCGACGATGTCCTTCGCGTCCTTCAGCCGCGCGAGCGGCGGGTCATCCAGCTGCGCTTCGGGCTCGGCGACGGACACCAGCGGGCGCTGGACGAGGTCGCGCGCCGGCTTGGCACGAGCAGGGAGACCGTCCGCCAGCTGGAGCGTTCGGCGCTGGACAAGCTGCGTCGCACCGGTCGCGCCGCGCGACTGCGGCCGTACGCCTCGACCTGACCGGGAGAGCGCCGCCAGTGTGCGCTGGCTGCATCGCCCTATGGCCAGCGTCGTAGGGCGACACGACGCACAGTCAACCTGATGCCAATGAGTCCGCGGTGATCGGCCTCGCCTCCTACGTCGCCTTCCTCGGGGTTTCGCTGCTGGTCATCTGCACGCCCGGGCAGGACACGGCGCTGACCATCCGCAACACCCTGCTCGGGAGGCGCCGCGCCGGCGTGGCGACGGCCATGGGGGTGGCGGCCGGCCAGGCCACGTGGAGCCTGGCGACCAGCGCCGGGCTGGCCGTGATCCTGGCCGCGTCGGCGCCGCTGTTTTTCGCGATCAGGCTGGCCGGCGCCGCCTACCTGGTCTACCTCGGCGTCCGCTCGCTCGCGAGCGCGATGAGACGCCCCTCCGGCGGCTTCGCCGCCACCTCACCACACGGTGGGGAGGAGCTGTTATCTGCGCGGTCGGCCTTTGTGCAGGGCTACCTGAGCAACCTTTCGAACGCGAAGATGGTCGCCTTCTTCATCAGCCTTCTGCCGCCCTTCGCGGGCCCGCACCCGAGCTTCCTGCTGCTGCTGGTGCTGGGTTTGAACTTCTGCCTGCTGACCCTGGTCTGGCTTGTCGGCTACGCGTTTGTCATTGAGAGGATGGGGCGGTGGCTGCGCCAAGATCGGACCCGCCGCGCCATCGAAGGCCTGCTCGGCGCCGTCCTGGTCGGCCTCGGATTGCGGGTCGGCACGCAGGCCCTCGCGCGGTGAATGCGGCGGCAGGGACCGCTCACGCGCGGTCCCTACACATGGGGGTTACTTTTCCGAGCTCGCGCCGATCAGCTGCTTCTCGGAGCGGCCGGTGATCGGGATCTTCACCGGCTCGGCGGCCGGGACCTTCGGAACCTCGACCGTCAGCATGCCGGCGTCGAAGCTGGCCTTGATGTCGGATTCCTTGATGTCGCCGGGCAGCTGCACGCTTCGTGCGAGATTGCCGTACGTCAGCTCGCGGCGCAGGTAGCTGCCTTGCTTGGACTCGGACTCCTGCTTGTGCTGGGCCATGATGTTCAGCATGCCGTCGCTGAACGTGACCTCGACCTCCTCAGGCTTGAAGCCAGGAATCGCGGCCTTCACCTGGTAGGTGTCGCCCTTGTCCACGATGTCCAGGGGCAGGTACCAGGTGCGTCCCTCGATCACGTTCCCGGCGATCGGCGAACCGAAGAAGTCGCTGAACAGCTTGTCCATCGCCGAGTGCAAGCTGGCCAGCTCTCCCATTGGACTCCAGCGACTCATCGCCATCTTCCACTCACCTCCATGTCTGGTTTTTGGGGTCTGGAGAGTCGCTCCACCGGGGAACTACCACCTCCTCAGGCCGCCTAAACATGCCTAGACTTACCGCGCTACTGGGGCCGGTTTCAGGACGAGGAGGAAAGCCATGCCAAAGGCCAGGCAGCTGACGCTTTGGGTCGCCGACCAGCCGGGGATGCTGGGTGACATCGCCGGCGCGCTGGGCGCCAAGAAGACAAACATCGTCGCCCTCATGGGCGCCACCGACGGCGGCCGTGGAGCGGTGCGGATGGTCGTCGACAAGCCGGCGACGGCGCGCAAGGTATTCGCCGCCAACGGCTGGCAGTTCACCGAGGAGGAGGTGCTGGCGATCACCCTCTCCGACACGCCAGGGTCCCTCGGCAAGGTGGCGGCCAAGCTCGGCCGGGCGGGCGTGAACATCGACTACATCTACGCGGGGTCCGCGGGCAGCGCCCGCAAGCTGAACGCCTACATGGGCGTGTCGGACCTCAAGGCGGCGCTGAGAGCGGCCCGCTAGCAAGCCCCCCGTAGCCGCGGACTTGACGGCTGGAGTGGGCCGGTGTATTCTACCCATCAGTTAATTAGCTGATGAGAAAAATACAGTGGCCAACGACCAGCTGAGCGTCACCTTCGCAGCCCTCGCCGACCCCACCCGGCGAGCGATCCTGGCCCGTCTCGCACAGGGCGAGGCCTCGGTCACGGAACTGGCCAAGCCGTTCGACCTGAGCCTGCCCGGCATCTCCAAGCACCTGAAAGTGCTGCAGCGCGCCGGCCTGATCACGCAGAGCCGGAACGCGCAGTGGCGGCCGTGCCGTCTCGAGCCGGGACGCCTCCGCGAGGCGTCCGAGTGGGTGGGCGAGTACAGGCAGTTCTGGGACGAGCGAATCCAGCGCCTGGACGCCGTATTGCAGGATTTGATCAAGGAGAGAAAGAGTGATGAGCACCAAGGAGACCACCATGCCCAAGACTGAGTACGTGATCGAGCCCGGCAAGCAGGAGATCATCTCGACCACCGTCTTCGACGCGCCGCGCGAGCTCGTGTTCAAGGCGTATACCGACCCCAAGCTGGTGGCGCAGTGGTGGGGACCGCGACGGTACGGGATCGAGATTGAAAAGTTCGACTCCCGGCCTGGCGGCGAGTGGAAGGTGGCCCACGTCGCGGCCGACGGAGGGCGCCACGAGTTCCGCGGCGTCAACCACGACGTCCAGGAGCCCGAACGCATCTGCCAGACGTTCGAGTACCTCGGAGTGCCGGGCCACGTGGCTCTGCAGACCGCAACGTTCGAGGCCCTCGGCAACAAGACAAGACTCGTCGAGCAGTCGGTCTTCCAGTCCGTGATGGACCGCGACGGCATGGTCGCGTCGGGCATGCAGGAGGGCGCCGACGAGTCAGTCGAGCGCCTGGCCGAGCTCCTCGAGAAGATGAAGTCCGGCAAGTGAAGAAAGGCCTTGAGCAGCTCGAGCCGCTCATCGGCGAGTGGACTTCTGCGAGCAAGACCTTCTCGGAGGGGCGCGGCCACATGACGGTCGCGCCCACCGAGGGCGGCAAGTTCTTCCGGGTCGACTCGGCCGAAGAGAACGACCGCTTCCCACACAGCACGCAGATCATTGGCAGCGACGAGTCCGGCGACGAGTGCACCGTCCTCTACTACGACTCGCGAGGCGTGCACCGGGTGTATCGGACGGCAGTTTCCAGGGGCGAGTGGAGGATGTGGCGCGACGCCCCAGGCTTCAACCAGCGCTACATAGCAAAGTTCAGCCGTGACGGCAAGACGCTCGCCGGCCAATGGGAGTTTTCGGAAGATGGCACGAGCTGGAAGGTCGACTTCGACCTCACGTACACGAAAGTCGGCTGAGGTCGACGCCTACATAGCGGCTGCGCCCAAAGCGGCGCGGCCCCGCCTCCGCGCTCTCCGCAAGATGGTCAGGGAGGTCGCGCCGGACGCTCAGGAAAGGCTGAGCTACGGGATGCCGTACTACGAGTACCACGGGCGGCTCATCTACTTCTCGGCGTTCAAGGACCACATCGGTGTGTACCCGGTCGGCGAGGCGGCAAAGCACGAAGATCTGAAGCGGTACATGACCGGCAAAGGCACGTACCGTTTTCCGCTCGACCAGCCGATGCCGCTGGACCTGATCAAACAACTGGTCCAGACCCGGGCTGCGGCGAACGCTGGAAAGGCGGAATCCGCAGGCCCTTCCTCGAGTGATCGATCAAGCTACGCAGGCGCCTCCAGCGCGTCTCGCCGCGCTTCGCGCTGACCACCCAGTAGGCGGCGGTCCGGCGGTAGGACGGGGCCTGCGACTGGAAGAACTCCCACGCGCGCTTGTGCTTGCGGAACTCAGCCTCCGCTGCGGCGTCGAGACCCCGCGACCGATTCTCGTAGGCATAGATGCCTGATCGGGCCTCGTTTCGTTTGGCGAACGCGGCCCGACCCGCGGGATGGACGAGCCCCTGCCGCTCGAGCTCCTGGTAGCGCGCGATGTTGATCGCGCTCCACACGCTCCGCTTGCGCCGCGGTGTGATGCGCTGCGCAGAAGAGTCGTCCCCGATCGAGTACCTCACGCTGTCGATCCAGCCGAAGCACAGCTCCTGGTCGACCACGTCCTGCCAGGTCACGGACGGACGGCCGCTGCGCTTGAGGTGGTAGCCGATCCACAGCTCATCGGCCCTGTCGTGGTTGGCTTCGAACCACGCCCGCAGCTCGGCCGCGGTCGCAAAGAACCTGACGTTCCGGGGAGTCGGCATGCCGCCAGAATCTACCCGTGGAACAGCCCGCCGGCCAGCCCGACGAGCGCAGCCGCTACTACGACGAGCTCGCGGGCTCGAGCCTCCACCGGCTGTCCGGGATCTCGGACGGCATCTTCGCCGTGAGCATGACCCTCCTCGTCCTGGGGCTCGCCGTCCCGGCTGTGGAGGTGGTGAAGACCGACTCTGACCTGCCGCTTGTGACGGCCTGAATCGGTGCCTGGATCAATAGAATTGCCCGCTGTGGTGGATGACCAGCCGCAGGCGCGCGGCGCGCTCTCGGGACGGGTGGCGGTCGTGGTCGGCGGCGGGAGTGGGATTGGGCGCACGGCCGCCAAGGCCCTGGCCCGGCAGGGCGCACGCATCGTGGTCGCCGACTTCGATGGGGAGCGCATGGAGCGTACAGTCGACGAGATCCTGCGTCTGGGCAGCGCCGACGCCGCCCTCGCCCTGGCCACCGACGTCCGGAGCGATTCCTCGGTCCGCTCCCTCGCCTCCGATTCGATCAAGGCGATGGGCCAGGTGGACATCCTGGTCAACATGGCCGGGGTGCTGCTCAGGGGTCCCCTGGGGCGGATCAAGCCGGGCGACTGGAAGTGGATGCTGGACACCAACCTACTGGGCGCGGTGCGCACGACAATGGCTTTCCTGCCGCACCTCACCGAGCGGGGCTCGGGCCACATCATCAACACGGTGAGCGCCGGCGCGCTGGCGCCGCGCGACCCGCTGACGATCGCGTACGACACCGGCGAGGTCGCGCTCGCCTCGTTCACGAAGAGCCTGGCCTCGGCTGTCAGCGGCACGGGCGTCAACGTCTCCCTGTACTGCACCGGGACCGCGGGACCGCGCATCGGGCAGAACACGCGGTCGCGCGGCCTGGGTCGCCTGCTACGACCGACCGAGGACCTGGAGGAAGGAGCGGAGCCCTCGGAACAGCTCATCGACAGCCTGGTCGACGGACTCCACAACCCGCGCTTTTTGATCCTCGCCGACCCCAACACGACGGTGCCCTCGATCGAGCCGATCACCGTCGCCTCGTGAACGTACCCAGCGACCTCCTGTCGAGCATCGGGATCTGCACGGGCGCCGCCGCGCTGATCGCCGCTATCACGTGGCGGTTCAAGCAGCCGCTGATCATCGCCTACCTCGCGACCGGGGTCATCATCGGCCCCAACATAGGTCTGAAGCTCGTCAACGACCGCGAGAGCATCGAGATCGTCGCCGAGATCGGGTTGATCCTGCTGCTCTTCGTGATCGGGCTCGAGATCGATCTCCGGAAGATGGCCTCGGGCGGGACGGCGGTGCTGCTCACCGGAGCGCTGCAGGTCCCGATCTGCATCGCCCTCGGCTTCGCTTTCTTCGCCGTCATCGGAGTGCGCAACGAGGAGGGCAACTCGGCGCTTCTCTACCTGGCCGCCTGCATGAGCCTGTCGAGCACCCTGGTCGTGGTCAAGATCCTGAACGACAAGTTCGAGCTCGATACCCTGCCAGGCCGGATCACGCTCGGCGTGCTCGTCATCCAGGACCTGTGGGCGGTCGGGATGCTGGCCGTGCAGCCGAACATCCTCAACCCCAACCTCGGGCCACTGCTCGGCTCGCTGCTGCGTGGAGCCATCCTCGTGGTTGCGGGCTTCGCGCTTGCCAAGTACGCGCTGCCGTATCTCTTCCGGTCGATCGCCAAGGCGCCCGAGCTCGTGCTCGTCTCCGCGCTGGGCTGGTGCTTCTTCCTCGCCGGGGCGGCGAGCCTGATCGGACTCTCACGCGAGATGGGCGCCCTGATCGCCGGGGTCAGTCTGTCCACGTTTCCCTACAACGTCGACGTGGTCGCCAAGGCGGTGAGCATTCGCGACTTCTTCGTGACCCTGTTCTTCGTCGCCCTGGGAATGCAGATCACGATCCCCAGCTTGCAGGTCCTGGAGCTGACACTGGCTGCGTCGCTGTTCGTCATCGTCAGCCGAGTCGTCGTCGTGCCGATTCTCTATGCCCTCCGCCTCGGGTTACGAACCAGCATCGTCCCCGCGATCAACCTGGCCCAGGTCAGCGAGTTCTCGATCGTGATCGCTTCCCTCGGGCTGACGATGGGCCAGATCAAGCAAGACGTGCTCACCATCGTGATCATCAGCTTTGCGCTCACCTCGGTCATCTCGACCTACATGATCAACTTCAGCCATCCCATCCAGAAGCTGCTCGCAGGATGGTTCAAGGCCATCGGCCTTCGGGACCTGGAGGCGGCCGGCAAGGAGGAGGAGGCCGAGGAGCACAAGCCTGTCATCTTCCTCGGCTTCTTCCGCGACACCAGCTCGATCCTCTACGAGTTCGAGCACGAAGGCGACGCCGAAGAGGCGCGAGAGTTCATCCAGAAGATCCAGGTCATCGACTTCAACCCGACGGTGATGCGTGAGCTCGGCCGCAAGGGCATCAAGGTCGTGTATGGCGACATCGCGCACGCGGACACGCTGCGCCACGCGGGCGTCGAGCACGCTGAGCTCGTTGTCTCGAGCATCACCGACGACGTTCTGCGGGGGACCAGCAACCTGAGGCTGCTGCGTAGCGTCAAGTCGCTGGCTCCCGAGGCCCGCGTGGTGCTCACGACCGAACACATACCGCAGGCCCTGAAGTTCTACGAGGCAGGGGCGGACTTCGTGTTCATCCCGCGGCTCTACTCCTCCGCGGCATGCGCACGCATCCTGCGGAAGGGGCTGACGGATGGCTTCGCCGACGTCCGCCAGCAGGCGATCGGCCACCTCTCCAAAAGGCAGGAAGTTCTGGCCTAGCCTCGGTATCGTCTTCCGCGATGGAGACGGCCCGACTCAGACCGCTGGAACCCCTGGCCAGGGCCTATCAACGCGCCGTCCCCGAGCATCCCAGGGACGACGGCCTCTTCGGCCCGCGGAGCATCGTCTGGCGGGTCAATCGCGACCGCTGCTTCCCGCTGGCCGGGATGCGCTCGCTGATGGTCCAGGCCCTGCATCCGCTTGCCATGGCCGGGGTGGCGCAGCACAGCAGCTGGCGGCAGGACCCGTTCGGGCGCCTGGCGGCCACGAGCAGCTACCTGCTGACGACCACCTACGGGGACACCGCCTCCGCCCTGGCGGCCGCGGCATGGGTGCGCAAGGTCCACGTCCACGTACGCGGCACCGACCCCGAGACCGGGCTTCCGTACAGCGCCGAAGACCCGGCGCTCCTGCTCTGGGTCCACGCGGCGATGGTCGAGTCGATCATCACTGTCGTCCAGCGTTATGGGCGGCCACTCGAGCCCGCCGACACCGATCGGTACGTGGCCGAGATGGTGCGCTTCGCGGAGATCGTCGGCGTGCCCGCGGAGGATGTTCCGGCGGCGCTCAGCTCGCTTCGCGAGTACATCGAGTCGGTCGAGCTGCGGCAGGCCACACCGGCCGCCAAGGAGGCGATCGCGATCGTCCTCGATCCGCCGGAGCTGGACGCGGAGATGCGCGACCTGTGGCATGACCTGGGCCAGGTCGCGGTCGGTACGCTGCCCGACTGGGCACGAGAGATGTACGGCTACAAGGCTCCGCCGGCGGAGCTGATGGAGCGTGAGTCGGTGCGCCAGCTGCTCGGGGCGCTCGACCTCGCGTTTGAGTCGCTGCCCGGCGTGCTCGAGGCGCGGCGGCGGATCGAGCTCCGCATGCGCGCATGAGTGCGACCTCTTCGGCGATGCGGCAGGGACGCGTCGGCCGCGGCGCCGCCCTGGCGCGGCTTGCCCTGCGCATCGGAGGCCGGTACGTCGCCCGCTCGCCGCGGCTGCTCTTCGCATCGGTCGAACGTCGCGGTGAGCTTCGCCATGACCTGGCGCTGCGCTCCGCGGACGAGGTGGCCGAAGAGCTGGGCTCGATGAAGGGCGTCCTGATGAAGCTCGGCCAGATGGCGAGCTACATCTACGAGGATATGCCGGCGACGTTCCGCGCCTCGATGTCACGACTCCAGCACAAAGCACCACCTATGACGCCGGCGCTGGCGGCGTCGGTCATTGTCGAGGAGCTCGGCGACGCCCCGGAGCGCGTCTTCGCGGAGTGGGATCCGCTGCCCTTCGCCGCCGCATCGATCGGTCAGGTGCACCGCGCCATCACCCGCGACGGCCGCGCCGTCGCGGTCAAAGTCCAGTACCCCGGGATCGCGCGCAGCATCACCTCCGACCTGCGCAACGTGGGCTTGCTGCGGCGAATCGTCGGCGCCGCCTTCCCCGGCCTCGACACGCGCTCCCTGGTCGACGAGCTGGGCGAGCGCCTCCAGGAGGAGGTCGACTACATCCGCGAGGCTGAGAGCCAGGAGATGTTTGCGCGTTACTACGACGGCCATCCGGTCATCCGTGTGCCGCACGTGCTCGACGAGCTGAGCACCGCGCGTGTCCTGACCAGCCAGCTCGTGTCGGGCGCGACCTTCGACGAGCTGCTCACCTGGGGCCAGCACGAGAAGGACCTCGCGGCCGAGACGATTCACCGGTTCGTCTTCCGCAGCCTCTACCGCCTGCACGCTTTCAACGGCGATCCACACCCGGGCAACTACCTGTTCCACCGCGGCGGACGCGTCACGTTCCTCGACTTCGGCCTGACCAAGCTGTTCGCGGACGACGACCTGGCGCCGCTGATCGACGCGGTCCGGTTCCTGGTCTTCGAGAAGGACTACGACGCTTTTCGCGCAGCGCTCGAGCGGGCGGGATTTTTGCGCGCCGGCGCGCCCGTGCCGACGCAGACGGTCGTCGACAGGTTTGGACAGTTCTACGGCACGGTCCTGCAGGACGCGCCGATGACGATCACGCCCGCGTATGCATCGGCGATCGTGCGCCGCTTCTTCGACGCGCGCGGACCGCTGGCGCCGTACTCGGACGTGCCTCGCGCCTACGTGATCATGCAGCGCATCAACCTCGGCCTGTACGCGGTGCTGGGGAGCCTGAACGCGACCGCCAACTGGCGCCGCATCGCCGAGGAGATCTGGCCGTTCCGCAACGGCCCGCCGTCGACGCCGATCGGCGAAGCCGAGGCCACGTGGCTCAGCACACGCTCCACGAACCTGCTAAAGAATTAATTAGCTGCAGGCGTTCAAACGCCTGTGTTGTGGGGGGTATGTGAATATGGCAAACACAGTCGGCTCGGCTGGTTTGGTGTCCATGGCGCCCGCGGAACGCCGTAAACAGATGTTGCGGGCGGTGGTGGCGAGCACCGTCGGCACGTCGATCGAGTGGTACGACTACTTCCTCTTCGGGACGATGGCCGCACTCGTTTTCCCACATCTGTTCTTCCCGAAGTCGGACCCGTTGACCGGCACCCTCAACAACTACGCGATCTTCTTCGTCGGCTTTCTGGCCCGCCCGATCGGCGCCTGGCTGTTCGGCACGTACGGCGACCGCATCGGACGCAAGGCGACCCTGATCGCAACGCTTTTGCTGATGGGGATCGCGACGTTTCTCATCGGTGTCATGCCCACGTACTCGACGCTTGGTCTGTGGGCGGCCGTGCTGCTCGTCTTCTTCCGGCTGTGCCAGGGCATCGGCGTCGGCGGTGAGTGGGGCGGGTCAGTGCTGATGTCGATGGAGTGGGGCAGCCAGAAGCGAAAGGGATTCCTCGGGAGCTGGCCGCAGTTCGGCGTCCCGGTGGGCCTGCTGCTTTCGACGGCGATCACCGCTGTGACAGTCACGCTCGCGGGCTCGGCGACATTCGAAGCCTGGGCCTGGAGGATTCCCTTCCTCCTCAGCATCGTGCTGGTGGGCGTCGGCCTCTACATCCGACTGGGCATCCTCGAAACGCCGGTGTTCCAGGCGTTGATGTCCGAGCACCGGATCGAGCAGAGGCCCATCACCGAGGTCGTCCGGCGCAACTGGAGGGAGATCATCCTCAGCGCGCTGCTGCGGCTCCCGGAGCAGGCGCCCTTCTACCTGTTCACCACCTTTGTCTTCACGTTCGGACTGGCGGCGACCAAGCTCGACCGGCCGTTCCTGACCTGGGCGGTGAGCGCCGCCGCGGTGGTCTCGTTCTTTGCCATCCCCTTCTTCGGCCACCTGTCCGACATCGTCGGACGAAAGACCGTCTACATGGCCGGCATCGTCGTGATGGCGATCTGGGGCTTCGTCTATTTCGGCCTCTACAGCACCGCGATCCCACTGGTCATATTCGTGGTGATCGCGCTATCGCTGATCCCGCACGATATCCAGTACGGCCCTCAGGCGTCGCTGATCGCCGAGAGCTTCACCGGCCGGCTTCGCTACAGCGGCGCATCGCTCGGCTACCAGCTCGCGTCGATCGTGGCCGGCGGTCCGGCGCCGTATATCGCGACCAGGATCTGGGCGGGCGAGACATTCCTTCCCGCCAAGAACCCGTACATGATCAGCCTCTACATCCTCCTGTGCTGCGTGATCGGTTTCGTCGCCGTGGTCATGCTGAAAGATCGCTCGGCGCTCGACCACACGCAGGAGTACGAGGACCAGGAAGCCGGACAGGCGGATGCCTACCGGCGACCCGCCATGGGTTAGTCTCCCGTTCACTGCAAGAGGCGCCGCGTCTTGCGGCGCCTCTTTTTCTGCGGCGAGGACGGGCCGGATGCTTGGCGTTAACGCAATGAGGTGCTTCGCGTGTTCACGACCGTCAACCTTGCCCTCTGGGTCGCCCTCTTGGGGGCGTGGATCCCTTACACGATCGCGGTCGGAGTCTCCGATCCGGTCAGCACCAAGGTCAGGTGGATCCTGGCGTCGACGTGGGTGATGATGATGGTGCTCGCGCTGCTGAGGATCAGGCGGGGTCGCCCCGTCCTGGGTTAGCCCCCAAGCTCGTTCTCCTCTTCGACGGGACTTGAGGCGTCTGCACACGCATGGCGCGCTGGGTCCGCCGGCGCGACCGGGCCGGCCGTGTGCTGGTCATCGCCAACCAGGCTCCAGGCGTGCTCGAGCGGTACGGGGTCACACGTGCGGAGGCCGACCTCGCCGCCTGGACCATCGACGATGAGGGCGCTTGCCTCCAGGGGGCCGCGGCGGTCAACCGCGTGCTGCGCGAGCTCGGCGGCGGCGGCCGGACGGTCGCGTCTCTCTACCGGCTGCGGCCGGCCGCGGCGATCGAGGAGGCGTTCTACCGCTGGTTCGCGAAGCGGCGGTCGCGCTTTCACCGCCTTGGCGTGACGCCGGAATGTGAAGAGCCAGGCTCCAGCTGCGCGTGAGCCCCGAGCACGGACTTGCGTTGGGGGCCATCGCGCTGTCGGCGGTCGTGCTGGTCGTGGCCGCGCGCCGGTGGCCCGGCACGTGGTTGCGCGTGCTTGCCGTCGTGCTGGTGGTGGACGAGGTCAGCTGGTGGGTGTTCGTCGGCGCCGGCGGCGTGCCGGACAGCGAGCTCGCCTACTCCCTGCCCCTGCAGCTCTGCGACGTCGCCATCTTCGTCGCCGCCGCTGCGCTGTGGACGCGCCGCCAATTGCTGGTCGAGGTCACGTACTTCTGGGGGCTGGCGGGCACGGTCCAGGCCCTCCTGACGCCCGACCTGCCGGAGCACTTCCCGAGCTACCCGTACTTCGAGTACTACATCGCGCACGGCGGAGTCGTCTGCGCCGCTCTCCTGCTCGTCGTCGGCATGCGCCGCCACCCGCGGCCGTGGGCGGCGGTCTGGGTGATGGCCCTGACGATCGCCTACGCGGCGCTGGTCGGGGCCCTCGACGCCGTGACCGGCGCCAACTACATGTACCTCCGCGAGAAGCCGTCGGCGCCGACCCTTCTCGACCTGCTCGGCCCGTGGCCGCTCTACATCCTGGCCGGGACGGGGCTCGCGGTGATCCTGTTCGCGATCCTCGACGCGCCATTCCGCCTCCGCCGAGCCGCGGCGACTCGTCCGTAGAAGACGCCGCGGACCGCCCTAATCCTGCCCCCAGCGGTCGCCGAAACGCTCGGCTGAGACGACCTCGTCGAAAGCCTTGCGCCTCTTTCTGCCGATGACCTTGCGCGTCGGGTAGCCGAGCGGCATCACCGCCTGCACATCGTAGGTGTCGGGGATGCCGAACTCCTTGCGGACGGCCTCGACGCTGCCGAAGCCGGTCCAATTGGAGCCGACGCCATCGGCCCAGGCCGACAGGATCATCGACTGGATGGCGCGGCTCGCGTCTGACAAAGCGTACGGGTTTTTCTCGCAGGCAACGATGATCGCCGCCGCCGCGCTGGCGGTGTATCCGCCGGTGCGGACGAGCGAGCCGAGCTTGCGCAAAGCCTCGCGCTCGCGGACGATGACAAAGTGCCAGGGCTGCGCGTTGCGCGCGCTCGCGGTGAGGCGGCCGGCCTCGACGATGCGTTGAAGGACTTCGTCCGGGACGGGCTTGTCCTGGTACTCGCGGATCGCCAGCACCGTGCGCACGGCTTCAAAAACCTGGTTCGACACGAGAGCAATTGTCTTAGGTTTATGCGCCGAGATGAATGAAGCGAAGCCAGGCCAACGACATCACGAGCGACGCATAAGCAGCCCCGAGCATCGCGCCGCCTACGCGGCCGCGCAAAAGAGCCCAACCATGCACAAACCCCGTCTTGTCACCTCGCGCAGCGTGCACCCGATGGTGCACGGCACCGGCGCAGTCGGACGCTTCAACAGCTGGCTCGCGGTGCACATCACCAGGGCGGTCGGCACCATGTGGGCGGCGTACCTCTTCGTCCTGATCGCGCTGATTTCGCTGCCGTCCGCCGTCCGCGCCTTCCTTGCAGGTGACACATACGAGGCCATCGCCTGGCTCAGCCAGTCGTTCCTGCAGCTCGTCCTCCTGCCGATCATCATCGTCGGCCAGAACGTCATCTCGGCGAGCCAGGACGCCCGCGCCGAGGCCGACCACCTGACCCTGACCACGCTGCACACGATCAACGTCCACCAGCTGCAGCTGCTCGAGCAGCAGCAGGAGATGCTCAAACAGCAGCGGGCGATCCTGGACCTGCTCGAGAAACACAGCTCCCGGTGAGTCAGCCGGAATTCGTGCTGCTCATCCGGCGTTCCAACGGGTTGTGATGGCTGAGCTCGAGGTGCTTTCAGTTGCGGCGGGGGTGATCCTCCTGGCGGTCACCTTCTACGACCTGTTCCAGACGGTGGTCCTTCCGCGGCCGGCCGTGAACAAGCTGCAACTCGCCCGACTCATCGTCCGGCCGATGTGGTTGGTCTGGAGGTGGGTCGCCCTGCGCTCGTCGCGCGTCGACCGGTCGGAGGCGCGGATGGGGGCGTTTGCGCCCGTCGCGTTGTTCGTGCTCGCCCTGATCTGGGGCACAGCCCTCATCCTCGGCTACGCCCTGGTCCTTTTCGGTGTTCGCGAGCAGTTTGAGCCTGAGGTCGCCGACCTGGCCGAGGCCTTCTACGTCTCGGCCTCGACCCTGGTGCCGCTCGCGTTCGGAGACATCGTGCCCGCCCAGGGCATCGCTCGAACCATCATCGTCATCGAGAGTGCGAACGGCATCGCATACGCGGCGCTGGCTATCACCCTGCTCTTCGAGCTGAACGGATCGTTCCGCGCACGCGAGGAGCCGGTCGTTGCGCTCGACGCTCTCGCGGGGGCGCCGGCGTCCGCCGTGCAGCTCCTCGAGACGGCGGCCGGCCCGGCGATGGAAGGGGTTCTGAAGGACACCTTCGAGGAGTGGCGGAAGTGGTCGGCGATGGTGCTCGAGAGTCACCTCTCGTATCCGCTCCTCATCTACTTCCGCTCGAGCCATGACAACGAGGCATGGATCAACTCCTTTGGCGCCGTCATGGACTCGGCTTCCCTGATCCTCAGCTCTGTCGAGGGCGACTCCTCGGCGGGCAGCGCCAAGCTGATGTTCACGGTCGGCAACCACCTGGTTGAGGACATCGCATGGGTGTTTCGCTTTCAGACGGACCCCGAGCCGGTCATCGAGCGCGAGGAGTACGTGGCGGCGATCGCGCGCCTCAGGGCGGCGGGCTACAAAGCCCAGGACGGCGACGCCCACTGGGAGAAGTTCGCGAAGATGCGCAGCAAGTACGCGATGTTTCTCAATCGCATGGCGCAGCTACTGGCCGCCCCGCCTGCGCCCTGGGTCGGCGATCGCTCGTACCTTCCACACCGCCAGCGACCTCGCCGCACCCGAAGGCCGGCCGCGTCGACGCCGGCTACGTAACACGTAGGGGAATCCGGCAGGGTTCCCCCTGCGCTTTAGCTAATGAGGCCCAGCTCCCGGGCCTTGACGATAGCCTCGAGCTTGGAGTGCACCGCGAGCTTGCCGCCCAGGCTGCGGATGTGGGTCCGCACCGTCGTGTAGCTGATGCCCAGCTGGCTCGCGATGGCGCGGCTCGGCTGACCCTCCGCCATCAGGCGCAGGACCTCCTTCTCCCGCGGCGTCAGCCGCTCGAGCTGGGCCTCGATCGCCCTCCGCTTGGCGAGCAGGGTCGCGATCGTCCGCGGCGTGATCAGCACCTTGCCCCTGGCCACGTCGCGGATCGCGGCCACCACCTCGGCGGCCGCCCGCGACTTGTGGAGGAACGCGCTCGCTCCCGACTGCACCGCGGCAAACCTGGCCGCTTCTGTGTCCTCTCGCGTCAGGAAGATCATCTTGGCCGCGGGCCGGATGACCCGGATCGCCGCCGCCGCGTCCGGACCGGTGCCGTCGGGCAGCCGGAAGTCAAGCAGGACGATGTCCGGGTTCAGCTCGGCGGCGGCCGGCACGCACTCGGCGACGGTTCCGACATTGCCGACCACGTTCATGTCGGCCTGGGCGTTGATCAGGGCGGCAAGGCCTTCGGCGACGACCCTGTGGTCTTCGACGATCAGGACGCGGGTGGGTTCGTCTGTCGGTTGGCTGGAAGGCGCGTCAGGTTGCCCGGCTAGAGGCACATTCCTAAAACCACGCCGGCGCCGGCAGTACTCGGCAAAGCGGCGCAAATCGATTCCTAAAAAGAAAGGGGCCGGCGTGCTGCCGGCCCCCTTTAGTGGTTTTGCCTACGCGAAGTATGCGAAGACCCTGGCCACCAGGTTGTTCTTGTCGGCCGCGGTCCCGTAGGCCTCCATCGGGAAGGCCAGGAACACGACCTTGTAGGTGCCGCTGAACGAGAGCGCGTCAGTCGCGCCCGAGTCATCGGTGAAGGCCGGGCTCGCGCCTCCGTTCGGAGTGATCCGGTCCTCGAAGCTGTTGCCCAGGATGCTGTGGTCGAGCGGCACGCTTCCGATGCCGTCGGTCACCGGCGATCCGGCCACGCCGTGGACTGCCGTGGTCGCCTTGTCGTTCTGGGTCTCACTGCCGTCCCACGTGACGTGCAGGTAGTCGTGGACGAAGGTCGTGGTCCCGGCGGCCTGGTCGAGCAGGTCCTGGCCGGACAGGAAGAGGTGACCGCCCCCGTCGAGGAACACCTTCAGCTTGCCCTCGTAGAGGGCGAGCGGAGCGGGATAGCTGTTGCCCGTGAACCAGACCACGTTCTTGAACGAGTTGAGGTAGTTGCTCGGCAGGTTCTTGTCCTGCTCGAGGTCCCAGACCTGGAACGTCTTGCCGTTCGCGGTCAGGGCATCGGTGTAGTACTTCTGCACGTCCACCGGCGTACTGCTGAACGAGTCATCGTCGACGACGAGGTTATCGACCGCGACCGCGATCGTCTTCACCGTAGCGGTGGCGCTCACCGCCGGGCTGGCGACAGACGTCGCCTTGATGGTGGCGGTGCTGGTCGCTGAGTCGGCCGCCGCGGCGGGCACGGTGACCTTGACACAGACGTTGGTCGAGCTGCCCGAAGGCACGGTCGGGGTGGTGGTCAGCGCGGTGGTGCAGGTTGCGTCGAAGAAGTTGACCGTGAATGTGCCGCCGCTGGAGGACATGGTGTAGCTGTCGTCGTTGAATCCGCGGTTGTTGAGCGTGACCCGGTAGTTGACGCTGTTGCCGACGCGCGCGCCGTCGACCTGGCTCGCGGGCGAGATCGTGACTGCATACGGCGGTGCGATCGGCGTCACGGTGGGTGAACCCGTCGCCGAGACTCCCTGGGCGGCGGTGGCCCCGAAGCCGTCGTCGACGATCGAGCGGACCTGTGACTTCAGGCCGGGGTCGACCTGGACGCGGAGGTGGACGGAGACGCCGCCGGCGCGAGGGATGGACAGGCCGGTCCAGATCGCCTTACCGGCTACGAGCGTGCCGCCGTCGGCTGCGACGAACGTGGTGTTGGCAGGGATCGGGTCGGTGATCACGACGCCGGTGGCGTCGGCGTTGCCGATGTTGCTCACCTTGATCGTGTAGTCCAGGTTCTTGCCCGGGCCGATCGGGACGCCGGCGTCAGTCTTGGAGATCACCAGGGCCGGCTTCGCGGCCGATGGGTCCTTCAGCCGGAAGGCGCCGCGGCCGTGCGTGCCCGCGGCGATGACGCGGTCGTAGGTGTCGAGGTCGATCTGGTCGATCGCGACGATCGGGAAGGTGCCGGCCGTGCCGAGCGGGCCCCAGCTGGCGCCGCCGTTGTAGGTCACGTACGGACCGACATCCGTGCCGGCGTACAGGGTGTTCGGGTACGAGGCATCGACGGCAAGCGAGTTGACCGGAATGTCCGGCAGGTTGGCGCTGATGTCCATGAACGATGCGCCGGCGTCGGTCGTCTTGAAGACGTGGCCGGGCTGGTGCGGCGTCGCCGCGTTATACCCGTTGAAGGCGAGGTAAGCCACGCGGTAGTTGCTGCGGTCGACCGCGATGGCCGCCACCGGCCGGTTGGGCAACGTGTGCTTGTCGTTGGTGCCTTTGCTGTGCGCGTCGCGGCGAATCCATGTCGGGTTGTCGCTTGTCATGGCGTCCGGGCTGAAGTACACGAAGCCTTCCTCCGAGCCCGTGTAGACGCCGGTTCCGCCACCGATGCCGATCGCGGAGATGACGCACGCCCGCCCGCCATTCGGCGCGGGACCCGTGCAGCCGCTGGTCAGGTCGGGGCTGATGGTCTTGAAGTGGACGTCCGACGCACTGGCAGCACGTGCGTTGTCGGTGCGGTACAGGCGATAGGTCGCCGTGAAGAGCTTGTTCGGGTCGGACTGGTTGAGCGCGACCGGGATGTAGAACTCAGAGCGGTCGCCCGTGTTGATGCCGTTCATGATGTATTGGTTGGTGAAGAAGCCGGCGCCACCGTCGGAGATGCGGTAGAGGGAGACTCCGAAGTAGGTGCCGTAGACGAGGCACGCACCAAAGCCACAGTTGTTCGGGTCGGTCTGGTCGATCATGACCTGCCCGCCGTCACCGGACGCCAGGTCAAACCACGTCGCCGAGTTGGCCGACTTGCGCAGCGTGCCGTTGTCCTGGGTGCCGCCCCACATCCGCTCGCTCTGCGCGCCGAAGGGGACCAGCGTGGTCGGTGCGATGCCGATCGAAGTAAATTGGCTGATCTGCAGGTTGCTGCGGTCGGTCACGCCGGCGGTGTTCGGGACGACGGTTCCGTTCAAGTTCTGCCAGGTGACCGCGCTCAGCGGATCGCCCGCCGCGTTGCGGCCGCCGCGGCTGGTGCTGTACCAGACGCCACCGTCGTTGCCGACCAGGACGTTGGCGGTGTTGTTCGGGTCGAACGCGAAGGCGTGGTAGTCAGGGTGCATGTTCCAGCCGAGGTTCTTCCAGGTCGAGCCGCCGTCGTCCGATCTGAAGATGCCTCCCGATGGGGGGGACATGTCGTAACCGAACGAACCCCCGGCGAACACGATGTCCGGGTTGGTCGGATCCACCTCGACGACGTTGTCGTAGAAGCACTGCGACCCGCAGTAACCGAGGACCTCGTCGAGACCGGAGCCGGTCGGGGTGACCGCCCAGCTGGCGCCGTCGTCGGTGGACTTGAAGATGCGGGCTTCGTGGTGGTCGCCATGCGTGTCGGCCCAGTCGAAGCCGGTATACACGGTCGCGTGCGCCGCGCCGGCCGGGTGCGAGATCGCAAGCGCGAACCGCGTCAGGCTGGCCGCGAAATCGCCGTCCGCCGGCAGGCCGTTCATGGCCGGGTTCCAGGTCGCCCCGCCGTCGGTGCTCTTGTAGATCCTGTCGCTCCAGAACGACGCGAAAAGGGTTGAGGGGTGCTGAGGATCGAGCCTGATGTCGGTCGCGCCGAGCGATCCCGCCGGCACCGCCTTGATCAACGTCCACGTCACAGCCCCGTCGTGGGACTCCCAGAGTCCGTAGGTGGAATGGATGGGCGGGGACACGCGGCGGGCGCCGCCGCGACCGCGCGAGATCGCCGCGTAGAGATGGCTGGCGTCGGTCGGGTCGACCGCCAGGCGTGTCGTCGAGACGCCGACGAAGTAGTCGCCCGAGACGTGGATCCAGGTGCTTCCGCCGTCGGTCGACTTCAGGATGCCGTTGCCGAAGTAGCTGTCGCCCGAGAGAGCGCCTTCGCCTGTACCGGCGTACACGATGCTGTCGTTGGACGGCGCGACCGCCAGGGCGCCGATCGCAAGCGACGCCGTCAGATCTGTCTTCGGGGTCCACGTGCCGAGGGTGTCCGGCGGCGTGGGCGGGGTGTAGAGCCAGATCCCGCCCTGGGCCGCGCCGAGGATGAGCTGCCCACTCTGGCGGATGGCCAGCGCGCCGATGCGGCCGCTCATCGCCGTGAAGCTGCCGTCACTACGCTGTGACTGGACGATCGGGTTCGGGCCCATTGCGGACCACGACGTGTCGAATGTCGTCGGCCCGGGCGGGGGCGGATTCTTCTCGAGCTTGGCTTTGTTGGCCGCGGCCGAGCGAAGCGCGGCCGCCTGGGCGACACTCAACGGAACGTCGCCCGCGGTGCGGCCCGCGATGAACTGCTGGTCGAGCAGGAGAAGCCTGTTCTCGTTTTCCTCGTTCAGGAGCTCCTCGGGGTTGACGGCGCCCGTCCGCATGCTGGGGGTGTCGCCACCCGGACTTGGCGGCTGCGGCGCCTGGGCCACTCCCGGTGCGATGCCCGAGGTGAACAACGCGAACGAAGCGATCAGAGCGCTCAGCGCACGCAGGCGACGCTTCCCCATGGTCTCTCCCCTCGACTATTCGGTAAACGGAATCGCTCGATCGGATACCGGCCGGAAGCACGTGGAAACGAGTGCAGCCACCACTGTCGAGGCTCCCAACCGCAATCTCCCCACTCCCGGCGACATAGCGCTGAAAACGACAGCCGTGTCGACGGCCGCCGTCCGAGTCGAACTACTCTGCCTGAGCCCGGAAGCCATTGTCAAGTTAAGCGTTCCTTCATCGATTGCGATCTCGGGCGAGCCCTGGCTAAGGTAGGTCTCATCCCTTCATGAGTCAGCGTGATCGGGTCGCGCGCGCCCGCACCTCGCGCTCTACAAAGCCCGCCCGTCTGCTCGCCGACCGGCAGTCGCACGTGGCCTCTAGGCGGACGCTGATCACCGCGGTCCACCCGCACCCGTCGGTGAAGATCAACCACGGCGCGACGTTTCTCGTCACCGACCAGCAGGGAGCCATCCCCGCCGGCTCGCCGGGCGAATACGGGCTCTACTCGGTCGACACTCGTTTTCTCTCGCGCCACGAGCTCCGGCTGAACGGAAGGCGACCTGAGTCGGTGGCTTCCGTGCGCCTGTCGTTTCGCCACGCGCGCTGGCACATGGTCGCGGACAGCGTGCTCGGGCCCGACGGCGACATGCGCGAGGCGCGCGTCGCCGTCACCGTCGACCGACTGATCAGCCTGCGCCAGATGCACGAGGACCTGGCACTGCACACGTACGGCCGCACGCCGGTCACGGTCCTGCTCGAGGTCGCGTTGGAGAGCGACTTCGCCGACCTGTTCGAGGTCCGGTACCGGTCGTGGCAGCGCCGCGCGGACCTGAACACCTGGTGGCTCGGCCCCAACAGCCTCGAGTCGCGCTACCAGCGCGAGGACTTCGTGCGGCGATGCCTGGTCCGCTCCACGACCCAGGTCGGCGGGATCACGTATGCCAACGGCGCGCTTCGCATCCCCGCCGACCTGATCCCGGGGCAGGAGTGGCGCGTCTGTCTGCAGTACGACCTTTTGACCTCGGACGACGAGATGCCGGCGCTGGCGGAGCGATGTGCCTTTGCGCCTGGCGAGGTAGACCCGATGCGCCTGGCGCGCAGCTGGCAGCTGTCCGTGTCCCAGATCGAGCCCGCGGACATCCGTCTCGAGTTCGCCTACGAGCGTGCGATCGAGGACTTCGCGTCGCTGCGCCTGCACGAGCAGGAAGCGTCGTCCGACCGCTGGATGCCGGCCGCCGGCCTGCCGTGGTTCATGGCCCTGTTTGGCCGCGACTCCCTGATCGCCTCCATCCAGGCGATGGTCGCGCAACCCGCGGTTTCCCTGGGCACGCTTGAGAACCTGGCCCGCTGGCAGTCGGAAGTGGACGATCCGGCGCGCGACGCCGAGCCAGGCAAGATCGCGCACGAGCTGCGGGTGGGAGAGTGGGCGCATTTCGGTTTCATCCCGCACCGTCCGTACTACGGGACGGCCGACGCCACACCTTTATATCTGCTGCTGCTCGCCGAGAACTTTCGGTGGACGGGCGATGCGAAGGCCCTGCAGCCCTTCCGAGGTGCGGCGGAGCGATGCCTCGAGTGGATCGACCGCCACGGCGACCGCGACGGTGATGGGTTCCAGGAGTACGCGCCGCGCACTCCTCGTGGCTATCGGAACCAGGGCTGGCGCGATGCACACGACGGAGTGCTCGACGAGGCGGGGGCGTTTCCCGAGCTCCCGATCGGCACGTCCGAGATGCAGGCGTACGTGTACGGGGCGAAGAGGCGGATCGCGGCGCTGTTCGACGCATGGGGGGAGGGGGCGCGGGCTTCGACGCTGCTCAGCGAGGCGGCCGAGCTGCGGCGCAGGTTCATCGAGAAGTTCTGGCTCGCCGAGCGCGGCGAGCTCGCATTTGTGATCGACGGCGGCAAGAAGGCCGTCGGCACCGTGGTCTCGGACTCCGGCCACTGCCTGTGGATGGGCATCCTCGACGAGGAGCGCGGGAGGCTCGCCGGGCGGCGGTTGATGCAGCCGGACATGTTCACGGGCTGGGGGTTGCGCACCCTCTCCGACCACCATCCGTCCTACGATCCGCATTCCTATCAGCGCGGCTCGGTGTGGCCGCACGACAGTGTGATCGCGGCTGCGGGACTGCGACGCTACGGGCTCGACGAGGAGGCGTGGACCATCCTCGACGGTCTTCTCGCCGCGGTGATGTGCTTCGAGGACATCCAGATGCCGGAGCTGTTCGCGGGCTTGCCCAAGAGTGAGCTTGCGGTGCCGGTGCCGTACCGGATGGCGAACGTGCCGCAGGCATGGGCGGCGGGATCGGTGCTGCACATGGTGCGGATCCTGCTGGGCCTAGAGCCGGACATGGCCGAGCGGCGGATCTACCTCGACCCGGCGCTGCCGGCGTGGTGCTCGCGGTTGGAGCTGAGGAACCTGCGCCTGGGGCGGCACGAGGTGCGGCTGTCGGTGCAGCGAAAGGCCGATGGGCGGCACACGGTCGAGGCTGACGCTCCGGGGCTGGAGGTCGTGCGGGGCGTGCCGCCATGGATGGAGATCGCCGCCGACTAGAACGGGGACGGTGAAGAGGGAGTGGGGGTGGGCTTGGGTGGCCCGAAGCGCTGCCTGGTAGTATTGCTTTACCCGTAAATTGACTTGACTATCGAACATTTGTATGATAGTATTTGCGGCATGGTCGAGCTGGTCCCCACAGGCGAAGTTCTCGCTCACCAGCTGATCACCATGCGCCGCGCCATCGACCAGCTCGAGGTCCGCTACTCCCGTCTCGCGGCCGAGTTCGCGCAGTCCGAGTGGTGGGACTACGAAGGCTTCAACAGCGCCTACGACTGGATTCGTCTCAACTGCCACATGACCTCAAACTCCGCCTGGACTGCGCTCGCAGTCGGCGCGCGGGAGCCCGACCTCGACCAATCGCTGGACGCCATGGACTCGGGCGAGATCGGTTACGCCCACGTGGGAGTGATGGCACGGA
>DASWDZ010000130.1:0-24623 GCA_036395015.1 Candidatus Dormiibacterota bacterium | reverse complement strand
TACGCCGCTCAGCGCTTCAGCGGACACGACCCCGCCCGGCGGCACCGGGAATCCCGCCCGGCGCAGCAGGGCCAGGGTGGCGGCCTTGTTTCCGGCGAGCGCCGGGGCCTCACAGGCGGGATCGTCGAGGTTAACGAGAATGGCAGCCGGCGCCGGGACGGCCTGACCGCTAATCGTCATCTCCTCCTCCCCGGTCGTGCCGCGCGGTTTCTGCGGGCGGCTTGCTCCACGATCTGTGAGGCCGAGCTCTGGATCGCCTCGGTGGCCTCCGCCGGTGACAACTCGAAGCGGAGGCGGTAGAGCACATACGAGGTCGACGATATGAGGTGCCGAAGGGTGGCAAAGGTTCGTCGGGCGTCGCCTTCAGGGAGGTGGGGGAACTGGCGTCGAAAGACCTGCCAACGGTGCTTGTCCCGCTCGCGGAGGTCCTGGCCGAACAGCCGCAGGTCCTCCGAGGTGAAGAGCGCTGCGACGACCCTACGAACGAGCTCGAAGTTAGCCTCTGTGTGGGCGAAGTGGGTCCCGACCGCGTCGATCCATTCCTCCACCGTCGACACGTCGACGAAGCGCTGATCCACAAGCGCAGGTGCCAGGCGCTCGGCTGTGGCGACCACGAGTTCCTGGCGGCCGGGGAAGTAGCGGTAGACGGTGCGATGGGTGAGACCTGCCCGATCGGCCACCTCCTGAATGGAGAAGCCATCGCTCTGCCGTTCCAGGAACAAGTCGACCGCAGCCTCGAGGATGGTGTTGCGGGTGGCGTCGGTGTGGCGGGTGGTGGCGACGGCGGTCATGTCATATCTATGTCTCCAATGTCAGAACTATGACACACCGGGATGGGATGTCAAGACGCTGGATACGGATTCGTACTGGCTCTCGTGGTCGTCTGTCCTTTTTTGGCATGGATGCGATTACGTGCCTCGCCACCGAGTGGGATCACGCCAGCGCCATTTGGACAGCTTTTCGGGCATTAGGGCCCTTTCAAGGCATCTGGCAAGGCGATCGAGCGAAGGCACCCCTTGTCGGCCCTGCTCGATCCCCGTCAAAGACAGCGATACGCGATCGCCGCTTTCCCAGAAGGGCGGAGCGTGACTGGGCCAGTGGGGTTATAGAGAACTATGAACGCGATCTCAAAGATCGCTTTCCGAGCCCATCATTCGAAGAAAGGCTCAAGGATGTCGCGGAAGTGAGGAGCCTCGTTCATGGCGTTCATGCGACTGCGACCGTACTCGGCTCTCAACGTACTGCAACTCATCGACGAGCACGCGGGCCGTTGATCAGCTATTCCGCGACGCACCTCGCCTTCGGCAATTCTATGAGCAACGAACGATGGACGCATTTGTGGAGTCGTACAAGCACACAGATCTCGGCGCCATCGACCAAGCGTGGTTCGAGGCTCCAGAGTTCTTTGCCCCATACTCAGTACATCGCGAACATCCTCAGGAGTTCGTGATCCGGCCCACCTGACCCTCAGCGGATGGAATGACGCGGTGCGCGATGCAGGGGATTCATTCGTAAGCTGTCAGATCGCGCGCGATTCTGGCGCGGTCCCCCAACAAGGCCTCGATTCACGACTGAATGCGGCGCCGGTGGGGCTCGACATAGCATTTCTGGTGCTCGCGCAGGGAGTCGAACCCTGAACCTTGGGATTAAGAGTCCCCTGCTCTGCCAGTTGAGCTACGCGAGCGCGTCGAGAGAGATCGCCTGTCGATTCTAAGGATCTCCGCCGATTAACAGCCTGGGTTCTCCTCAGCGACCTCCATTCATACCCTCAAACGCGTGTCCGCGCGCGTCCCGCTCGATGTCGACCTCGAGGACAAGCTCCTCTACGGCCTGACGCCAACCCGTCTCGTCTATCTCGTACTCGGACTGCTGGCTGCGTTTTCGACCTGGTCGGCACACTGGGCGCCGCCACCTGTCCGTGGCGCTTGTGCGGTCGCGCTCGCGATCCTGGCCGCGATCGCCGCTTGGGGTCGCTGGCGCGGTAGGCCGGTCGACGGCTGGCTCTCGGACATCGTCATCTACATCGCCTCGACGTACCGGCTTCGATGGACGCCGCTTCGATTCATCTCTCGGATACGAATGCATTGATCCGCATCGTCCGCCGAGAGGCGGCCGCCATCGCCAACCACCACTCAAGCCTTTCGATCATCGAGACGAGCCCGATCGGGTTCGCTGGGGCGCCGGAGGACGATCGCCGGCGCTGGCTCACCGCGTTCCGGCGACTTCTCGACGGTCTCGACTCCCCGCTGCAGGTTGTGATCGATGTCGTGCCCGGCACCGACGAGGAACCCGAGCCCGGACCACGCTTGATGCCCCGGGGCCTCGAGGACATGCGCGGCGCGGACATGGAGTTCGCAGCCGAGGTCGATCGCTCCCTGGCGGCCCACTCACGGACGACGCAGCTCGTAATTGCTGACAAGCACGCTTCGCGACTCCGCGCAGCTCTGACCGAGATGGGGATCGCTTGTGAGGTCGGGTCGGCATCGGACTGCTTCGCATTCGGCCGCGAGCTCGCGTCGCGCTTTCAGCATGTCCGCGGATTCAGCCGGACCTGGTATCTGGACCGGCTTCCCGGCACCGAGATTGAACCGGGCTGGCTCTTCACCCTTCTGCCACCCGGCCTCGCGCTGAGCCTCGCGTGGCACGCCGTGCCGCTACCGGCGGCCTGGATCGTCCACTACCTGCAGCGGCAGCTGGTCAGCATGCGGGCGAACCGGCTCCTCGATTCGGCTGCGGGCACATCAGACCCGTCTCTCGCTGGCGCGCTTCCCAACGCCGAAGACCTGCAGCGTCGGCTAGCCTCGAGCCAGGACAAGGCCTTCCATGTCTCGGCCTACCTGACCCTGACGTCGCCCACCGCAACCGACCTCGAGTTGGGCTCCCGCCGGATCGAGTCGGCCGCACGCGCCGTGCTTTGCGAGCTGCAGCCCTGCACCTTTCGCCAGCTGGATGGATTCCTGGCCACGCGCGCTGGCGGTCCTGACCGCTTGCAGCGCAAGCGGGTGCTCGACTCGACCGCCCTGACAACCTTCTTTCCCTGGTCGCATCCGGACCTGCGCCAACCGGGCGGCCTGTTCATCGGCACCAACCGCGCCACCGGCGCCCCAGTCCTCGTCGATCCGTTCGACCAGCGCCGCTACGCAAACGCCAACATCGCCGTCTTCGGCCATTCGGGAGCGGGGAAGACGTATCTGCTCTCAACCCTGGCCATGGGCGCCCTCGGCCGCGACGTCCAGGTCTTCATCGTCGACCCCGAGCACGAGTACGGCGGCCTCGCACGGCAGCTCGGTGGCGTGGACATCGAGCTCGCGCTCGGATCGGGCCACGCGTTCAACGTCCTCGATCTGCGACAGGCCGATCGCCGCGACGAAAGATGGCTCGGACCCGCGGCGGCTGACGCGGTCGACCTCTGCGCGTGTCTCTGCGGCGGGCTGGACGAATCCGAGCGCGCCGTCATTGAGGCCGCGGTGCGACAGGCCTTTGCTGAGGTGGATGAGCCGGTGCTCCGGGACCTCGCCGGCCGCCTCCCTCGACAATCTCGGGTCGCGGTCATCCTCCACCGCTGGGTTCACGGAAGCCTCGGCGCCATGTTCAGCGCGCCGACCAATGTCGACCTCGAGGCGCCCATCGTGGCCTTCGGCATGCGCGAGCTGCGCGACGAGATGATCGCTCCGGTCCACTTCCTTCTGGCAGAAGCGCTGTGGGCCCGGATCAAACGCAAGGACCGCCGCCGCATGTTGATCATCGACGAGCTGGGCCTGCTGTTCGAAGACGTGACCATTCGCCGCTTCGTGGTCAGCCTCGCCCGCCGCATCCGGAAGTACGACGGCTCGCTGGTATTCGCCACCCAGAACCCGGGCGACCTGCTGACGTCGGACCAGGGCTCGGTGGTGGCCACGAACCCCGCGCTTGCATTCTTCGGCGGGCAGCGGCCGGGCGAGGCGAAGAAGCTGCAGGAAGTCTTTCAGCTCAGCCCGCAGCAGCGCGGCTCGCTGGAGGTCGCCCACCGGGGTGACTTTCTACTCGCCGCCGGCGCCGATCGCGTCGCCATCCACGTCCAGGCGCCGCCCTGGCAGGAGGAGGTCATGCGGTCGGCGCGAACAGCGGCGCGAGCGCCGCCGCGACGCGTACGCTTACGTCCCGATGGCCCGCGTCCTGCATTACCGCCTCTACGGGCTGCCGGAGCACCGTGTCGAACGCATCCACGAGGAGTTCGACCTGCTCACGAACGCTCGCACATGGCGCAGCGGCCGTCCGTGGGTCGCCAGCTCGCATTCGCGTGGCCTCTTCGACATGGAGTTCTTCCGCCACCTGAAGAACGACGAGGGCAGCAAGCTGAGCGCGGCGGGATTCTTGAAGCTGGCCGGCGACGAGACCGATGCCCTGATCATCACGATCTTCATGCGCGATCTCAGCGCCGAGCATGGGATCCGGACGGCGATTCGCGACGAAGACCATCCGCTCGCCAAGTTGCGGCACCTGGACTTCGAGTCTGGGCGCCTGCCCAGCGGTCAGTCCCTCGAAGAGGTGCTGGCCAAGCGCCCCGTGATCAAGAAGGTCGAGGGAGAGCGGATCTTCTTCTATCCGCCGACCTTCCGCCTGCACTCGATGAGTCCGCCGAGCCCGGAGTGGGCTTACGCGTTGTGCGGCATGCGCGCTTATGCGCCGACCTTGCTCGAGGCGGAGCAAGAGGCGCTCAAGATCTTGCGAGGCTTCGGGCACCTTGGCGCTTGAGCGCGCTCTAGCCACCGAAGGTTTCATCAGCTCGTCCGACGGCACGAGCCTCGCCGTTCGCGCCTGGCGGGACTCCAAAGCAACCATCACGTTCGCCGTGGTCCACGGACTGGGCGAGTACAGCGCCCGCTACGAGCGATTTGCCAAGGGCATGGCGAAGTTTCAGATGGCGACCTACGCCGTCGACCTACGCGGCCACGGCAAGAGTGCGGGCAAGCGAGGGCATGTCGAATCTTGGCGGCAGTGGGTCGACGACACCGCCGCCTTCGTCGGCCACGTCGAGAGCCAAGTGTCTGGCGAGGTGATTCCACTCGGCCACTCGTTCGGCGGTGTGGTCGTGCTGAGCGCAGTCCGCTCTGGCAAGCTGATGCGTACCCGGCGCTTCGTGCTCTCGAGCCCGGCCCTCAAGCTAAGGGCCTCCGTGTCCAAGTGGAAGACAAGCGCGGCCGGCGTCGTCTCGAAGATCGTTCCCGGGCTGGCCATGGACAACGAGGTTGATCCAGGCACCGTGTCCCGAATTTCCGAAGTCGTGGATGCCTATCGCAACGACCCTCTGGTTCACCGCAAGATCTCAGCCCGCCTCTACTCTGAGTGGAGGCAGGCCGCGTCCGACAATCTGGCACACGCTGGCGAGATCGGGATCCCGTTCCTCATCCTGGCGGGAACCGACGACCGGCTGATCGATCCGGCCGGCAGCGAGGCCTTGCACAGGAAATCCCTCACCAAGAGCGAGCTGGCTCTCCTGCCTGGCCGCTACCACGAGCCCTTCAACGACCTCGACAGCGACGAGGTTTTCACGACAATTGCGGAGTGGGCGCGCAAGTGACCGATGGAGTCTGGCTCGCGACGTCCCTGAACCTCGACCCGGGGTCCTGGCTGGCCTGGATCATCGTGGGCCTGATCGCCGGCGCCATCGCGGCCAGGGTCGTGGCCGGACGCGGCTTCGGCTGCATCGCCGACATCGTGGTCGGGGTGGCCGGCGCCATCATTGGCGGCTTTCTGCTCAGCTCGCTGTTCGGGATGACCGGGAACGTTGGTTTCTTTGGCAGCATCGTGGTCGCCTTCATCGGCGCCGCGGCGCTGCTCGCGGTCTTGAAGCTGGTGTCGGGAGGACGCCTCTGAGCTACTAGCCGGCGGCGGTCTCGACCTGGCGCTCTTCCGGCAGAGCTTGCGCGGCCCGCTTGCGTCGCTTGATGAGCAAGGTGCTGAGGGCGGTGATCGCCAACGCCGCGATGGGTACCTCGAACGAAGTCTTCATGGCGTCGATGTAAGCGCTCACGAAGACCTGGTGAGCGATCGCCTGCAGCTGCTCCGCCACCGCGGGCGGGATCCCGCCGGGCAGGCTCGCCCCCGACTCGCCGGCGCCGACCTCGAAACCTTTCGAGGACACGTTGCTGAACGCGTTGATGAACTGAGCCCGAAAGGCCGCCGGCAGCGCGCCCGCGTGCTTCACCGCCTGGTCGTGAAGGGTGTTGGACAGGTGGAACTGAAGGACGGCGCCGATGACCGCGCTCCCGATAACCGCGCCGAGCTGGCGGATGGTGTTGAGGACCGCGGATGCAGAACCGGCCACGCGCGGCTCGATGTTGCGCATGGCGACCGTCGTCATCGGAGCAAACGTCATCCCCATACCCAGGCCGGCAACCACGGCCGGCGCCAGGAAGTCGATCCACGTCGAGTCGGGGCCGGCGACGAAGGCGATGCTGCCCATGCCAATGGTGAAGAGCGTGATGCCGGTCATCAGGATGTACTTGCCGCCGATCCGGTCAGCGAGGCGCCCGGCGAAGGGTGCCGTGAACATCGATGTGAGCGACATCGGCGCCAGGGTCAATCCCGCCACGAGCGCCGAGAAGCCGCGCGCCGACTGCAGGTAGATGGTGAAAGGCAGGAACATGCTCAGCATGCCGAAGCTGATGGCCGCCGCGATCCAGCTGGCGACCGCGAAGTTGCGGTTCGTGAACAGCGACAGCGGCATGAGCGGCTCGGACTGGTAGCGCTCCCAGATCAAGAAGACGGCGACCAGGAACACGCCCGCGCCAAGGACTTGGGGGATCGTGACCGGGTAGCTCTCGATCTGGCCCCAGCTGTAACGCTCGCCCTCGATGAGGCCGAACACGATCGCGAAGAGTCCGGCCGTGGCGAGGATGATGCCGACCACGTCCCAGCCGTGGTGCCGGCCTGGTCTGATGTCGGGAATGATCGCGAAAGTCGCGACCAGCGCCGCGATCCCGATCGGCACGTTGATGTAGAAGATCCAGCGCCAATCGATGTAGGTGATGATCGCGCCGCCCACCGTGGGCCCGGCCACGGTCGCCAGCCCGGCCACGCCGCCCCAAACACCGAAGGCCGCGCCTCGACGCTCAGGGGGGAAGATCGAGGTGAGGATGGCGAGCGTCTGCGGAGTCAGCAGCGCGCCGCCGACGCCCTGCAGGACGCGGGCCGAGATCAGCTGACCGGATGTCTGAGAGAGGCCGCACAGCGCGGACGCGACTGTGAAGATGAGGAGCCCGATCGCGAAGAGGCTGCGCTGCCCGTAGAAGTCGCCCAGACGCCCGGCGGTGATCAGCAAGACCGCGTATACGAGGACGTACGCGTTGAGCACCCACAGGATCTGATCGAGCGTGGTGTGGAGCCCGGTGCTCATCGCCGGGATCGCCACGTTGACGATCGTGGTGTCGAGCATGATCATGAAAAAGCCGGTCGTCAGGATCAGCAGCACCAGCCAGGGGTTAGTGCGCGCGGGAGCCATGTCCCTTTCTGAACCGTTCAAGGTCGGGATCGCTTCCGAATTTCCACGCCAGCCTGCCGTCCTTGATCCCTAGAACACTTCAGCCCTCGTCCAGGGGCTTCTCGAACCAGGCCACGTCCCAATACCTGCCGAACTTCCGACCCGGTTCAGTGAAAAGGGCCACCCGCTTGAAGCCGAATCGCTCGTGGAGGCCGACGGAGGCGGGATTCGGGAGGGCAATCCCAGCGTAGGCGCGGTGCAGGTCCTGGCCGGCCAGCGCCTTGAACAGGGCCTCGTAGAGTCGGGCTCCGGCGCCCTTGCCGACCGCGTCGGACTCCAGGTAGACGCTGGTCTCGACCGAGGTCACGTAGCCCGGTCGCGACTTGAAGGGGCTGCTCGAGGCGTAGCCGATCAGGCGTCCGCCGTCCACGGCGACCAAAAGACGGTACGGTCCCGATTTCTTGAAGTGGCGGAACCACTTCCGCCGGGCCTCCATGTCCACCGGATTAAGGTCGAACGTGACGTGCGAATCGACCACGTAGTGGTTGTAGATCTCGTTGATGGCGGCAAGGTCGTCCTCTGTCGCGGTCCGCACCTCGACGCCGGCGTCAATCACGGCGATCAGTCTATTTCCGACAATTGGCGCGTATGGACAGGATCGAGCTGCGCGGGATGTCCTTTCAGGGCCACCACGGCGTGCGGCCCGAGGAGAGGGAGCAGGGGCAGGAGTTCAAAGTCGACATCGAGGTCGACGCCGATCTCGGCGCCGCCGCGCTGTCCGACCGCCTGGAGGACACGGTCGACTACCGCCGGCTCCACTCGGCGGCACGTGAGGTGATCGAAGGCGAGTCGCAGAAGCTGCTGGAGTCGCTGGCCGGAGCCATCGCCGAGCGCATCATCGGGCTGCCTCGCGTCCAGGCCGTGGAGGTCCGCGTCTCCAAACGGCCCGCGAGCATGCAGCCGATCGAGGCCGCGGCGGTCCGCATATATAGGACGCGCGCATGACAATCGCCTACTTCGACTGCTTCTCCGGCATCTCAGGCGACATGACACTGGGAGCGCTCATCGACTGCGGCGCCGAGCGCACGCAACTCGAAGCCGCCGTCGAGGCGCTGGGACTGGGCGACGAGGTCAGTATCGACGTGCGACGCGAGGAGCGAGGTCACGTCGGAGGCACGCGCGTGGTCGTCGAGGTGAGCGATCGTGTCGACCGAACCGTGCCGAAGTTGCGCCAGGTTGTCGAAGACGCGGACGCGCCGGAGCCGGTGAAGTCTCTGTCGCTCGAGGCGATCAACCGCCTTGCACGCGCGGAGTCCGCCCTGCACGGCTTGCCCGAGGACCGGGTCCACCTGCACGAGCTCGGTGGAGCGGACACGCTCGTCGACATCGTCGGCGCGTTCTGGCTGCTGCAATCCCTCGGCGTGGAACGCGTCTATGCCTCCGCGCTGCCAGCCCCGCACGGGATGAAAGGCGCAATGCCGCTGCCGGCCCCGGCGAGCCTTCGCCTGCTCGAGGACACGGGCGCGGTCTTCGAGCCGGTGGAAGGCACCCGCGAGCTCGTGACCCCAACCGGCGCCGCGATTCTGGCCGCTGTCGCGACGTTCGAGCGCCCCGCGATGTCGTTGCACCGCGTTGGCTATGGGATCGGCGCGCATTCTTCACCGGGCAACGCGCTTGCGGTGTGGCTGGGCGAAGAGGCCGGTTCGCACGCCGGCGTCACGTTGGTGGAGACCAACCTCGACGACATGGCGCCAAACCTCGTCGCGGCCCTGTGTGAAGACCTGATGAGGGCGGGCGCGCTCGACGTGGCGGTGGTTCCCGCGCTGATGAAGAAAGGCCGGCCCGGGCACATCCTGACCGTCATGGCGCCGCCTGAGCTGGTGGTCTCGCTCACCGACCACCTGCTTCGCCACAGCACAACGCTGGGCGTCCGGGTGACGAAGGTCGACCGCGTGATCGCAGGCCGGCGGGTGATCGAGGTCACGACCCGGCTCGGCACAGCGCGCGTCAAGGTCAAAGAGCTCGGCGGGAACGCGATCGACGTCACGCCCGAGTTCGAGGACTGCCGGCGTCTTGCCCGCGAGAGCGGGCTTGACCTGCGCGAGGTGACGCGAATCGTGGCGGAAGCGGCGCGCGCTCAGCTTGGGCTCGCGTGACCGCGCGCGTCCTCGACGGCAAGGCTGTCGCCAAAGAGATCTATGACGAAATCTCCAGGGCCGTAGGCGAGCGACTTTCGCGCGGAGGATCGCGCCCGCGACTCGCGACCGTGCTCGTGGGTGACGATGCCGCCTCCACCACGTACGTGGAGCTGAAACAGCGCAATGCGCGCAACGTCGGCATCGATTCCGAAGACCACCGGCTGCCGTCGAGCAGCACCACCGACGAGCTGCTCGCACTCGTCGAGCGTCTGAACCGCGATGTCGCGGTGAGCGCGATCCTGATCCAGCAGCCGACACCGAAGCAGATCGACATGCGGCGCGTCGTGCTCGCTCTCGACCCTGTCAAGGACGTCGACGGTTTCCACCCGATGAACGCAGGGTTGGTCGCACTGGGCTTGCCCGGCGGAGTCGAACCCTGCACGCCGGCAGGCATCGTCGAACTCCTGCGGCGCTCGGGGGTCGCCATCGAGGGCGCCAACGCGGTCGTCGTGGGACGCAGCAACCTGGTGGGCAAGCCGACCGCGCTGCTGCTGCTGAAGCGCAACGCGACCGTGACGCTGTGTCACACCCGCACCAAAGACCTGGCGAGCCACACTCGCGCGGCCGACATCCTGGTCGCCGCCGCTGGCCGGGCGAACCTCATCCAGAAGGAGATGGTCAAGGCGGGCTCGGCGGTCGTGGACGTCAGCACCAACTGGGTCGGTGGCCGCCAGGTTGGCGACCTGGGTCCGGGCGTGGAAACGGTGGCCGGCTGGCTCACGCCCAATCCAGGCGGGGTGGGTCCGATGACGCGCGCGATGCTGATCAAGAACACGTTCGAGGCGGAGGTCCGCAGGCGAGGCTGAGGTTGACCTACGAGGAGGCCCTCGCCTTCATCTCGAAGCGGGGCCGGTTTGCCATGAAGCTCGGCACCGAGCGCACGCGAGCTCTTCTCGACGAGCTTGGCGCGCCCGACCGCAATCTGCGCGGCGTCTTGATCGCGGGCACGAACGGCAAAGGATCTACCGGCGCATGCCTGACCTCGATCCTTCGCACGGCCGGCCACCGCGTCGGCTTCATGCCCAAGCCGCACCTCATCTCCTACACGGAGCGGATCGAAGTCGACGGCGTACCGATCAGCGAGTCCGATTTCGCCGAGACGCTCGAGTCGCTGAAGCCGACGTTCGATTCCGTGTCCGCGACCTTGGGACCGCCGACGGAGTTCGAGATGCTGACGGTCCTCGCGATCGCATACCTGGCACCAAGGATCGATGTGCTCGTGTGCGAGGTCGGGCTCGGCGGCCGCCTCGATGCCACGAACGCGCTCGATCTCGGGGTCGCCTTGATCACCAACGTCGACCTGGACCACCAGAGGTACCTGGGCAACACGATCGGCGAGATTGCGCGCGAGAAGGCGGCCATCATGAAGGAAGGCAATCGCGTGGTCACCGGCTGCGAAGGCGAGGCGCTCGCAATCGTGGAAGCCCGGGCGGCTGAGACCTCCTCCAGGCTGTGGCGCCTGGGCCGTGAGGTGGTGGTGGCGTCGAAGTCCCTGGGCTGGGACGGCCACGTCCTGGATGTGAGCGGGCCGGGCTTCGAACACCGCGACCTGCGGTTGCCATTGGTCGGCGACTATCAGCCTGCCAACGCTACCCTCGCGGTCGCCGCTGCCCACCTGCTCGGCGAGATCGATGACCGCCCGATTCGCGACGGGCTTGCCGCGACGCGTTGGCCCGGCCGCCTGCAGGTGATCGCGGAGAAGCCGCGTGTCATCGTCGACGGCGGCCACAACCCGGCCGCGATGGCCAAGGCCGGCGCCGCGCTGCGGCGGCTGATCGGGACCGAGAGGCTGGTCGCCGTCTTCGCCATGCTGAGCGAGCGGGATCCGGTCCAGCTCCTCGGCGTCCTGCGTTCCCTGGGACCCGAGGCGGTTGTCTTCACGGAACCGGCGAGCGCGCACGGGCATGCCGTCTCCCCGGAAGCCCTGGCCTCGATCTACGGCCCCGGCGCCCAGGTGGCCCGGCCGGCGAGCGCGGCCCTGGAGCGAGCGCGAGACCTCGCCGGGGCACAGGGCAACGTCCTCGTGTGTGGCTCGCTCTACCTGGTCGGCGAGATCCTTTCCCTCAGGGATTAGCCCGCAGGTAGCGCACGCAGAGGTAGATGCTGCCGGCGATCATCGGCAGGAGCAGGGCAAGGCCGAGGGTCGCCCACAGGACTCCTCCGCTGAAAGCCAGCCCGCCCAGGAGCACCAGCGCCAGGAGAAGGCCGGCCCCGCCGAGCCTGAGATCGCCGGCCGACCGGGGCCGGCGCGCCGAAGCCGCCGCCGCCGTCCGCGCGGCCGGCATCGAGACCGCCCGCGGCCTGGTGGCCAGCCCATAGATCAGCAGGGCGATGCCGGTGGCGCCGCCGAGCAGCGTGATCACCTCGGCGACCAGTCCTTCGCGCGTGTCCGAAACCCGGGTCACGGCCGCGACCGCCAGCGCGATGAGCGCGATCCCGGAGCCGAGCGCGACCCAGCGCAACTAGTGCGCCGTCGCCAGGAGTTGCGAGCGCAACCGGCGCATGCCGCGCAGCCAGCGGTCGTAATCGTCGGCCTTGCGCCGGAAGTAGTCCGCGACCTCCGGATGGGGGAGGATGAGAAATCTCTCCTCGGCAATGCCCTGGACGACGGCATCTGCGACGGCTTCCGGCTCGAGGGCGCCGCCGGTGAGGAAGTCGATCCCGAGCTGCGACCGCTCGCGCGCCAGCATGTCTGTCTTCACGCCTTGCGGGCACAGGCAGGAGACGCGAATCCCAGCGTCGCCGTGCGCGATGGCGAGCCACTCAAAGAAGGAAAGGGCGGCGGCCTTGGTGACGCCATAGGGCGCCGCGAAGAGATGGTTGAGAAGCCCTGCAGCCGAGACCGTGCCGACGATGTATCCGTCATTTCGCGCGAGCATCCCTGGCAGCACATGCCTCGCGATGTAAACGTGGGACATCACATTCACGTCCCATATGCGCTGCCACTCATCGGTTGATGTTTCAGGTCCGCCGCCGACAGCGATGCCGGCGTTTGAGCATAAGACGTCGATACGACCATGCTTCGACTCGACCTCTTCAACCAGACGCTTGACGTCGTCCTCGCGAGCAACATCGCAGCGAATGCCACTGCATCCAATCGATGTGGCCACGCGCTCGACCTCAGCACCGTCGATGTCGGCCATCACGACGGCACGAGGATCCTCCGTGATGAATCGCGTCGCGAGCGCACGACCGATTCCTCTTGCCGCACCGGTCACGACGACCACTCGATCCTTCAGTTCCATCGATCCCTCATGAATCTATCCACCTGAAGTTTTCCAAGCCCTTTGCTCGCCTCGATCTCGGCTGTGGGCGCCTCTGATTGTGGGCCGAAAAATTTTCCTGTGGAAAAGGTCGGCGGGTCCTTTCGGAGAATCCCGATAGCGCATAGAATCACTCCCCATGGTCGGAGGGGGCCTCGACTACAGCGCGCCCTTTCAGCGCGCAATCGAGCTGATTGGGAAGCGCTGGACCGGGGCCGTGGTCAAAGCCCTTCTTCCTGCGCCTGCTCGCTTCAATCAACTGCTCGCGGGTATCCCTGGGATCAGCGACCGCGTGTTGACGGAACGACTTCGCGAGCTCGAGACCGAAGGATTGGTGGAGAGGCTCGTCGATCCTGGGCCGCCGGTGCGCGTGAGCTATCGACTGACACCGCGCGGGCGAGCCCTGGAGCCGGTGCTCACCGCCGTGGCCCAGTGGGCGGATACCTGGCTCTCGACTCCCGCCGCTGCCGTCGGCTGAGGCTCGCGCCGCCAACTTTTTCACACCCCCGGCTGGGCCCTCTCCACCGGGCCGGTCCCTCCCCCGCCGGCACACCTCGGGCGAGCTTAGGATTCGCGAGATCCGAGCACAACGCAGCCTGTTAAGACGATCGGGAAGGCATGGCGAACGCGACTGATAGGCTTTACCGAATGCCGATTGGCGATTTTCTCCGCCGCCGGCCCGAGGCGCAAACCTGCCAGGCCTGTGGATCGCCTCTTCCTCACGGCGCAGTCTTCTGTCCATCCTGCGGAGTCAGGACCGACGATCCCCAGGCCGAGCCGCTCCACATCGTTGATCGGACGACCGGGCTCTTCAACGATCGCTTCGTTCGTCCGGTGCTCGAGGACGAGCTCGCACGCGCCCACCGCTACCAGCGAAACCTCGGCGTGCTGCTGGTCGAAGCCAACGGCGCGCTGCCCCCTGAGGAGTCGCTGAAGGCGATGGCCGCGGCCCTCGCCAGCACGGTCCGCGACGTGGATACGCCCGGCGTGCTCGGCCGCACGCCGCCGCAGCTGCTGGCGATCCTTCCGGACACGGACGTCGCGGGCACCGCGCATGCAGCCAACCGCGTACTCGCCGCCGTGAACGAGGCGCTCAAAGCTCAAGGGGGGCAGGCCGTGGTCGGCCTCGTCTGCATCCGGCCAGGACAACGCGTGCGTGCCGGGGCCGTCCTGGAGAGCGCGGGTCGCTCGCTTCGCTCCGGGCGGCCCGAGATGATGGGCAAGCCCGCCTGAGCCTCGAGCTCTATCTCGCCCGTCATGGCGAGACCGAGTGGAGTCTTTCCGGACGCCACACAGGGACCACCGATCCGCCCCTCACCGCCAATGGCGAGCAGAAGGCGCGGGCTCTGAGCGGCAGGCTGGCGGAAATCCGTTTCGACCAGGTGTTCTCGAGTCCACTGCAGCGGGCGATCCGTACCGCAAGCCTCGCCGGGTTCGAGAAGCCGGAGGTCACGGAACTCCTTCGGGAGGTCGACTACGGGCGCTACGAGGGCCTGACCACCACCCAGATCCACGAGACGGACCCGGACTGGGAGCTGTACAGGGACGGGTCGCCGGACGGCGAGACACCCGCACAGGTCTACCGCCGCGCGCAGGAGTTCATCGACCTGGCCACGACGCGCACGGGCCAAGGGCGCGTCCTGGCGTTCGCGCACGGACACATCCTGCGCGCGGTCGCGGTGGCGTGGATCCGAGCCGACATCACCGTGGCCGCCGGGTTGCAGCTCGACGTGGCCACCCTCAACATCCTTCGCGACGGGGAGCGAGGGCGCGTGATCGCGCTCTGGAACGCGGTGTGAGTACGGCTAACCCTTGTGGCGAAGGCTCCAGGTTCGGCTGCGCACGCCGGGCAGGCCCGCAAACACTAGGTACGCGGAAGTCTCGACCTCGGCGCGGTACGTGTGACGTTCGCCCGGGTTGATCAGCAGCATCTCCGCCGGACCGACCTCGCCCGACCGTGTGCCATCGTCGAAGTGCAGCCTGCCGCCGGTGACGATGAGCGCAACCGGGATCGCGTTGCGATGCTCGGGCACCGACTGGCCTGGCTCCAGGCGCAGGCCGACCACGCGCATGGATCCGCAGTCCGCGATCTGCTCGAAACCAAACGCCCGTCTTTGCTCGCCCATGGTCATCTCAGCGTGAACATCATCCACGCGACCGGCATCGAGGGCGCACGACACGCCCAGGGCACCGTGGTCGTGATTGATGTCCTCCGCTCGTTCACCGTGAGTGCATACGCGCTGGCCGGCGGGGCGCGGGAGTGCCGGCTGGTGCGCACTGTGATCGAAGCGCTGGCCCTGGCTGAGCAGACCCCGGGTGCCATCCTCTGCGCGGAAGAAGACGCACTGCCGGTTGACGGCATCCCGATCAGCAACTCGCCGACGCAGATCCGCGAGCTCGACCTCCAGGGCAAGGTCCTGATCCAGCGCTCGACGGCAGGCACGCAAGCTGCGGCGGCGGTCCAGGGTGACGACATCTTCGCCGCGAGTCTGGTCGTCGCCCGAGCGACGGCTCAAGCCTGCCTGTTAAGAAACCCGGCGACCCTGACCCTGGTCGCGTCGGCGGATCATCGCGAGGACCACGCGTGCGCCGGCTACATCGCGGCGGTCATTCGGGGCGAAGCGCCGAACCTCGAAGACATGCTTCGTCCGCTGCGCGACACCGAGCGCTACCGACGCGTGCTGAGCGGAGCGTGGCCCGGCTTTCCGGCGACGGACCTCGAGCTCTCGTTGACCGCCGACCGCTTTGATTTCGCGATGCCACTGGCCCGCCAGGAGGGTTACCTGCGCCTAACGACTACTACGGTCCAATGAACGCGAGCAGAGCTGCCAGCTGGCAGAGCTCGGCCGTGGCGCCATAGACGTCACCGGTCGCGCCTCCGATCCTCCGCCGAGCGATCACGACGACGATCCAGGCCACCAACGCCACCAGCACCGCCGCGACGAGCGCGTGCCTCCAGTCGCCAAGACCGACGAGCGCCGCGGTGGCGGAGCCCACGAGCAGATCGATTCCGCGCCCGCGAGGCTCCGAGGCGGTGGTGCCGAGCCCGCTTGCTCGTACGTAAGGCACGAGCGCGATGACAGCCAGCGTCGCGTAACGAGACAGCGCCCCCGCCACCACGAGGGCGATCAGCCCCCGAGCAGGTGACATTCCAGCCAGGGCGCTCCACTCGAGCAAGAGCACGACGACGATCGCCGTGACCCCGTAAGCGCCGAGGCGCGGATCGCGCATCACCTCGAGACGCCTGGCCGCGTCACCGCGCCCCAGAAGGCCGTCGGCGGAATCACCGAGGCCGTCGAGGTGGATCGCGCCTGTCAGGATGCAGAGCGTCGCCACCGCGGCGGCAGCCGCCAGCAGCGGCGTCGCCAGGGCGCCCACCACGACGAACGCCCCACCGGCGGCCAGGCCGACCAGCGCCCCGACGGCCGGGAAGTACGCACGGCCCAGGCGAACTCCTGGGCTTCCGTCGGCGTTGGCGACGGGCAGGACCGTCAGGAAGGAAACGGCAGCGCGCAGCGAGCTGATCGTCACGCCAGCTCGAGGGAGCGTCCGGCGACCAGGAGCAGCGAGCGCTCGGCCCGCTCCGCAAACACGACGTTGACGCGACCCAAGGCGTCGCGAAAAGTGCGGGCCAGCTCGTTGGCGGGCACGATGCCAAGCCCAACCTCATTGGAGACCACTACCCCGTCGCGATGAGCGAGCTCCGCGGCCACCGCTGAGGCAAGCGCGCAGATCTCCTCAGGGTCTCGGCCGGCGCCCAGAAGGTTGGACGCCCACAGAGTCAGGCAGTCAACGACCAGGAAGCTGCCATCGTCTGCCTGCTGGATGGCGGCCTTCAGCTCCAGCGGCTCCTCGACCGTCGACCAGGCCTCAGGTCGAGCCGCGCGATGGCGTTCGATGCGGGCCGCCATCTCGGCGTCGTCGCCGGTGGCGGTTGCGATGCACGTCACCGCCCGGCCTGACTCGCGAGCAAGGCGGTAGGCGAGGTCGGACTTGCCGCTTCGCGCGCCGCCGAGGATGAACACGAAACCCATCAGAAGTCAATGCCGCGTATCGCCTTGACGCCGAGGTCGAAAGCGTGCTTGCGGTTTCGCATCTCGGTCACGGTGTCGGCGAGCTCGACCAACTCGTCGGGCGCGTCGCGGCCAGTCAAGATGACGTTGACCACCGCCGGGCGCGCGCGGATCGCCGACACGACGTCCGCGATCGGGATCCAGCCCCAGTTGATCGGATAGGTGATCTCGTCGAGCACGACCAGCTGGTGGCGGCCCGCGCCGATCAGCTCTTTGGCCGCACGCCACGCGTCTTGGGCCACAGCCTCGCTGCGCGCGAGGTCACGCGAATCCCATGTGAATCCATCGCCGATCGTCTGCCAGTCGACGCCCAGCCGATCCGCGATCTCGCGTTCACCGACCTTCCAGCGGCCGCCCTTGACGAACTGGACCACACCGACCTTCCAACCTCGAGCGACAGCTCGGAGCATGGTGCCGAAGGCTGCGGTCGACTTGCCCTTGCCGTCACCGGTGTTGACGATCACGATCGACGAAACCCGGCGCGAAGCGCGAGGCGGAGCCTCGAGCGGCACCTGTTTGCGCTTCATCTCCGTACCGGCACGACCGCGCGGCCCGAGCCGTTCAGCTCCACCACCCTGACCTCGGCCTGATAGTGCTTGGCGATGGCGGGCTCCGTCAGGATCTCCGCCGGCGTGCCGACCGCGACCACGTGTCCCTGGACCATCAGCGCCAATCGATCCGCGTACTGGCCGGCGAGCGTGAGGTCGTGCATGGCGGAGACGACCGTGAGGCGCTGCTCGCTCCGCAATCGGTCGATCAGCTCGAGCACCGACTGCTGGCGTCCGATGTCGAGTGAGCTGGTCGGCTCGTCGATGAGCAGGATTGGCGCTTGCTGGGCGAGCGCACGGACGATCGCCACGCGCTGTCTCTCGCCTCCGCTGAGATGATCGAGAGGCCGATCCGCGAGCGCGCCCAGGCCCAGCCGGTCCAGGGTTTCGGCGACGATCCGGCGATCGCGGTCGCTCTCGCGTCCCAGATAACCCAGGTGAGGGCTGCGGCCGAGCAGCACGTAGTGCGCGACGGTCATCCCGGCGGGCATGTCCGGCTCCTGGGCCAGCATCGCCACGCGGCGCGCGAGCTGGCGCGGTCCGAACTCGGTCACCGCCTGGCCCCCGATACAGACCTCGCCCCGGAAGGACACCAGGTTGGCGATCGCCCGCAGCACGCTTGTCTTGCCCGCTCCGTTGGGGCCGATGAGCGATAGCCACTGGCCTTCGGCGACCTCGACGTCGAAGCTGTCGACCACCGTCGTCCCCTCGTAGGCGATGCAAAGGCGATTGATGCTGATGCTGCTCAAAGGGCCGCCACCCGCCTCGATCTCATGACCGCGATGAAAAAGGGTGCGCCGACAAAAGCAGTGATCACGCCGATCGGGAGCTCGGCGGGGGCGAGCATCGTGCGCGCCGCGGTGTCGGCGAGGACGAGGAAGCCTCCCCCGAACAGCAGCGAGAGCGGGACCACGACCCGATAGCTGCGGCCGGCGAGCAGGCGCACCGTGTGCGGGATGATCAGCCCGACAAACGCGATCGTGCCACCGACCGCGACCACGGCCGCCGTGCCGAGCGTGGCCGCCACGACCACGATCAGCCGCACCCGACGCACCGAGATGCCCAGGTTCGAGACCTCGTCATCGCCCAGGCTCAGCGCGTCCAGCAAGCGCCGGTGGAGCAGGATCACGGCGGCGCTCAAAAGCACGTATGGAAGCACCAGCAGCACACCGTCCCACCCGGCGGTCGAGAGCCGTCCCAGGATCCAGGAGTACACCTGCCTGATGGAACTCGTCTGCGACTGCTGGACGTAGATCTGGATCGAGTTGAAGAAGGCGGCCACGGCCACGCCGGCGAGGATCAGCCCGGTGGTCGAGCGCAGGCCGGCCACCGTTCGCCCCAGAGCGTAAGCGCCGGCGACCGCGGCGCCGGCCCCGGCAAACGCGGCGAGCGGCACCACGTTGACCCCGACGAGCGTTGTCCCGGGCACCCACGCGATGGCCAGGGTGGCGCCCAGGTTGGCCCCGGCGGCCGCTCCCAGGAGGTAGGGGTCTGCCAGCGGGTTGCGAAACACGCCCTGGTAGGCGGCGCCGGCGACGGCGAGCATGCCCCCGACCAGCAGCCCGAGCACGACCCGAGGAAACCGGAGCGACCACAGGATGTTGGCCTGGCCTGGGTCGACCGCGCCGCCGAAGAGCGCGACGACGACGCTCGCCGGGGCGATGTGCACGGGCCCGGCGAGGACGCCGATCGCGCAGCTCACGACGAGCGCCGCGACGCCCGCCGCCGCCCAGATCCAGGGCAGGCTCGGCAGCCCGCTGACCGCCACCTGCCGCACCCGAACGCCGACGCCGAGCATCAGGCGGCCTGCCTCTCCAGCTCCTGGACGCGAGGCGCGATGACCTGCATGAAGTCGATCACCCGGGGTCCCCAGCGCGACGCGATGTCGTCGTCGACCCCGACGACCTGGCCTGAGCGGACTGCGGCGATGACGCCCCAACCCGGACGCGCGGCGACGGTGCTCAGGTCTTGCTTGCAGCACTTGGTGTCGGCAAGCACGATCAGGTCGGGGTTGGCGGACACGATGTACTCGGCCGAGAGCTGCGGGTAGTCCTTCGCGGCCCCTGTCGCCGCATCAGCGATGTTCTGCAGGCCGAGCAGCTTATAGACCTGGCCGATGAAGGTGGCCGAAGTCGCCGAGTAGTAGGCGTCGTCGAGCTCGTGGTAGACGCGGAGCGTGCGTGCCGGCTTAGAGACCAGGGACAGGAAGGCGGCGACCTGGGACCGCATCTTGCCGACCAGCGCGTCCGCGTCCGCGGAGTGCCCTGTGGCGAGGCCGAGCTGCTTGATCTGAGCGTACGAGTCGTCGAGGGTCTTGGCCGCCGCCTCGATGAGGATCGGGATGTGAAGCGCCTCCATGCCGTGGACGAGGCTTCCAGTGTCTTCAGCCGCGACCACGAGGTCGGGCGTGTAGCCGGCGATGGCCTCGATGTTGGGCTGGTAGCCCGAGAGCTTGGTCATCGGCGCTTCGGCGGGGTAGTTGGACTGGTCGTCGACCGCGACCACCTGCGCGCCCGCCTTGATCGCGAACAGCATCTCGGTCGCGGTCGGCGACAGCGAGACGATGCGACGCGGCTGGTGATCGATCGTGACGGTCGTGCCGGACGCCGACGTGATGGTGACGGGGAATCGGTCTGCCTGTGGTGTGCCTGCCGGGGAAGCGGTGCCGCCACAGGCGGCGATCATGACGGCGAACCCTATGCAGGCCAGTTTCGCGCTGGCCCAAGGCTGATGCGTGCGCATCGAACGGTCCTCCTGCGGCGACCGTCCCACCTCGCAGGGGAAACCTCGCCGCTGGAGGCTCCCCACTGATCCGCGCAGGTGGGAGAAGACACGCTCATGGGGACGGGTCTCCTGGCTTGTGGATCACAGCGAACCGGCCGCCTTCCCAAGGTCGGTGCCTCAGTGGCCGAAGGCCGGACGCTCCCCACTCACAGTTGCGCGACAGCTCCGGATTGGAACCGGATTCCCGCGTCCCGGTGAGCTATTCAGTTGTACGCAAGACATTATGGCGCCGGCCCCAGCGGGCCGGAGACGCCGGCATCTTCGAACGTCGCCATCTCGTTGAGCACCCGCATCGACGCCCGCACAAGAGGTAGCGCGAGCACGCCGCCGGTGCCTTCGCCCAGGCGGAGGTCCAGGTCGAGCAGGGGCTTCAGGCCGAGCCTCGACAGCACGGCGGCGTGGCCGAGCTCCTGCGAGAGGTGCGACGCGATCAGGTAGTGGACGGCCGCCGGCGCGATCGCGGTCGCGACAAGGGCCGCCGCGCCGGAGATGAAGCCGTCGACGATCACCGGCGTGCGTGACGCCGCGGCCTCGAGGATGACGCCCACCAGGCCCGCGATCTCGAGGCCGCCAACCGCCGTCAGCGCATCGATGCCGCCGCCCGAGATGGCGTCGGCGTTGACCGCGAGCGCGCGCCGCACGGCGTCGCGCTTGCGTTCGAGCCCGGCGTCGTCAACACCCGTTCCCCGGCCCACGACAAGGACCGGGTCGAGCCCGGTCAGCGCGCAGATCACGGCCGCGGAGGCGGTCGTGTTGCCGATGCCCATGTCGCCCGTGATCGCGATGTCCGGGTTCTCCTCCCGCACCAGGCGCCGGCCGACCTCGATCGCGGACGCCGCCTCGTCGAGAGTCATCGCCGGGCCGCGGGTGATGTTGGCCGTGCCTCGCCTCACCTTGACGGCGCGCACGCCGGGCTGCTCCGGCAGGTCGACCTTCACGCCCACGTCGGCGACCAGGACGCGCGCGCCGAGAGCGTGCGCCAGGACGTTGATGGCCGCGCCGGCGCGCGCGAAGTTCAGGACCATCTGCGCCGTCACCTCGGCCGGATAGGCACTGACTCCTTCCTCCACGACACCGTGGTCCGCGGCCAGCGTGAAGACCACTGCCTGGACCAGCGGCGGGTCGAGCCGTCCCGTCATGGCCGCGATCCGGATCGACAGGTCTTCGAGCCTGCCGAGGCTGCCCGGGGGCTTGGTCAGCCTGGCCTGTCGCTGCCGCGCGGCGCGCATGGCCGCATCATCGATAGGCGGGATCGCGAACACAGCGGTTACGTTAGAAGCCCTGTGAAGTCGCCGAGTTTCGCCGCCTCTGCCTGTCGCAGCCCGAAGCGGAAGAGGTCGAGACGTGGGGCGAGCCGACGTTCCGCGTCCATGGCCGCATCTTCGCCATCGGGTCGCCGGAGGGATCGTCGGTCTCGGTCAAGGCGTCGCTCGACGACCAGGCGGGCCTGATCGAGATGGACCCGAAGACGTTTTGGGCGTCGGCCTACACGGGCAGGTTCGGCTGGGTGAGCGTGAGGCTTGCGCGCCTCAACAAGAGGCTCGGGGAGCAGCTGGTGAGAAACGCCTGGGAGCGAACGGCTCCCAGGCGCTACACCCGCGACCCAGGCGCGGGGACCCCGTTAAGGAAGAAGACCGCTCAGAAGGCGCGGCGCCGGTAGCCGCTCCGAGCGAACAGCCGGAAGACGAGCAGGAGCAGGAACGCTCCGATGAACGCCATGATCATCGCGCTGATGATCGGATGCCCGGCGATGACGATCGTGAAGTGGAGCATGCCCGCCAGCACGATGCCGCCGATCAAGGCGCCGATGATGCCGACGATGATGTCCCAGAACAAGCCAAGGCCGTGCCCGAGCGCGACATGGCTCGCTGCGAAACCGGCGACGAGTCCGACCAGCACCCACAGCAGGATGTTGTCCACATCCAGCGTCAATGGGGAACCGTTGACCGAGATGACCATTTAAAACAAGGCCTCCTTTACAAAACTAGACCGGCCACATCTAGAACGCGCTGCTGCTTCAGGCCACCTTGGCCGCCAGATCGACCAGGACGGCGCCCAGGACCCGGTTGAAGGCGGGGTAGGGATGGACGACGTCGGCCAGCGTGCGCAGCGGCGTGCCCGCCTTGACCGCGAGCACCAGCTCGCCCAGGATCTCCCCGGCCCGTGGAGTCACCAAAGTGGCCCCGACGAGCTTTCCGCTCGCCCGGTCCCCGATCAGCTTCAGGACCCCGCCGTGGAAGTCGTGGATGTAGCCGCGCGCCGCTTCGCCCGGGTCGGTGCTGGCCACGACCACGTCCGCGCCGTGCTCGCGCGCCGCCTGCTCCGAGAGGCCGACCGACGCCACCTCGGGGTCGGTGTAAGTGACACGAGGGATCGCCGTGTGGTCGGCGCGCGCGTCTTCGCCGCGCAGGCGCCTGGCGACGATCTGACCGTGGTAGTACGCGAGATGGGTGAAGCCGCCCAGGCCGGTGATGTCTCCCGCGCCGTAGACGCCGGGTCGCGCCTCCAGCGTCTCGGGGTCGACCTTCAACCAGCCCTTCTCGGTCTGGGCGACACCGCTGGGTTTCCAGGCCTCGAAGTTGGGACGGCGACCGGTGGCCACGAGCAGCCGGTCGGCGCCGATCAGCGCGCCCGACTGCAGGTGGACGACAACGTCCGTCGCCTGCTTCTCGACGGCGACGCACGAGTCGCCGACGAACACCTCGATGCCATCCGCCTTGAGGTGCGGCAGCAAAGCGTCTGCGGCCTCGGGCTCCTCCAGGCCGAGAAACCGGGGACCGGCTTCGACGATCGTGACCTTCGAGCCCAGCCTGGCGAACCCCTGGGCCAGCTCGACGCCCACCGACCCCCCGCCGAGGACGACCAGTCGCTGTGGCAGCTCGCGCGGCACCGCCGCCTGGCGATTGGTCCAGTACTCGACCTTGTCCAATCCCTGGATCGGTGGGATCGCCGCCGTGCCGCCATTGGCGATGACCACCGCTCTGCGGGCGACGAGCTGCTCGCCGCCGACCTCGACCGTGCGCAGGTCGATCATCGTCCCCGCACCCCGGAATAGCTTCGCGCCCGTCTTCTCGAGCGCGGCCGCCGGCCGCGTGTCGTCCAGGTCGCGCGCCATCCACAGCACGCGCTTGGAGACTTTGGCGAAGTCGACGTCCCACTCGACCCGGGAGGCTGCCAGGGTGCGCGCCCGCCCCGCCTCCTCGATCGTCTCCGCCGAGCGTAGAAACGTCTTCGACGGAACGCATCCCCAGTAGGGGCACTCGCCGCCGACCAGCTCGCGCTCGACCACCGCCAGCGACAGGCCGCCGCCTTCCAGGCCGCCCGCCAGCGCCTCCCCGGCGACCCCGCCCCCCAGGCACACCACGTCAAACTCCTGCGGCAACCTGGTCTCCTCCTTCGGCACTCTGACGCCTCAACGATTCGAGCAGCGACGTCGCGGTGAACGCGCCCGCGTAGCGGTCGCCATCGAAGACCGCGGCGCGCTCGGTCGGGCTCGCGAGCGCTGCCGCGAAAGCTTCGGTCAGAGTGCTCGAGAGCGGCACCCGCGGCTCGCCCGGACGCGGACCGCCGTCGAGCTCCAGCGTCTGCGGGTTGACCTGCACGACCGACATCCGCCGGACCAGCCGCTCGCGGCCGAGAAACTCGGCGACGTAGTCACTCGCCGGCCGGGTGAGGATCTTCTCGGGCGTGTCGTACTGGGCGACCTCGGCCTGCATCTTCAGGAGGCAGATCCTGTCGCCCACGACCACCGCCTCGTCGATGTCGTGGGTGACGAAGACGACCGTCTTGCGCACAGAGCGCTGGATGCCGATGAACTCCATCTGCAGGTGTTCACGCGTGATCCTGTCCACCGCGCCAAAAGGCTCGTCCATGAGCAGGATCGGTGGATCCGCGGCGAGCGCCCGCGCGAACCCGACGCGCTGGCGCTGCCCACCGGAAAGCTGGTGCGGATAGCGACCGCGATACTCGGCAGGTCGCAGTCCCACGAGGTCGAGCAAATCGTCCACGCGGGCGGCGATGCGCCGGCGATCCCATTTCCACAGGCGCGGCACCGTGGCCACGTTGTCACCCACGGTCATGTGCGGGAAGAGTCCCGTCTGCTGGATGACGTAGCCCATCTTCAGGCGCAGCGCCGCGGGGTCCACCGCGCGCGTGTCGACGCCGTCGACAAGCACGCGTCCGCGGTCCGGATCGAGGAGCCGGTTGATCATGCGCAGCGTCGTCGTCTTGCCGCATCCCGACGGACCGATCAGCACGCATGTCTGACCATCGGGGATCTCGAGCGTCAGGTCGCG
>DASWDZ010000129.1:0-7152 GCA_036395015.1 Candidatus Dormiibacterota bacterium | reverse complement strand
GGCGAGCACGCGCAGCCCCAGCTCCAGCACGCGCCTCTGCATGGCGCGGTCGTGCGGCATCCCGAACGCGTGCCCGAACGGGAACTCCACGCCGACGATCCGCGGCGCCCGCCGCTCCTCGGCCACCGAGGGCATCATCGTCACCACGACTGTCGGGATTCCAGCCGCTTCGATCCACCGTGCCAGCACGGGCACGTTGCTGCAGCAGTCGGGTCAAGCGGGAGCGAGGAGCAGCCCTTCCGCGCCCTGCTCGCGAAGGTGCGCCACGATCTCGCCCGCGGCGGTGCGATGCCAGTCGGTCAGGCTCCGGTCCTGGTAGCCCATCACCGTGACGTGCTTCTCGGTGGCTGCACCCACGAGGCCTTCGTCGACAAGCTGCTGCAAGCCCCGCAGCGGCAGCGCGATCTCGGGGTCGGCGATCAGGTCCTCGTCATTTATGTGCAGGTGCGCGACGCCCAGGTCTTCGGGCCCGACCGTCGCGGGGATCGAGCGCCACGTCGGGTCGCCCCACTCGGGATGCGCCTTCTCGCGCTCGACGTCGAACACGTCCTGCGACGCCTTGAGGTAGATGCCGGCCGAGCTCAGGAGCGCGATCCGCGAATCCGCCAGCCGCTTCGGGAACGTAGTCCACACCGGCTCCTCTTCGCCCGGAAACGCGCCGCGTCCTTCGTAGAGCGGACGAAAGCTGCGCGGCAGGAACCGGTAGCTGTCGACGACCACCTAGGAAAAGTCTGACAACGCGCCGCTGAGCACCGGCATCACCGAGCCGCCGACCTCGATCCGCACGGGGATGTCCTTCGACGCCCCGTACTCGAGCTCGATGTGGACCAGGCTCTGCCGGCCCATCTTGGTCCCCTGCTCGCTGACGATCTTCACGGTCGACGCGCGCTCGACCAGGCCGTACTTGACCGCGAAGGCGCCGAGCGGTCCACTGGCCGAGCCGGTCGCCGGATCCTCGCCGATGTCGGGCGCAACCATCCGGCTGTACAGCCTGTCCGCACCGACCGCGGCAAACAGGAAGACGCCGAACGCTCGGTCGCCTTTCAGCAACTTCTCGAGAAGCGGCTTGTCTGAGACCGCCTTGTCGACCGCGGTCATGTCGACCATGGCGACGAAGATGCATGGGTTGCCGGTCGTCACGACCTGCGCGGGGATGTCGTGGACGATGTCGGACTCGTCGACTCCGATCGCAGACGCGACTTGAGCGTGCGGGAAGACCTCTCCGAACGAAAGCTTCGGGTGCGTCATCCAGAACATGAGCCGCCCCTCTTGATCCTTGACGCCGCGCACCTTCACCAGTCCTATGCCCTCCTCGAGCGTGAAGGCGAGACCCTTGACCAGGCCCTCGTTGGCGAGGACCCACGCCGTGCCGATCGTGGGATGCCCGGCGAACGGCAGCTCGCTGGCCGGTGTGAAGATGCGCACCTTCGCCGCATGCGTAGGTTTCTCCGGCGGCAGGACGAAGGTCGTCTCTGAGAAGTTCATCTCCCGCGCGATGCGCTGCATCAGGCGCACCGGAATGTCCTTGGCGTCGAGCACGACCGCGAGCTGGTTGCCCGCGAGCGGCTTGTCGGTGAACACATCGACGATTCGGATCTGATGTGTCACTTGAGGATCAGGCAGGTCGTCGTGCCGTGGGCGAGCAGCTTGCCGCTGTCGACGGCGATCAGCCTGCCCTCTGCGGTCGCCACGGTGCCGCCGCGGTGCACAACCACGCCCTCGCAACGCACGCGCCCAGTGTCGCCCGTGATCGGACGCACGAAGTTGGTGGTCACCTCGAGCGTCGTGTAGCGCTCGCCGGCCGCCAGCGTCGTATGGACCGCGCACCCCATCGCTGAGTCGAGCAGCGTCATCGCGAACCCGCCGTGGACGACGCCGATCGGGTTGTAAAGGTGCTCGCCTGGCTCGCCCTCGAAGACGGCCTTGCCTTCCTCCACATGGACGCCGGCGAAGCCAAGCGTCTGGGTGATGGGCGGAGGCGGCAGCCTGCCCTCGAACATCTCCTTCAGGACCTCCAGGCCGCTGCGCCCCGCCGCGGCCCGAGGAACGGTGAACGGGTCTTCCCAGCTGACCGTCCGCTCGCGCTTTTTCTTCTCGGTGTCCACTCCTAACCTGAAAAGGCCGAGATCACGGCCAAAATTCCGAGCACCGCGATCGCCAGGCCGCTCACGGTGCTGATCCAGCCCACCACCGCCGGCGTCATGCGCACCCGCAGCAGCGAGGCCCCGATGACCAGGATGATCCACCAGGCGGCGGAACCGAGGAGCACGCCGAGCACAACCAGCGCCGGCCGGAGCAGCGACCCGCCCGTACCGAGGCCGAGGGTCGCTGCCAGCGCCGCGAACGAGACGATCGTCGCCGGGTTGGTGATCGTCAGCCCGAGCGTCGAGGCGTACGCCCAGGCCAGGCCGCGCGGCGTGGGCGCGGGCGCGGCCTCCATCCTCTGCCGGCGCTCCATCAGGATCCGCACCCCGAGCAGCACCAGCACCACGCCGCCGACGACCGCCAGCGGACGGCGGCCCGCTACGAACGCCGTCGTCAGCGCCGCAACGCCGAAGGTGGCGATCGCGGCGTAGAAACCGTCCGCGGTGGCGACACCGAGTCCGGAGGCTAAGCCCGCTAGCCGCCCCTGGGTGAGGGTGCGCCTAACGCATAGGAAGAAGATCGGCCCGGGCGACGCAGCGACGGCGAACCCCAGGAGAAATCCCCTGAGCAGAAGGCTGAACACCGCATCCCCTCATGGCGAAGGGAATTGTATTGGAGCCCAACTCCTCCCCACGCAGTGGGGAGGTGGCGGCGCAGCCGCCGGAGGGGCTGGCGTTTGCCCCGCCACTAGCCTGAGGTTCCGTATCCTTCTCTGCTCCGTGGAGATCCTCCGCAACATCACCCGCCATAAACTGCGCAGCTTCCTGACCATCTCGGGCATCGTCATCGGCGTGCTCGCGCTGACGACGATGGGCGCGCTGGCCGAGAACTTCAACGCGCTGATCGACGGCGGCGTCAAGTACTTCGGCGGCAGCATCCAGGTCGGACCGCCCGACGGCCAGGCCGCGAACCTGCTCCCGATGTCGAAGATCGACGAGATCAAGAAGGTCGACGGCGTGGCGGCGGCCTTTCCCGGTTATCAGTTCACGGCCAAGCCTGGGGGCACGATCGTCGTCAGCTTCGGGATCCCGGACACGATCGTCGCCAGCGACCCGGACGAGAACAACTACAGCGCCCTCAAAGTCAGCTATGCGCAGGGCCGGGCCGCGAGCGCGACAACGAGTGGTGAGGTCGCGCTCGGCTCGACGATCGCCAGGGAGTTCAACAAGAAGGTCGGCGACACGATCGACCTACCCGTGCGCCCCAAGGACGCCAAGCCAGACTTCGTCAACCACACGTTCACGGTTGTCGGCGTACTGAACGAGACGAAGACTGCGCCCGACACCTTCGCCTACATCAACATCGCGGATGGCCAGATGCTGCTGCGGGACGCCTTGCCCGCCTCGCTCCGTGATGCGATCGACGTGACCCAGGTCACGGAGGGAATCACGGTCTACGGCAAGCCTGGAACGTCGCTCGCCGAGCTGGACAAGATCGCCGACCGCATCAACTCGCAACTCACCGGCGTCAAGGCGACCAGGCCCAGCGACCTGGTCAACGGCTTCAAGTCCGGCGGCGCGATCTTCACCGCGATTACGACCGCGGCGGCGCTGCTGGCGCTGATCATCGGCGGCCTGTCGGTCGTGAACACGATGTTCATGGCGGTCGCCGAGCGGGTGCGCGAGATCGGCCTCAAGAAGGCGGTCGGCGCGACGACCTTCAACGTGATGAGCGAGTTCCTGGTCGAGGCGACCCTGATTGGGTTGATAGGAGGTCTGCTCGGCTATGGGTTCGGCGTGCTCATCGTCGTCTTGCGCAATGCGTTCTTCACGCCTTCTGACGGTTCCTCGCTGTTCCTGATCACGCCCGCGCTGACGATCTTCGCCATCGGCTTCGCCACCGTCCTCGGCGCCGTCGCCGGCGTGCTGCCCGCATGGCGCGCGGCCCGGCTCGACCCCGTGATCGCGTTGAGGATGGACTGAATGGCCGGGGTTCGACTGGTCGAGTTGACCAAGCATTACAAGCGAGGCTCGGAGATCATCCGCGCCCTCGACGGCGTCAGCCTCGACATCGACCAGGGCGAGTTCGTCGCCGTGGTCGGGCGTTCGGGCAGCGGCAAGACGACGATGCTCGACCTGCTCGGGCTGCTGCTGAAACCGACGGCTGGCCAGCTGTTCATCGACGACGTGGACACCACGAGGCTGAGCGATCGCGAGCGAGCGCGCATGCGCGGACGCAAGGTCGGGTTCGTGTTCCAGGAGTACAACCTGCTGTCGGGGCTGAACGTGCTCGAGAACGTGATGCTGCCGCAGCGCTATGTGAAGGACGGCGAGGCGGGCAAGCAGCGGGCGATCGAGCTGATCGACCGCGTCGGCCTGGCCGACCGGATCAAGCACAAGCCCAGCGAGCTGTCGGGCGGCCAGATGCAGCGGGTCGCGATCGCGCGCTCGATGGTCAACCGGCCGTCGCTGATCCTGCTCGACGAGCCGACGGGCGCGGTCGACACCGAGACCGCCCAGCAGCTGGTCGACCTCCTGAATCGGCTGAACACCGAGGACCGGGTCACGATCGTGCTGGTCACCCACGACACCGACATCAGCGGCCAGGCCAAGCGCCAGATCCGGCTGAAGGACGGCACGGTTTTGAGCGACGAGAAGGTAGCCGAACAGGAACTCCTGCCCACCTAGTGGGGAGGCCAACTCCTCCCCACGCAGTGGGGAGGTGGCGGCGCAGCCGACGGAGGGGCTGATAGTTACTTCCGGCAGGTAAGCTCCGTTAAGCAAAGCGCATGGCCCGCCGCCTCCTGACTGTCCTTGGTGTCTTCGTCGGCCTGATCGTGGCCGCGCTGGTCGCGGGCGCCGCCTACGCCGCGCTCAAGGCGCCGCTGTCCACCGCGCCCAACAGCAACCTCAACCCCGAGAACTGCTCACCGGGGCCGTGCGCCAACCTCAACGGATACACGCTGTGGGTGTCCAAGGTCCGCGTGCAGAACGACATCGTGCACATGACCGTGAAGTTCCAGAACTCGAGCGCGGCCACTCACGCGTCGCCGGAGGACCTGCAGCTCATCGACTCCGGGCGCCGCTCGTCGATTCCGACCACCGACGCCGGCTGCAAGACGTTCGCGCGCACCGAGTTCAGCGATGGCAAGACGTTCGGCCCCATCGACATCTGCTTCCGGGTCGCGAACTCGACGCCGCCATTCATCCTCCACTGGACGCCCGACATCGGCGCCTTCTGCTGCGAGAGAGACCTCACGATCTGGCCGACCTGAGCTTGAGCGCCCGGTCGGGCCGGTTGGTGATCAGTCCCGCGATCCTGCCGTCACTCACGAATTGCTCCATTCGCCACGCCTCGTCGACGGTCCAGACCCAGATTGGGATCCCGAAGCTCAGCGCCTCATCGGTCGCACCGCGATGGTTCAGGGCGATGAAGTCGGCGTCGGTCGGCTCGACGTGACGCCGGGTGAGGCCGGTTTTCACCTCCGGGAAATTTGCTTTGATCCTGCGCAGCGACTGGTCGACGTCGGTCGTCACCGCCAACCTGTCGGCCGGGATTTTTTCCAGCGCGCGCTCGACCAGGTCGAGCTCGTATCCGGTCTCCTTGAGGTCGAGCTGGAGGCCGATCTTGCCGTCCACCGCCGCGAGGACCTGGTCGAAGGCGACGTACTTGCGGTTGGGCTGCAGGACGTCGTGGGCGAGCACGATCACGCCCTGGGGGGTGCGGCGGACGTCGACCTCGATGTAGTCGGCGCCCGAGTTCACCCAGTGGGGGTAGCCGTTGTGCGCGCTTACGATCAGCACGCGTAGATCATGGCAACGGTCGTCGTCACCGGAGCGACGGGCGCGATCGGGTCCGCGGTCGTCGCCGAGCTGGAGAAACGGCGCGTCCAGGTTGTGCGGTTGTCGCGGCCGGCGCTGGATTTGTCGTCGATGGCGTCGGTGCGCGCTCGCGCGCGAGGGCTGATTCGCACCCTCGACCACATCGACGCGCTTTTGCACATCGCGTCGGTCTTCACGTCGCGCTATCAGAAGAGCGCGGACGGGTTCGAGCTGATGTTGGCGACCAACCACCTGGGCCCTTTTCTGTTGACGAACCTGCTGCGCGACCGCTTGTCGCGGGGCGGGCGCGTGATCACAGTCACCGCCCCGTCGTCGACGCACGTCGATATCGACCGCCTGGTCGACCGCCACCGCTTCAACGCCTTCCATTCGTTCGGCGCCACCAAGGCCGCCGCGTTGATGTTCACGTTCGAGTTGGCGCGGCGAGGCAAGCGATGGGACGTGCGCGCCAACGCTTATCACCCGGGCCTGGTGCGCTCGGAGCTGATGCGCGAAGCGCCGCGCCCGATCCGCTTCATGACCCGCCTGGTCTCCCACGGCCCGGAGCGGGCGGCGATCGACCTGGCCGACCTCGCCCTCTCCGCCGCCCACGCCGGGACGTCGGGATGGTTCTTCAAAGGCGGCCGGCGCATCGACCCGCCGAAATCAGCGCTCGACGAGGTGGCCCAGACCGCGTTGTGGAAGCGCAGCGCCGAACTGGTCGAGCTGGAAGCCGGCTTCTAACTCAACTCAACTCCTCCCCACCGTGTGGGGAGGTGGCGGCGCAGCAACTCCTCCCCACCGTGTGGGGAGGTGACGGCGCAGTAACTCCTCCCCACCGTGTGGGGAGGTGGCGCCGTAGGCGCCGGAGGGGACTTATGAATCTCCATTTCCCATTCACAACTCCCTCACAAGTCCTGGGAATCATGGGATTCGCAAACCCATGAATGACAAAGGAGGTGAATCTCAAATGAGACGTGGATTTGGTGTGCTCGGAGTGACCGTGACGGTGATCCTGCTGATCATCGTGGCCGCGATCGGCTACAACATCGGCTGGTCGCAGGGCGTCGGCACGCATCTACCCGAGGGCGCGACGAACATGCCCGCGCCGTACTACTACGGCTACGGCTTCCACCCGTTCTTCGCCGGCTTCGGGATCCTGTGGTTCCTGCTGATCCTGTTCGGCCTGTTCTGGCTGTTCCGGCTGGCGTTCTGGGGACGCCGGTGGGGCGGCTGGGGCTACGGA
>DASWDZ010000128.1:0-27521 GCA_036395015.1 Candidatus Dormiibacterota bacterium | reverse complement strand
CGAGGAGCATGACCTGACCCTGCTGCTGGTGCCGCCGCTCGACGGCTCCCTGGAGGGTGCGATCAGGCAGGCGTCGGTGGACGGCTTCATCAGCCTCGGCCTCAGTCCCCACGACCGCGCGCTCGAGGTCCTGGACGCGATCGGCATCCCGACCGTGCTCGTCGACTCGGAAGACGCTACCGCGTACCCGGTGGTGAACGTGGACGACCGCGGCGGCGCCGAGGCGGCGGCGCGGCACGTGCTCGAACAGGGCCATCGCCAGCTCGCGATCATCGTCCTACCGCCCACTCGTGGCCAGGTCAACAACACGCCCACCGCCGCGCGGCGTCTCGAAGGCTATCGCTCGGCCATCGAGGCCGCGGACGCGCCCGCTCCGCATACCATCACCGCCGGGGCCTCCGTCGCCGCGGGCGTGCGCGCCTTCGAGGCGCTGCCCCGGGGCAGGCAGAGGCCGACGGCGATCCTTGCCATGAGCGATATGGCGGCGATCGGTGTCATGTCGGCGGCACAGTCGGCCAGGATGCGGGTCCCGGACGACCTGTCGGTCGTCGGTTTCGACGACATTCCGGCATCCGCGTGGACGAATCCGCCGCTGACCACGGTGCGCCAGCCGATCGTGGAGAAGGGCCGGCTCGCGGCGCGGCTGTTGATTCAGCGCATGAAAGGCAAGGCGGTCGACTCGCCTTCGCCGCTCAAGACGACGCTCGTCGTCCGGGATTCCACAGCTCGACCGTCAGGCTCGGATTTGCCAATTCGGAGGAGGTAAATAGAATTGTGTTTCTGGGGCAGCGATATACGCACGCGGCATGATCGTGGACTGAGGGATTAAGAGATGGCATCTGTAACTTATGACCACGTAGTCAAGCGCTACACCGCGGACATCACGGTCGTCAAGGACTTCAACGTCGAGATCAAGGACAAGGAGTTCATGGTCCTTGTCGGACCGTCAGGGTGTGGAAAGTCGACCGCGCTTCGCATGCTCGCGGGCCTCGAGCAGATTAGCGAAGGCCGGATCATGATCGGGGAACGCGTCGTCAACAACGTCGCGGCCAAGGACCGCGACATCGCGATGGTCTTCCAGTCGTACGCCCTGTACCCGCACATGACCGTCTACGACAACATGGCGTTCCCGCTCCAGATGCAGCACATGAAGAAGCCTGAGATCGACAAGCGTGTCCGCAACGCCTCTCGCATCCTGGGCCTCGACAACTTCCTGAAGCGAAAGCCACGCGCCCTGTCCGGTGGCCAGCGGCAGCGCGTCGCGCTGGGCCGAGCGATCGTGCGCAGCCCGAAGGTGTTCTTGCTCGACGAGCCGCTTTCGAACCTCGACGCCAAGCTCCGCGGCCAGACCCGGGTCGAGCTCCAGAAGCTGCACCGCGACCTGCAGACCACGTTCATCTACGTCACCCACGACCAGGTCGAGGCCATGACCATGGGCGACCGGATCGCGATCATGAACGCCGGCATCCTGCAGCAGGTCGGCACCCCGGGCGAGATCTACGACCACCCGGCCAACCTGTTCGTCGCCGGCTTCATCGGCACTCCGACCATGAACTTCATCCCGGCGACCATCAGCAACGGTTCGGCCAAGGCTTCCGGGTTCGAGGTCAAGCTGCCCAAGGCCGTGTCGGCGGAGAAGGGAACGCTCGGTTTCCGTCCGGAGGCGGTCACCGACCGAACGACCGCCGACGGTACGTCGTTTGAAATGAAGGTCGACGTCGTGGAGCGACTTGGCTCCGACCAGTTCCTCTACGGGACGGTTGGTGGCGACCAGCTCACGGCGCGAGTCGATCCGCGGATGACCGTCTCGCCTGGAGACCGCGTGAAGTTGGGGCTGGACACCCGGGTGCTTCACTTCTTCGACGCCGAAAGCGAGCAGGCTCTCCTCTAGACACAGCACGCGCTGAGCACCGGCCGGTTTGGGAATAGAGCGCATCCGCGCTATCCAGGACTTCGATGCCGCGCGGGCGCGGGCGTTCTGGCGCAACCTGCGCACGATCCTCACGGGCCGCGCGGAACGGCTCCGCTCGATCGATCCGATGCTGCGGGCCGCGGGGATGGAAGGTCGCGCGTTTGGCGGCGTGCACGAGATACCTGTGGACAAGATCGCGGGCTCCGTCGCGCCTGATCTCAAGACCGGGGATTTCGACCCCGGCTTTCTGCCGCTCAATCGCCGGATGCGCGATCGATGGACACGCATCTACCAGGCCATGGTCGAGGGCGACGAGCTGCCCCCGATCGACGTCTACAAGGTGGACGACCGCTACTACGTGATCGACGGCCACCACCGGGTTTCCGTGGCGCGAAGGTTGGGGCGACCCGTGATCAACGCTCGCGTGATCAACGTCAAGACGCGTGCACCGCTGGGCCCGGAGATCGACTGCGCTGCCCAGCTCAGGGCCGCCGAGTATGCGGCGTTCCTGGAGGTCACGCAGCTGCATCGGGCTCGGCCTCAAGCGCGACTGGAGTGCAGCCGGCTTGGGCGCTACGACGAGATCATCCGGCACATCGCGGGACACCGCTATTTCCTGAGCCTGGAGCAGCACCGCGACGTGCCGATGCGGGAGGCGGCGGCGAGCTGGTACGACCACGTCTACAGCCCGATCGCCGAGGCGATACGCAAGCACGATGTCCTCGAGCGGCTGCCCGGCTGGACCGAGGCCGACGTCTACGTCGAGATCACCCGGCGCTGGCTGGCGCTGAGCAAGAAGGGGGAGCCGGCGGGACCTGACCCCGCGATCCAGGCGCTGCTCGCCGAGAACGCAAGGACATGGTGGCGCCGGCGCCGCAAGATACAGCTGCAGCCTGCATGATCGGGATCATCTTCGGCCCGCCCGGAAGCGGCAAAGGCACGCAGGCCGCGCGCATCGAGGACGAGTTCCGGCTCCAGCACCTTTCGACCGGGGACATCCTCCGGCACGAAGTCGCCCTCGGCACCCCGACCGGCAAGGAGGCAGAGCGCATCATGGCCGCCGGCGACCTGGTGCCCGATGCGCTGATCGTCGCCATCGTCCGCAGCCGGCTGCCCGAGGCCGAGGCCGGGGCGGGCGTCCTTCTCGACGGCTTCCCGCGCACGCTGCGCCAGGCCCAGGCGCTGGACGCGATGCTCGCCGACGAGGGCCACCGGGTCGACCTGGTGATCGCGCTCGAGGTGCCGGAGGAGGCGCTCGTCGACCGCCTGCTGCACCGGGCCGAGGTGGAGGGAAGAGCGGACGACACACGGGAGGCGATCACGGAGCGGATGCGCGAGTACCACCACCTCACAGAGGCGGTCCTCCGGCACTACCGCGCACAAGGAGTGCCCGTGGAGGCAGTCGACGGCACCGGGTCGCCCGACGAGGTTTTCGACCGCATCTGGCGAGCCATTCCCTCCCCACTTGCCGGGGAGGGCGCCCCCGGCCCGAAGGGCCCGGGGTGGGTGGGTCCGGACGCAAGTTGATGGCCGCAGGCATATCCTCTGATTAGGGTGGCCAGGAAAGCCCGCCAGGCTGATTTGGGTCAAGCCATCAAACCGTCGTCGAACGGGGATGGCCAGATGCCTTTCACCGAGATCGAACCACAGGTGGCCGAGCCGCGCGTCGCCAGCCCGTTCCCGCCCATCGCCGAGTACGCCTTCCTCTCCGACTGCGAGGTCAACTGCCTGATCGCGCCCACCGGGCGGGTGGAGTGGATGTGCCTGCCGCGGCCGGACAGCCCCAGCGTTTTCGCGGCCATTCTCGACCGCGGCGCCGGCAGCTTCGCCTTCGGCCCGACCGGGATCACGGTCCCCGCCGGTCGCCGCTACCTGCCCGGGACGCTCGTCCTCGAGACCACGTGGCGCGCGCGCACCGGGTGGCTGATCGTGCGCGACGCCATGTGCATCGGCCCCTGGTACCACAGCCAGCGCCGATCGGGGACCTACCGGCGGCCCCCGTCCGACTACGAGGCCCAGCACATCCTTCTGCGCACGGCGCGCTGCGTCGTCGGCCAGGTCGAGCTCACGCTCGACTGCCAGCCCGTCTTCGACTACGGCCAGACCGAGGCCAGGTGGGAGTACGCCGGACCGGGCTACAACGAGGCGATGGCGAGCGGTGGCGAGAACGAGGTGCCGATCCGGCTCGTCACCGACCTGCGCGTCGGGTTCGAAGGTCGAGGCGCTCACGCGACGAAGACCCTGCGCCAGGGCGAGCGCGCGTACGTGGCGATGGTGTGGCCGCGGTCGCGCCACTCGACGGCCAAGGAGTACTGGGAGGAGCACCCCGCGCCGGCGAACGTGGAGGAGGCGTTCGCGCGGGTGGAGCAGACCGCCGACTTCTGGAGGGAGTGGATCAACCGCGGCGAGTTCCCGGAGCACCCGTGGCAGAGCTTCCTGCAGCGCAGCGCGCTCACCCTCAAGGGCCTGACCTACAGCCCGACCGGGGCGCTGCTCGCCGCGCCGACCACGTCGCTGCCGGAGACCATCGGCGGCGAGCGCAACTGGGACTACCGCTACACGTGGATCCGCGACGGGACCTTCATGCTCTGGGGTCTCTACACACTCGGCTTTGCGCGCGAGGCGAACGATTTCTTCTACTTCATCGCCGACGTCGCGGCGGGCAAGAAGGACCTGCAGATCATGTACGGCATCGGCGGCGAGCACCAGCTCACGGAGAAGACGCTCGACCACCTCAGCGGCTACGAAACGTCGCGCCCGGTGCGCATCGGCAACGGCGCCTACAACCAGCAGCAGCACGATGTCTGGGGCGCGGTGCTCGACTCGGTGTACCTGCACACGAAGTCGCGCGACTACCTGCCCGAGGTCGTGTGGCCGACCCTCAAGCGCGCGGTCGAGTGCGCAATCGAGAGCTGGAAGGACCCTGACCGGGGGATCTGGGAGGTCCGCGGCCAGCCGCAGCACTTCACGTCGTCGAAGCTGATGTGCTGGGTGGCCCTCGACCGTGGGGCGCGGCTGGCCGAGATGCACGGCGACATGGGGTTGGCCAAGAGCTGGCAGGCGATCGCCGACGAGATCAAGTCCGACATCTGCGAACACGGCGTCGACGAGCGCGGGGTCTTCGTCCAGCACTACGGGTCGAAGGCTTTGGACGCGTCGGTGTTGTTGATTCCCCTGGTCCGGTTCCTGCCGCCTGACGATCCTCGCGTCCGGGCCACTGTGCTTGCGATCGCGGACGAGCTGACGGTGGACGGGATGGTGCTGCGCTACCGCACCGACGAGACCGACGACGGGCTGGAGGGTGAGGAGGGGACGTTCACGATCTGCTCGTTCTGGCTCGTGTCGGCGCTGTGCGAGATCGGCGAGCTCGACCGCGGGCGCGAGCTGTGCGAGAAGCTGCTTTCGTACGCGAGCCCGCTGCAGCTCTACGCCGAGGAGATCGACCCGCGGAGCGGCCGGCACCTCGGCAACTTCCCGCAGGCGTTCTCCCACCTGGCCTTGATCAACGCGGTCATGCATGTGATCCGCGCCGAGTCGGGCGGCACCGACTACAAGTTCAGCGCGGGGATGGCGTCGCCCCAGCCCTGACCCCGCCTGCTTTCGGTGGGTTTGGATCCAATTCCACCGAACCCGGGCTCACATAAGGTGGTTTTGGATCCAATCGCACCTTAACGACCTGGGTTGGCGGCGGGTGGTCGGTCACGCGAGCCTTGAGCTGTGGGGCGGCGACCGCGTGTTCCTTCAGAGCTTACGACGCATCCGTTCACGCTTCAGGACGCGCGTGCGGCGGGACTCACGCCAAGAGCCCTCGAGGGCAAGTCGTGGCGGCGCATCGGGTCGGAGCTGTACAGCTGGGTTGGGCTCGGCGATGACACGTGGCAGCTACTCCAGGCGTGGCACCGGCGCCTCCCAGGCGGCTGTCTTCACAGGGCTGACCGCAGCGTGGCTTCATCGCCTTGACGTAGATCCTTGCCACCCGGTCGAAGTTGCCGTGCGCAACGTTTCAGGCGTCCGCTCACGGCGCGGGATAGTGGTTCGCCGGCGCGATCTAACGGAGATTGACGTCGTCACCGTGCGACGCTTGCCTGCCACCACCGTCAAACGCACGTTTCGTGATCTGGGGAGGCGACTTCCCGCAGTCGAGCGCCTGGTCCTTGCCGACGAGGCACTGCGCCTCGGCCTCGGCCGGTTTGATGAGCTTGCGGAACCGGCTGAGTCGCCGATGGAGACCCGACTCCGCTGGCTTCTCCTCCAGGCCGGGTTGCCCAGACCCGAAGTCCAGAAGAACCTCCACGATCCCAGCGGCCGGTTCATCGGTCGCGCCGACCTGTACTGCCCGGTCGCGCGCTTGGTCATCGAGTTCGACGGCTCGAACCATCGCGACCGGCTCGTCGAAGACAACCGCCGACAGAACGCGCTGCTCAACGCGGGCTTCCGGCTGCTGCGTTTCACGGCCGCCGACCTCAATCAGCGACCTGGCGCTATCGTGGCCCAGGTGCGAGGCGCGCTGTGATCATCGAGGTCAGCCACCCGATCGAGGTAGGGATGAAGACCTACCCAGGGTTGCCCGAGCCTGCGGTGGAGGTGAACATGGACTACGACGCCTCGCACGAGCGCTACCAGGGCAAGGCCGAGTTCTTCATCGCCTCGCTTCACCTGTGCGGCAACACCGGGACGTATGTCGACGCTCCGATCCATCGCTATCGGGGTGGCGCCGACCTGGCGTCCCTGCCGCTTGAGAGGTTGGCCGACCTGGAGACCGTGGTCGTCGACTGCACCGGCGCCGACCGCGCTATCGGGGCCGACCTGCTCGCCGAGGTCGAGCTGCGCTACCGGGCGGTGCTGGTCAGGACCGACTTCTCCCGCCATTGGGGAACACCGGAATACTTCGGTGAGAATCCATTTCTGACGGCGGAGGCGTGCGACCTCCTGGTCCGGCAGGGCGCGCTGTTCGTGGGCATCGACTCGCTGAACATCGACGACACGGCTGATCCCTCGCGCCCGGCGCACACGAAGCTGCTCGGGGCAGGCATCCCGATCTGCGAGCACATGACCAACCTGGCGGCCGTCCCTGCGTCCGGCGGCCGGCTCCACGCGGTGCCGATCGCGTGGGTGGGAGGGGCGTCGTTCCCGGTGAGAGCGTACGTCCTCGCCTGATTCGGCGTCTTCGGATCCAGAAACGCCTTAAGAAGGCATGTGAAGGGCGACTTCGTATCCAAAGACGCCTTAACGGGCGGGGTTGGCAGTGCGACAACGCGGTGAAAGGGTTATTGAGTGCCACGTCGTCCAAGAATTCCTCAGGAGTTGAAAAATGGGCCGTTCACCCTTGAAGAGGCTCGAGCTGCGGGTGTGACGTTGGACATGCTCAGGCGCAGGTCATGGCGACGTGTTGGAAGCGAGCTCTACAGCTGGACGGGGCAGCATGAAGACGCGTGGCAGCGTCTCCACGCGTGGCATCGGCGGCTCCCAAACGCGATCTTCACAGGACTCAGCGCCGCGTGGCTTCACCGCCTTGACGTTGATCCCTTGCACCCAGTCGAGATCGCAGTGCCACCCGGCTCGGGCATCCGCTCCCGACCTGGGCTGGTGGTCAGCCGAAGAGTCATAACCGAGACGATGAAGGTGCGGCGCCTACCCGCCACAACAATCGCGCGCACGCTACTCGACCTTGGTAGGCGGCTAGCTCCAGTCGAGCACCTGGTCCTGGCAGATGCGGCGCTGCTTCTCGGTCTCGGCCGGCACGATGAGCTCGCCGAGCCGGCTGAATCCCCGATGGAAACTCGCCTCCGATGGCTGCTCCTGGAGGCTGGTCTACCCCGTCCGCGGGTCCAGGTCGACCTCCGGGACGCCAACAACAGGTTCGTGGGTCGCGCGGATCTCTACTACCCAGCGGCGCGGCTCGTCGTCGAGTACGACGGGACCAACCATCGCGACCGGCTCGTCGAGGACAACCGCCGCCAGAACCTCTTGCTCAACGCCGGCTATCGGCTGCTGCGATTCACGGCCGCCGACATCCACCAGCGGCCCGACGTGGTTACGTCGGAGGTTAGCCAGGCTTTAAGAACAGCGCCCCAAGCGGCGGCAGCGTCAGGGTGACGCTGTGCGAGTGGCCGTGCCGGCTCACCGGCGTCGCCTCGACGCCACCCAGGTTGCCCATCCCGCTCCCCCCGTACAGGGGCGCGTCGCTGTTCAGCACCTCCGCCCACCGACCCCCTGATGGGATCCCGATCTGGTAGTTGTGCCGCGGCACGGGCGTGAAGTTGAAGACAGCGACCAGGATGTCCTCCGGAAGACGGCCCCGCCGGATCAGCGAGACCACGCTCTGTTCCGCGTCGGTGACGTCGACCCACTGGAACCCCGCCGGGTCGAAGTCAAGCTCGTGCAGCGCCTTCTCCTCGCGCAGGATTCGGTTCAGGTCTCCGACCCACAGGCGCAGGCCTCCGTGCATCGGGTGGTCGAGCAGGTGCCAGTCGAGCGAAGTCTCGACGTCCCACTCACGCCACTGCCCGAACTCACCGCCCATGAACAGCAGCTTCTTGCCGGGCTGCGCGTACATCCAGCCAAACAGGATCCGCAGGTTGGCGAACTTCTGCCACTCGTCGCCCGGCATCTTCGACAGCAGCGACCCCTTGCCGTGCACGACCTCGTCGTGTGACAGCGGCAGCATGAAGTTCTCGCCGAAGGCGTAGAGCATCCGGAAGGTGAGGTTGGAGTGATGGAACTTGCGATGGACCGGCTCGCGCTCCAGGTAGTAGAGCGTGTCGTGCATCCAGCCCATGTCCCACTTCATGCCGAACCCGAGGCCGCCGACGTACGTCGGCCTTGACACCAGCGGCCACGCCGTCGACTCCTCGGCGATCGTCTGCACGTCGGCCTGCTCCTTGTAGACCTCGATGTTGAAGCGGCGAAGGAAGTCGACCGCCTCGAGATTCTCGCGGCCGCCGAACTTGTTGGGGATCCACTCCCCTTGCTTGCGCGAGTAGTCGAGGTAGAGCATCGACGCGACCGCGTCGACCCGCAGCCCATCGGCGTGGTAGCGGTCGAGCCAGCACAGGGCGCTGCTCAGCAAAAAGCCGCGGACCTCGTTGCGCCCGTAGTTGAAGATCGAGCTGCCCCAGTCGGGATGCACCCCCAGGCGCGGGTCCGCATGCTCGAAGAGGTGCGTCCCGTCGAAGTACTGCAGGCCGAACTCATCGGCGGGGAAATGCGAGGGGACCCAGTCCAGGATCACGCCGATGCCGTTCTGATGCAGGTAGTCGACCAGGAACATGAAGTCCTGCGGCGTCCCGTAACGCGAGGTCGGCGCGAAGTAGCCGGTGACCTGGTAGCCCCACGACCCGTAGAAGGGGTGCTCCATCACCGGCAGCAGTTCGACGTGCGTGAAGCCCATCCTGCTCACGTAGTCGGCGAGGCGCGGCGCGAGCTCCCGATAGGTCAGGAAGCGATTGCCTTCCTCCGGCACCCGCATCCACGACCCGAGGTGCAACTCGTAGACCGACCAGGGCGCGCTGCGATGGCTAACGTTGCGGCGGTTCTCCATCCAACCGTGGTCGCCCCAGTCGTAGGCGAGGTCCCACACCACGGACGCCTGCCGCGGCGGTGCCTCCGAGTGGCTGGCGAAGGGGTCGGCCTTGTCGACACCCTCACGCGTCACCTTCGAGTGGACGTAGTACTTGTAGAGCGCGCCGTGGCGCACCCCCGGGATGAAGCCCTCCCAGATCCCCGACGTCTCGCGCAGATAAAGACCGTTCGCGTTCTTGTCCCAGCCGTTGAAGTCGCCGATGACGCTGACCGAGTCCGCGTTGGGTGCCCAGACCGCGAAGTACGTCCCCTGGGGGTCTGTCCACGGATGCGCCCCGAGCTTGTCGAACAGGTGGCTGTGGGTGCCCTCGTTGAACAGGTGAAGGTCGAACGGGCTCAGCAGGGAGCGGGCGACCATGCTCATGCGGGTGTCACCAGGTCAAGGATCCCACGGAGGGGGATGCGGACCCAGTCAGGCCGCAGGTTCAGCTCGTAGCGGAGCTCGTACAGCGCCTTCTCGAGCAGCATCGTGGTCAGCTGGAGCTCGAGGTCCTCATGGCTCTGCGGCACCCACGACACGTTGCCGGCCGTCGCGAGGTAGCTCTTGAGGAAGGCCGCCGAAACCGAGTCGACCCAGAATCGCGCCCAGGCCTGCAGTTCCGGCATCCGCTCCGCCGGCGCCTGCTGCGCGCGGAGCGCCGATTGGCTCGCGTACGAGAACGACCGCAGCATGCCGGCGACGTCTCGCATCGCCAACCGCTTGAGCCGGCGCTCGTAGAGCGTGCGGGTCGGCTCGCCCTCGAAGTCGATGATCACGAAGTCGTGCCCCGTGTAGAGGACCTGGCCCAGGTGGTAGTCGCCGTGGATGCGGATGCGGGTCGTGTTCAGGCGCCGGGCCAGGAACGCCTTGAGCATGGAGGCGATCCGCGTCTCGAGCTCCAGGACCTTCTTGCCTTCCTCTTTCGCGTCCGCGGGCATCTTGTTGAGCTGCGTGCGCAGGAGGTCGATCGCCCGCATCGACAGGCCGCTGATCGATTGGTAGATGGAGCGCTGATCGAGCGGCGAGATGCGCTCCGGGGCGAAGGCGGCGTCGGTCGGATCTGACGAGAGGGCGGCGTGCAGCTCGGCAGTGCGCCGGCCGAGCAGGCGAGCGGAGTCGAGGTAGCCACCGACCGCCTTGACCGCGATCTCCGGCGGATCGACCTTGCTCGCCGCGACCAGGCTCTTCGGTGTTGGAGGCAGCTGCGCTCCCACGAGGTCGGGCGAATTGAAGTAGTGCGCGACCGTGTTCAGCGTGTGCTGCCACGCGTCGCCCTGGTTGGGCACGTAGCCCTGGAGGATCGCGATGCTGACCGGCTCGCCTGCGGCGCGCCGGTACTCAAGCGATCCAGCGAGCGGCGCGATCTGGGCGAAGTGCGTCTTCTCGGTCAGGAAGCGGCCGACCTCGAGCTCGGGGTTGACGCCCTCCTCGAGGCGGCGGAAGACCTTCAGCATCAGCCGCTCGCCGAAGATCACCGAGTTGTTGCTCTGCTCGGCGACCGAGAGCTGCCCTTCGAGGCGGATGTTCTCCGGCCCTCGCAAACGCGCGAACGCCCGGGTCGTCGACCCGACGAGGGTGCCGCTGCCGCCGGCGGCTCGCCGCCGGCGCGCGATGGCGCCCAGCATTGCCTCGGTGAAGTTCGGCGTCGCGAGCGCGTCGTACAGCAGCCCGCGCTGCTCCTCGCCTTGGTTGCGGATCCACGCGATGGCCGAGTTCGGCCACCGCTCGAGGATGTGCGGCGCCTCGGCCGCGCTCGCGTAGGCGATCGGCAGCATGTAGGTGTCGGGGTCACCGTCGGCGTATCCGATGACGACGGACGTGAGGTATGAGTAGCTCTCCGCGCCGGGCACGCTGACGACGTCGCTGACCGTCGCCGACTTCACGCGCCGCGCCTTGCCGGCGAACCACCGCCGCTGCGGTATGTAGCGCAGGAGCACGGTCTCGAGGCGCTCTTTCGACCCGCCCTCGAGCGCGGCCTCCCAACCGCCTGTCGTGCGCACCTCGGGCAGCGCGGCCGCCACCGGCTGCGCGCCGTCGCTCTGGACGCTCGGCGCCGAGCGAGGCTGCATCGCGAACCAGTAGAAGGCGTGTGGACCGAGGGTAAGGAAGTAGGGGTTTTCGCCGATGACGGGCATCTCGTTGCTGGAGAACAGCTCGACCGGCACCAGCCCCTTCCACCTGCTCAGGTCGAGCTCGACCGCCTGCAGGAAGCGGGAGAGGTTGGCGACGCAGAGGATCTGCTCGGACTCGTAGCTGCGGACATAGGCGAGGACCTTGCGGTTGTCCGGACGCAGCAGCTCGAGGGTGCCGCGGCCGAACGCCCGGTGTCGCTTGCGCAGGGCGATCAGCCGCTTGGTCCATGAATAGATGGAGTGAGGATTGCCCTGCTGCGCCTCGACGTTGACAGTCTCGTAGTGATACTCGGGGTCGGTGATGACCGGCAGGTAAAGCCGCTGTCGGTTGGCCCTCGAGAAGCCTGCGTTCCGGTCGCCGCTCCACTGCATGGGCGTGCGCACGCCGTTGCGGTCGCCGAGGAAGATGTTGTCGCCCATCCCGATCTCGTCGCCGTAGTAGAGGACGGGCGTCCCTGGCAGTGAGAACAGGAGCCCATTCATGAGCTCGATCCGGCGACGGTCGTTGCCGAGCAGCGGCGCCAGCCTTCGACGAATGCCGAGGTTCAGGCGGGCGAGACGGTCCTGCGTATAGGCGCGGTACATGTAGTCGCGCTCCTCGTCGGTGACCATCTCCAGCGTCAGCTCGTCGTGGTTGCGGAGGAACAGCGCCCACTGCGCGTTGTCGGGTATCGACGGGGTCTGAGCCAGGATGTCCACGATCGGGAACCGGTCCTCCATGCGGATCGCCATGAACAGGCGTGGCATGAGGGGGAAGTGGAACGACATCTGGCACTCGTCGCCCTTGCCGAAGTAGTTGACGGCATCCTCCGGCCACTGGTTGGCCTCGGACAGGAGCATCCGGTTGCGATAGCTCGAGTCGACGTGGGCGCGCAGCTCGCGCAAGAACTGGTGCGTCTCGGGCAGGTTTTCGCCGTTGGTGCCCTCGCGCTCATACAGGTACGGCACTGCGTCGAGGCGGACGCCGTCGATGCCGATGTCCATCCAGAAGTCGAGGACTTTGAAGATCGCCTCGTGGACCTTTGGGTTGTCGAAGTTCAGGTCCGGCTGGTGCGAGTAGAAGCGGTGCCAGTAGTAGGCGTTGGCGACGTGGTCCCACGTCCAGTTGGAGACCTCGAAGTCCTTGAAGATGATCCGGGCGTCCTGGTAGCGCTGGTTGGTCTCGCTCCAGACGTAGAAGTCGCGGTGCGGGCTTCCCGGCCGGGCGTGGCGTGCGCGCTGGAACCATGGGTGCTGGTCCGATGTGTGGTTGCAGACCAGCTCGGTGATGACGCGGATGCCGCGTCGGTGAGCCTCTCTGACGACGTGGTTGACGTCGCCGAGGGTGCCGTACATCGGGTTGACGTTCGTGTAGTCGGCGATGTCGTACCCGTCGTCGCGCAGTGGTGAGGGATAGAAGGGGAGCAGCCAGAGCGCGTTGATGCCGAGGTCCTGGAGGTAGGGCAGCTTCTCGATGAGCCCTCGGAAGTCGCCGCCGCCGTCGGCGTCGCTGTCCATGAACGCGCGCACGTGCAGCTCGTAGATGAGCGCGTCCTTGTACCAGAGCGGATCCTCCTCGAGCTGGAGGGACTCGACTGCCTTGCGCCGCGGCCTGGTCGCGATCACAGGAAGTACTCGAAGTCATGCTCGCTCCGCACGCGGCGGCGGAAGCGAAAGATCTGGCCGGGCATGGAGAATGGATTCACCTCGACGAAGTTGCGCGGTCCGCTCCAGAGGTACCGCGCGCCGCTGATCAGCTCGTGGGCCTGATACGAGCGGTCTGTGTCGATGCCGAGCTCCTCGAGCGGCAGGTTGACCGCGCCGCGCTGCACGTGGTGAGGGTCCATGTTGACGACGGTCAGGACCACATTGGAATTGTCGGGAGTGCTCTTGGAGTAGGCAAGCAGCTGGTCGTTCTCGGTGAAGTGGAACCGCAGGCCGCGGTCGGTCTGGAGGGCCGGGTTCTCGTGGCGGATGCGGTTGACGATCGTGATCAGCTCGCGGATGGCGCTGTCCGGCTTCCAGTCGCGCAGCTGGTATTTCTCAGAGTCGAGGTACTCCTCCGATCCGTGTTCGCGCGGCCGGTTCTCGAGCGCCTCGAAAGGTGGGCCGTAGATGCCGTAGTTCGCGCCAAGCGTGGCGGCCAGGAAGAGCCGGGCCTGGAACGCCGGCCGGCCCCCGGTCTGCAGGTACTCGGTGAGGATGTCCGGCGTGTTCGGCCAGAGATTGGGCCGGAGGAAGTCGCGCACCGGCGGCTGCGACAGCTCGCTGAAGTACTGGTACAGCTCGTAGGCGGTGTGCCTCCACGCGAAGTACGTGTAGGACTGGCTGAAGCCGAGCTTGGCCAGTCGGTACATCACCTTCGGCCGCGTGAAAGCCTCCGAGAGGAGAATCACCTCCGGGTTAGCGCGGCGGAGCTCGGCGATGACCCACTCCCAGAAGGCGAAGGGCTTGGTGTGCGGGTTGTCGACGCGGAAGATGCGCACGCCCTGCTCGGCCCAGAAGAGAAAGATCGACAGGAGCTCGTTCCACAGCTCCCTCCAGTGCTCGGTCTCGAAGTCGAACGGGTAGATGTCCTCGTACTTCTTCGGCGGGTTTTCGGCGTACTGGATCGAGCCGTCGGGCCGATGCTTGAACCACTCCGGGTGCTCGCGCGTGTAGGGGTGGTCGGGCGAGCACTGGAAGGCGATGTCGAGTGCGACGTCGATCCCCCGGACGCTCGCGGCTTTGACCAGCCGCTTGAAGTCGGCGAGCGTGCCGAGCTCGGGATGGATGGCCTTGTGGCCGCCTTCTGCGGAGCCGATGGCCCAGGGGCTGCCCGGCTCGCCAGGCTTGGCGGCTTTGTTGTTGGCGCCCTTGCGGTGGGTTTTGCCGATGGGGTGGATGGGTGGCAGGTAGAGGACGTCGAAGCCCATGCTCCCGATCGTCGGCAGCAGGCGCTCGACGTCCTTGAATGTGCCGTGTTTGGCGGCGGGCCCCGTGGAGCGCGGGAACAGCTCGTACCAGGTGCTGTAGCGGGCCTTGACCGGCTCGACCAGCACTTCCAGCTCGCGGGCGTAGACCGTGGCGGCGGCGCGGTCCGCGTAGCGGCGCATGAGCTTGCCCGCCTCGCCGTCGAGCGCCGCCGGCTTGCCGCTGCGCAGTGATTTCGAGAGCGCCTGCAGCCGGGTCGCGTCAGGGGACTTGCCGTTGGTGCGGGCCGCGGTCTCCTCGAGCATGCGCGCTCCCACCTCGAGTTCGACCTTGACGTCCTGCCCGGCGGCGATGCGTTTCGCGAGCTGCCGGCTCCACGTCTCGAAATGGTCGACCCAGGCCTCGATCGTGAAGACGTACCTGCCCAGCTGGGTGACCGTGAACTCGCCCCGCCAGCGGTCGTTGACCAGCGGGGCCATGGGACTTTCGGTCCAGTCCCCTCCGGCCGCTCCGCGGCCACCTCCCCACGTCGTGGGGAGGAGTTTGTACTTCAGCACGGCCGCGAGCGTGTCGTGGCCGTCGGCGAAGACGTTCGCCTCGACCGTGACGCTCTCGCCGACCGCGCGTTTGGCCGGGAAGCGGCCGGCATCGATCTCGGGCGAGACCGCCTCGATCACCACCCGCCGGCGGCCGTCGACCTCCGGTGGGGACGGCTTTGAGGGGGTGGCTGGGACGCGGGTGACGCGCCTCTTCACGGGTGCTCGGGCCACGAATCAAATCGTGCCATGATTCGAGGGGGTGCTGAGATCCATCAACCCGGCGACGGGCCGGGAGCTGGCGAGCTTCCCGGAGGCCGACGAGGCCGCCATCGAGACCGCTCTCGACCGAGCGTTTGCCGCGCGCCACGACTGGCGCGACGCCGGGATCGGGATGCGGGCCGCTCTCATGCGGTCGGTCGCCGGCGTCCTACGCGCGGACAGGTTGCGCTACGCGGCCCTGCTGACGACCGAGATGGGCAAACCCATAGTCGAGGCCGAGGCGGAGGTCGAGAAGTGCGCCTGGACGGCGAACTGGATCGCCGAGAACGCTGAGCGCCTGCTCGCCGACCAGCCGGTCGAGAGCACCGCCTCCGAAAGCTACGTTCGCTTCCAGCCGCTGGGCGTGATCCTGGCCGTCATGCCGTGGAACTTCCCCTTCTGGCAGGCCTTCCGCGCCGGGCTGCCTGCGCTGAGCGCGGGCAACGTGATGCTGCTGAAGCACTCCTCCAACGTGCCGCAGTCGGCGCTGGCGATCGAGGAGGTCTTCCGCGAGGCCGGGGTTCCGGAGGGCGTCTTCCAGACGCTGCTCATTGGCTCGGCAGCGGTGGAGGGTTTGATCGCCGACTCGCGCGTCGCCGGTGTCACGCTGACCGGCTCGGAGGCCGCGGGCAGGAACGTGGCGGAGGCGGCGGGCAAGGCGCTCAAGAAGACGGTGCTCGAGCTGGGCGGATCGGACCCGTTCGTCGTGCTCGCCGACGCCGACCTCAACACTGCGGCCTCGGTCGCCTGCCGGGCGCGCAACCAGAACAACGGCCAGAGCTGCATCGCGGCCAAGAGGTTCATCGTCGAGGAGCCGGTCGCCGGCGAGTTCGAGGAGAAGCTCACCGCGGCAGTCGCCAGGCTCAAGGTCGGCAACCCGATGGACCGCGCCAACCAGGTCGGGCCGCTCGCGCGCGGCGACCTGGTCGACGAGATAGAGCGCCAGGTCAGCGAGTCGGTTCGGCTGGGCGCACAGGCGGTGGTCGGCGGCAAGCGTATCCAGGGCGACGGCTACTACTACGAGCCCACAGTGCTCACGAAAGTGAAGCCGGGGATGCCCGCGTACGACGAGGAGACGTTCGGCCCGGTCGCGGCGGTGATCCGCGTCAAGGATGCCGGCGACGCGCTGCGCGTCGCCAACGACACGAACTTCGGACTCGGCTCCAACATCTGGACCAGAGACGTGGAGCGCGGCAAGAGGCTTGCCGAGAAGGTCGAGGCCGGGCTCGTGTTCATCAACGGGATGGTCGCGTCGGACGCGCGCCTGCCCTTCGGCGGGGTGAAGCGGTCAGGCTACGGCCGCGAGCTGTCGGAGTACGGGATCAAGGAGTTCACCAACATCCAGACGGTCTGGGTCGGGCCGGCCAAGGCCGCTACTGGTGCGCCTCTTCCGGCTCGGGAGGAATGACGGCGATCGGCGGCTTGTTGGTGAGCTTCTTCGCCTTCAGGTGCTTACGCGCCATCACCGAGTAGCTGTCCTTGAGCGCGTGCGCCGGGTCGAGGCCGAAGCTCCGTGCCAGCTCAGGTAGCGCGGTCGCGGGCCCCTCGAGCTCGACGAACCAGCCGAAGTCGAGCACGTCGAGGGTGACCGCGACTCCGTCCAGCATCCAGACCGACCGCCGCTTCGGATAGGTCCAGCCGACGCGGAAGCCCAGCTGCTCGAGCATGTCGAGTGTGGCGTGCACGTCCTTGACCTCGATCTCCGTCTCCTCGCGGGTCTTGACGCCGCCGTCGAACTTTGCCGGACCCTTGGCGGTCAGGACGCCATGCGGTCCGCCGTTGAGTACGCGTAAACGAAGCGTCGTGTAGCGGGTCGACTTGCCCGGTCCGTTGAAGCGGTAGTTCTCCTCGCGGTAGCGCGCGCTCATGTGGGCGCCGCGCTCCCGCAGCATTGCTCGCAGCTTGACGTGGTCGTTCTCACCGGTGAGCCGGAACTTCAGCTCCGACTCGATCGTGCGATCTCGCTTCGCTCGCGCCAACGCCGCGAGCGTAATCGTTACGCTGCGGTTTTGCGAATCCTGTAGAGCGAGGCCACGACGGCGGTGCACTCGTCCTCGACGTACTCCATGCCCGCCTCCTCGGCGATGCGCCGCGCTTCGTCGGAGCGGATGTCGAGCTGCAGCCACAACGCCTTGGCGCCGATCGCGGCGGCCTGGCGTGCGATCTCCGGTGCGTCTGCCGCAGGCCGGAACACGTCGACGAGGTCGACCTTCTCGGGCACGTCGAGCAACGAGCGGTAGACGCGCTCGCCGAAGAGCGTGTCCGCGAACGGGTTGATGGGGATGATGCGAAAGCCGCGGCGCTGCAGTCCGTCGGGCACGGAGCCGCCGGCCTTGCGGGGGTCGCGAGAGGCGCCGACCACGGCGATCGTCGTCGCGCCCTCGAGGATCTCGCTGGACGTCTGGGCCATGCTTATTTCAAGATCGAGTCGCAGGTCGATATTCCTCACTGGTACGGAGCGCCAAGACCATCCACGTGGCGCTCGCCATCATGAGGATCGCGGCGACGCTCTGGATCCAGTTGTCGAGCGCGAAGCCGATGACCGCGAAGAGTGGGCCGGAGACCGCAAGGCCGATTCCGGCCCATCGCGGCATGTGCGGGAGTCGCGCGAAGGCGACGCCGAAGATGACGAAGCTCGCGACCAGCAGCAGGATGAAGACGATCGCCACGATGACCATCGGCGTTCCCTGGGCGGCGTCGTAGTACATCTCCTGGGCGGTCTGCGGCTGACCGGACAGGTAGAGGCGGCCGATCGCAGGCTGCGTGAACGCGGCGACGCCGAAGGTCGACGGCCCGATGACGGTGGCGCTCAGTCCGGTGAGCAGGCCTGCCAGCCCGAGCCTCACCGAGCCGCGCTCGACGAGAAGGATCCCGAGGCAGACGGCGCCGATCGCTCCGAAGACGGACCCGAAGATGCCGAACACGATGTGCCCGATGAGGAATTCGTTGGTGGTCACAAAGCGCGCCCAATCGGCCAGCTGGGTCTGCGGAGGCGGTTGGTGGGTGAAGGTGGCCGCGAAAAGCGTGGCCGCGTAGATCGGGAGCGCCCAGACGCCGAGCCTCGCGTACCGCATCGCGCTCGCCCACAATAGCGTCGATGGCGCACCCCATCGTCGAGCAGCTGCGGTTCACCCGTTCGGAGTGGCAGCGCGCCCTCCGCGGCGTCAAGGAGGAGGACGCCAATCGGCACTTCGGGCGCATGAACTCGATCGGCTGGATCGTGGGCCATCTCGCATGGCACGAGCAGCGAACTTGCTTCGAAAGGCCGAGTGGGGTCGTGGTCTATCCCGACCTGAACAGAGAGTTCGCAACTGGAGCGCCCATGAGCACGCCTTCTCTGAAGGCAATGCGCGCCGCGTGGAACAAGCTCACGAAAAGGTCGGAGCCGATCCTCGAAACGTTGACGACAAGGGACCTGATGCGCGACCTGCAGCGGGACGGCAAGCCTTCGGGCCAGACGCGAGGCGACGCGATTCGCCGGATGACCTTCCACTACTGGTTTCACATCGGCGAGATCTTGGCCATCCGCCAGATGCTGGGCCAGGGGCGACTGCCGGAGTACGTCGGCAACCTGGAGGCGAAGGCGCCCTACCGCCCCGAGAGGTAGGCCCGGACCTGCGCCACGACAGCGTCCGGCCTGCCGTACAGGTCCGCGGCGGTGAACCGCAAGATTCGATAACCGGCGCTGACCAGCGAGTTTTGCCTGCGGTCGTCGCTGACCAGGCGGTCCCGGTGATTCCCGCCGTCGAACTCGATCACGAGGTGCACCAAGGGGTAGTAGAGATCTGCCCTGCCCACGAACTGGCCGCCAGAGTCATACAGGTCGGACTGCACCTTCGGGGTGGGCAAGCCTGCCTTGATCAGGAGCCACCGAAGACGTGTCTCCATCGGCGACTCGGCCGGCGCCGCAATCGCGGCCAGCGATCGGAGTCGCGCCGCGCCAGGGCGTCCCTTCGCGTAATCCTGGAGCTGGTCCGTGGCGACAAGACGCATGCGGACCGCCATGTCAATCACCACCAACGCCTCTACAGCCGGTGACCACAAGCACAGGTCCAGGAGTGTCCGCGCGAGACAAGTCACAGGCACCCCTCGGATCTCCTCGGTCTCGCCAACCACATCGGACTGCCGGACCTCAAGTCCCGCACGCGACTCAAGCTCCGCCACAGCCACTTGAACCGGGTCGGCCGGTTGCACGTCAAGGCGATGCATCCAGGCTGCGGTCCGTCCGACAAACACAGCGGAGGGCGGTAAGGTCCGCCGAAGCGCGTCGATCAGCGCCCAGGTCTCCTGCGACGCTCCTTTCCAGCGATACAGCCGCGCCCCGACGCGCTGCCACGATTTCCCTCGCAGCGCGCTCAACGAAATTCCCACTGCACGTGCTTCCTCGAGCGAAAACGGACCACGCATCAGTTCGGGCGGAACTCTAGGAGTACGACCCACCCGCTGAGCATCACGTGGCGGCCGTCAGGCGCATACCCTTCCCGTTAATTCCGCACGTCACGGCCTTCCGATGCGAAATCGAGCCGAGGATTCCGCACGTGGCGGCCGTCCCGTGCGGAATCGAGGGGGCGTGCTTTAGGCGGCTTCGATCTTCGGTTGCTTCGCGGGCTCGAGCGCGCGCTTCAGCACGTCCTCGACGCGGCTCGCGAAGTGGAAGCTCATCTTGTCGCGCACGCTCTGCGGCACGTCGTCGATGTCCTTCTCGTTGCGCTTCGGGAGGATGACCTCCGTCAGGCCCATGCGGTGGGCGGCCAGGACCTTCTGCTTGACGCCTCCGATCGGCAGCACCAGGCCCTGCAACGTGACCTCACCGGTCATGCCGACAGTGCTCCGCACCGGGCGTCCGGTCAGCAGGCTCACGATCGCCGTCGTCATCGTCACGCCGGCCGACGGTCCGTCCTTGGGCACCGCGCCCTCCGGCACGTGGATGTGGAACGAGCGGTTGGCAGCCGCCTCGTCGATCCTCAGCTCGTGGGTGTGTGAGCGCACGTAGGAGAGGGCGATCTGGGCCGACTCCTTCATGACATCACCCAGCTGTCCCGTGAGAGTGAGGGTGACGCCGTGCCCGTTGCCCTCGGTCGCCGTGGCCTCCACGAACAGGACGTCACCGCCGATGCCGGTAACGGCGAGCCCGGTCGCGACACCCGGCACCGCGGTGCGGGCCGCGACCTCGTTGTCGAACTTCGGCTTGCCCAGGAACTCGCGCACGCGCTCGGGCGTGATCGCGACCGGCGGCGTGAACTGGCCCGTGGCCACCTTGGTCGCCACCTTGCGCGTGATCTTGCCGAGCTCGCGCTCCAGGTTGCGCACGCCCGCCTCGCGGGTGTGGTCGGTGATCACCTTCATGATCGCAACGTCGTCGACCGTCACCTCCTCAGGCTTGAGGCCGGCCTGCTTGACCTGCCGCTTGAGCAGGTGGTCGCGCGCGATGGCGACCTTCTCCTCTTCGGTGTAGCCGTCCAGGCGGATCAGCTCCATGCGGTCGAGCAGCGGAGCCGGGATGGTCTCCGAGACGTTCGCGGTCGGGATGAACAGCACCTCGGACAGGTCGAGGTCGACCTCGAGGTAGTGGTCGCGGAAAGTGTGATTCTGCGCCGGGTCGAGCACCTCGAGCAGCGCGGACGACGGGTCTCCGCGCCAGTCGCTGCCGACCTTGTCGATCTCGTCGAGCATGATCACCGGGTTCTTCGTGCCCGCGTCCTTGAGGGCGCGAACGATGCGGCCTGGCAGGGCGCCGACGTACGTGCGGCGGTGGCCGCGGATGTCCGCCTCGTCGCGGATGCCGCCCAGCGAGACACGCGTGAACTTGCGGCCGAGCGCGCGCGCCACGGACTCGCCCAGCGACGTCTTGCCGACGCCCGGCGGTCCGACCAGCGTGATGATGGCGCCGGAGCCGCGACCGCCCAGCACCTCTAGCCCGCGCTCCTGCCGCAGCTTGCGCACGGCGAGGAACTCGATGATGCGGTCCTTCACGTCGGACAGCCCGGTGTGGTCCTCGTCGAGGATCTGGCGCGCCTTGACCAGGTCGTAGTTGTCATCGGAGCGCACGTTCCACGGGATGTCGAGCATCCAGTCGAGGTACGTGCGGATCCAGCCGTACTCGGGGTTCTGCTCGCTGGTCCGCTCCAGGCGGTCGAGCTCACGGTTGACCTCGGTCAGCACGCCTTCGGGCATGCCGGCCTTCGCGATTCGCTCGCGGTAGGTCGAGACCACGTCGGTCTGCCCCTCGTTCAGCTGCTTCTTGATCGCCTCCAGCTGCTGGCGGAGGAGGAACTCACGCTGCGTCTTCTCCATGCCTTCGGCGACCTCGCTGCGGATCTTCTCCTTCAGCGAGGCGTCGGCCAGGATGGCCTTGGTCCAGGTGATGAGCGTCTCGAGCCGCTGCTCGAGGTCGGTCATCTCGAGGATCTCGAGCTTCTGCTCCGTCGACAGGTCAGGCGAGTAGCCGGCGAGGTCCGCGAGGTGCGCGGGAGTTCGCGCCGCGCGCAGGAACTGAACGACCTGCGGGACGCCACGCGACTCGACCAGGTTCTCGAGCAGGGCGCGGTACTCGCGCGCCAGCTCCTGCGAGCGCTCGGTCGGAGGCTCGGGGTTGAGGATCGGGTCGGCCTTCACCCACAGGGCGCCGCCGATGTCGGCCTGGCCGCTGCCCAGGCGGGCGCGGTACTCCCCGCGGATCATGAAGGCCTCGGCGCCGGTCGGCAGCTCGGCCGACTCGCCGAGGCGGGCCACCGTGCCGATGGATCCGAACTTGCCCTCGATCCGGGGCACGAGCAGGATCAGGCGGTTGCCCTGGCGGGCCGCCTCGATCGACGCCTTCTGGCTGTCGCCTTCGACGGCCAGCGTGACGGACATGTGGGGCAGGACGACGACGTCGTCCATGGGCAGGACTGGAAGCAGTTCGGATCTGGGTCTTGCCATCTCTAACGAGAGAACGTTTACCCACGCCAGGCCATTCCCAATCGTGGGCAGCCCCTCCGGCGCTGCGCGCCACCTCCCCATGAATGAGGAGGAGTTAGCTCCAGCTAATACGCGGGGATGTTGTTCGCCTGGCAGATCGCCGCGCCGACCGCGCCGCAAAGCGCCGCCCTGTCGACGAAACCGTCTTTGAGCACGGTCGCGTCGATGTTCGTCTTGCCGACCCAGACCGGCGTCAGCAGGACGGCGGGCTGCTGCCTGCCCACGACGCCGGCCGGCGGGTTGAGGGTGGCATTGACCAGCTTCGATGAGGGCGTCGCGCCGGTGCGCAGCGCCGTCGCCAGCGAGACGACCGCCTGCGCCTCCTGCAACGGCGGCCGGTAGACCGACCCGCACTGGTAGCCCTGGAGGATGTTGACCAGGCCCTGCAGGGTCGCGTCCTGGCCGGTGGCCGGCACAGTGCCGGCTTTGACACCCGCGCGCTTGAGGACCTGGATGACGGCATTTCCCAGGTCGTCGTTGGCCTCGAGCGTGGCGTTGATCTCCTTGTGCGCGGTGTAGTGCTGCTGGAACGCGGTCGTGCCGGAAGCGATGTCCCAGCCTTTGGCGATCTGGTCGCCGATCAGCGTGTAGCCGAGGTTGTTGGTCTTGCCTGGGGTCTGCGGTGTGACCGTGTCTCCCCAGAGCACCTGGTTGTAGCCCATGGCAAGCGCGACAGCGTTGGGGTCGGTGTCCTCGCCTCCGTTGAGGACGAACACCTTGGGGTCTTTCACCTTCCAGTCGGCGACGCATTTGACGAACCCCTCGCCGATGACCCTTCCGGCCTGGACAATGTCGAACGCGACGTGGTAGTTGCCGGCGCCGCTGTAGATCGGCCGCTCGAACGTGATGACCTTGACGCCGCGCTGCCGCGCATAGGCGGCGATCTGAGAGCCGATATCGCCTGTCAGCGGGTCGAGCACCAGAACGGTCGCGCCCGCGGCGATGTCCGACTGCGCGAGCGAAAGCTGGTTGGCGTCGCTGCCCTGCGCGTCGTCGACGCGGAACTCCGAAGGCTGGTAGTCGGCCTGCTCGAACGCTCGCTGGAGCTGCGCGCCGAAGTCGTGGTAGCGGGCCGAAGCGGTGGGGCCGCCCGCCAGGATGACGCCGACGGTGCCGCGAGCAGTCGCGGCGACGGAGCTGGTGGGCGGCTTCTGCGCGGTGCCGCTGCACGCCGCGAGCACGAGCATCGATGCGATGCACGCCGTCCTGACTGAGATCCCTGCTGCCATGTGTTCTGGATTACTTGGTGCGCTCGGCGCCGGCAGCAGTTTACTCCCTAGCCTTTGAGCGCTCCGGCGAGCAGCCCGCGGATGAAGTAGCGCCCGAGCACGATGTAGATCACGAGCGGCGGCAGCGCGGTCAGCAGTGCGCCCGCCATCTGGACCTCGTAGTGGGCGAGCAGCGAGCCCGCGAGGCCGTTAAGGGCGACGGTGATCGGCCACTGGTCGGGCAAGGTCAGCGTGACCGCGAAGAGGAATTCGTTCCAGATGCTCGTGAACTGCCAGATCAGGACCACCACGAACCCCGGCATCGAAATCGGAAGCAGCACGTGGCGATAGACACCCAGCACGCTGGCGCCGTCGATCCGTGCGGCCTCGATGAGCTCGGTCGGGACGGCCGCGTAGTAGTTCCTGAAGATCAGCGTCGTGATCGGGATGCCGTACACCACGTGGGTCAGGATCAGGCCGGGGATGCCGCCATAGAGCTGGATCTTCTGCAGCACGAGCACGAGCGGCAGCAGGATGCTCTGATAGGGGATGAACATCCCGAACAGCAGCAGGGTGAAGACGATGTCGGCGCCCCGGAAACGCCACTTCGAAAGCACGTAGCCGTTGAGCGAGCCAAGGAGCGCCGAGAGCAGGGTCGCGGGGACCACCAGCAGGACGCTGTTGTAGAAGCTGGGGGCAAGTGTCGAGAAGGCGTTTGCGAACGCTTCGAACGTGGGTGTCGAAGGCAGCTGCCACGGCGTGGTCTGAGACACCTCGACGAACGACTTGAAGGCCGTCACCGCCATCACGTAGATCGGGAGCAGGTAAAAGCCGGCGACGACCACCAGCAGCGCGTACGTGATGACGCGGGAGGCGCGAAACGGACGGCGCCCGACGGCCTGCGCCGCGCTCATCGCTCGGTCTCCTGGCGCAGGCTCCAGATCAGGTAGGGCACGATCAGGAGCGCAACCATCAGGAGCAGCACGATGGCGATCGCCGCACCCCGGCCGTAGAGGTTCTGCCGGAAGACGGCGACCCACATGTAGAGGCTCGGCATGTCGGTCGCGAAGCCCGGTCCGCCGAACGTCATCACGACGACCAGGTCGAAGATCTTGAGCGAGATGTGGCCGAGGATGATCACGGCCGACAGCGTGATCGGCCGCATGAGGGGCAGGATCAGGCGGAGGAAGATCCGACCCTCGCTCGCGCCGTCAACTCTCGCAGCCTCCCGCAGCTCGTCGGGGATGGCGCGCAGGCCCGCCAGGAACATGGCCATGCAGAAGCCGCTCATCTGCCACACGGCGGCGATGACCAGGCCGTAGAGGGCGGTCCGCGTGTCGGCCAGCCACGGGGACTCGAGGAAGTTCAGGTGCAGCTGTTCGAAAAGCAGGTTGATTCCGAAGTTCGGATTGAGCACCCATCGCCAGACCGTCCCCGTGACCACGAAAGCGATGGCGAGTGGGAACAGGAAGATGTTCTGAAAAAGGATCGTCCCCCGCACGTGCTGGTCGAGCAGCACGGCCGCGCCAAAGCCGAGCAGGATGCATCCCGCCAGGAAAAGGACTGTGAACTGGATCGTGTTCTGGATGTCGGCCTGGAACCGCGGAAGGCCGAAGAGGTCCGTGTACTGGCTGAGACCGGCCGATGTGTAGTCGGGAACGATCCCGTACCACGTCGTCGTCGACACGAACGCCGTGTATCCGATGAAGCCGTAGACGAAGACCGCGATCAGGACGATCGACGGCGCGATGAGCAGGAACGGCGTTGCGCGGTCCCATGAGAACGAGCCGAGGGAGCGACCCCTGAAGGATCGCTCCCTCGTAGCGGTGCCCGAAGAGGCTACCGCCAACTGATCCTTACTTCAGGAACTGATCGGCGAGCTTCGCCAGGTTGGCCGTGCTGGCGTTGACGTCCTTCTTCTGCACGAACTGGCCCATCTCGTCGTTGACGCCGCTGGCAAACGCCTCCGGCGCCGCCGATCCGTGGGCGATGCTCGGCGTGAGGGCGTCGGTCTTGAACTCGGCGATGAAGCGCTGGGCGATGGAGTCGAAGATGTTCGCCGGCACGTCGGTGCGAGCCGGGATGGAGCCCTTCTTGGGGTTGAACGCGGCCTGACCTTCTTCGGAGCCGCACACCTTGATCCAGTTGACGGCGTTGTCGCGGTCGGGCGCCCCCTTGGGAAGCCCGAAGGTGTCGCAGACGATCATGTACGTCTTCTCGGTGCCGGGCGACGCGATGCCCGTGAAGTCGGTGTCGGGCTTCCAGTTGTTGGCGGTGAAGTAGCCCTTGGCCCAGTCGCCCATGATCGTGCCCACCGAGGTGCCGGCCTGGACGCGGCCAGAAGCCTGGTCCCAGTCGATCGTCGCGTGGTCGCTGTTCACGTAGTTGAGCATCGACTTGATGTACGTCAGGGCCTGCTTGATGTTGTTGTCGCTCCACGAGCTCTTGCCGTTGAAGAGCCCGCGGTAGAAGTCCGCGCCGCCGACCGCGACGATGTTGTTCTCGAGCAGCATCGTCACCTGCCAGTTGCCCTTGGAGCCGAGGGCGAGCGGCGCCTGCACGCCCGCCGCCTTCGCCTTGCCCAGGGCGGAAAGGAAGTTGTCGAGCGTGTTGCCGCTGCCGGGCGTCATCGACGAGGCGGCCTTGGCCAGGTTCACCCACAGCGCGTTGCCGCGGTGCACGTTGACCGGGACCGACCAGACGTCGCTGCCCTTGCTGACGATCGTCTTGAGGTCCTTGGGCATGACGCTGTCCCAGTTCTCGGAGTTCCAGATGCTGGTGATCGGTTCCATCTTGTCCGCCTTCACCCAGGTGCTGATGAGCTCCTGGCCGGCGTGCACCTGGAAGCTGTCGGGCGGCTTGCCGCCCTGCATCCGGGTGGCGAGCACCGCCTTTGCGTTGCTGCCGGCGCCGCCCGCGACGGCGGCGTTGACGATCTTCACGCTCGGATATTTCTTCGAGTAGATCTTGAACATCTCGGCCAGGCCGTCGGCTTCCCCGCCGGCGGTCCACCAGCTGAAGATCTCCAGCTCGTTCTTGCCGCCGGTCGTCGTGCCACCCGCGCACGCCGCCAGAAACTCCGCGAAAGCGCCGCCGAAGACGAGAGCGCCGGCGGCTGTCCCGGTGTTCCTCACGAACTCTCGACGAGTCCACTTAGAGTTCATTCACTGCCTCCAGGCTGCTTCCTGCGGCCTTCTTCCCGCGGCATCGCGGGGCGAGAGTGCGCCGGCAGCAGGTCTTACTCAGAACTTATGGAACATTTGGCATTGTGTTGCCATCCCGAATCAGTGTCAAGCCGCGCCTATCATCGTCAAGTGACGAATCGGCGGTTCGCCTGGCTCCTCGCGGCGGTCGCGCTGGTCGGGTCGCAGGCCGGGCACCTCGTCGTGTACGGGCTCCGCTTCGGTCCCGCTTCCTTCCAGATCGAGGGGGCGGGTGCGCATTCCTACTTCCCCTCCCTCGCCAAGACGGGGTTTGGATTCGCCGGGCTCGCGCTTCTTGCCGCCCTGCTCGTCATCGGAGCGGCAGGCGTGGCCGGCCGCCGACGCCTCGCTTGCGCGACGTCGCCATCCCTTCTCCGCATGCTGGCCGTGCTCTACTCGCTCCAGCTCGCCTGCTTCGTTGGGCAGGAGAGCGCCGAAGCCATGCTCGGCGGGGGTCGCCTCAGCTCCGCGGCGACGCTGTTGCTGTGGGGCGCCGCGGGGCAGCTGCCGGTGGCGCTCATCGCGGCGCTGGCGCTGCGCTGGCTGGTCACGCGATTCGGACCGGCGCTCGCCGCAATAAGGTCGCGATTCACGCGCGCCAGGCCACGCCCCGCGTTTGCGTTTGCGGTTCCCGCCTGGCCCCTCGCGGTCGACGTGGTGAGCGGACCGGCGAGGATTGCCTTCAGCGTCAGCCGTCGAGGTCCGCCGCCCTCCTTCTAGCGCTCAGCTCATAACTGTCCGCATCAACAAAAGAAGGAGGAACTCGCGTGAGCAGGACTCGCGCCCTGATCGTCGTCGCCCTGGTGGTGGTGTTCGTCATCGTCGGCGGGGTGCTCATCTACGCCAACACCCGTAG
>DASWDZ010000127.1:0-5475 GCA_036395015.1 Candidatus Dormiibacterota bacterium | reverse complement strand
GCCGCCAAGGCGCTGGCCATCGCCGCCGCGAAGTGCTTCGAGCACTTCCACCCGAACGGCATGAAGGTCAACGCGGGTTCGGTGGTGCTCGAGCCCGGGCTCACCGACGAGGACTTCGCCGAGATGGCGAAGCACGGGGTCCGCCACGCCAAGTACGGCTTCGGCGGCTACGCGCAGCCGAGGGACGGCGAGCCGGAGGTGCGCCGCGCCCAGAAGCACGGCCTCTGCGTCATGTCCCATAGCGGCGGCACGTCCATCCCGGGCTCGAGCCCGATCAGCCACGACGTCTTGCTGCACCTGCGGCCCGATGTCTGCGGCCACGTGAACGGGGGCACGACGTCGCTCGACGAGGTCGGGATCGATCAGATCATCCGCGAGACGGAGATGGCGCTGCAGGTCGTCCAGGCCGGCAACCTTCGCGCGACCCTTTACATCGTGAAGCGGGCTCGCGAAGCCGGCGCGCTGGCGCGTGTGTGCGTCGCCAGCGACACGCCGACGGGCACGGGCGTCATGCCCATGGGTGTCATGAAGAGCGTGTGCGAGGTCGCATCGCTCGGCGATCTCCCGCCCGAGGTCGTGATCGCCCTCGCGACGGGAAACAACAGGGACGCGTTCCGTCTCGCGGCGGGCACGGGGACGATCGCGGTGGGCGCGCCGGCCGATCTGGTTGTCTGCGACGCGCCGTCAGCGTCACTCGCGAGCGAGGCGCTGGCGGCGATCGCCCGGGGAGACATCCCCGGGATCTCCGGCGTGATCATCGACGGGCAGGTGCGAGTCGGCCGGAGCCGCAACACGCCCCTCGCCAAGCGCCTCGCGACCTTCACGGGCGTGTCGGTCGCAGGCGCCTGGCACTGAGGGATAGAAGACCGCCCTACGGTTTCGGCCCGTACGACACCAGCCGCCACTCCTGAGCGTTGCGCTACTTCTTCCAGTAGTGGTCACCACCAGCTCGATCGGCGGACGGCCATGCCGGTAGTTCTTGGCGACGTTCTGGAACCCCATGACGATGTCGTGGCTGGGGATGGCCCACTCCGCGCCTTCCACCGCACCTCGCTCGAGCGCGGGAATGACCTCGCCGCCCGCGAGCGTCACCACCGACACGCCCATCGTCTTCATCATCTCCATGCCGAGGCCCGAGGTGCGGAACCGCATCCTGCGCAGGTCATCGAGGCTGTTGGACGGCCGTTTGAACCAGCCGAGCGGCTCCCAGTAGCTAGCATCTCACTGTAGAGCTCGAGACCGCCGCCGGCCAAGAGCCAGGAGAGCGCCATGGCCCTTTACCAGGGGCCGGCTGACTATAGCACCCGCACCAGCGCGGCCTCGAGGTCCCCGGGCAGAGAGCCCGAGTGGTTGCGGGTGAATCGCCCTGATCCCCAACACTGAATTGGTCCCGGGCGCTCCGTCCGGTCGACCCGTCGTAGGAAGCGTGACGATCACCCGCGCGAAAGGTTCCGTTCCGGAAAACCGAGCCTCGCCCCTCCGTCGGTCGACGCCGCTCACGGTCTTTTCTCTATAGGATTGGATGAGATGCGGACCACCGGGGCTTTCGACGAAGGTCAGCGTAGCTTCGGAAGCGTCCTTTTAGGTGACTCGGGGTGCAGCCGAAGTACATTTCGTTATTGACAGATTGGGATGGAAGGCATAGGGTCAATGCATTTTCGCCACATCCGCGGTCGTCGTGGAACGGACGGCGAGGTGCGTTTGGCGGGAGATCTGCATTTGGCATTGGCGCGGCTAATGTCGGCGGCGAAACTGGTCGAGAGAGAGTGCAGTTGAGCGCATTCGTCTGGGAGCGGTGATGCTGGACGTCGGTGCAGTACTGTCGGAAACCAGAGAATCTCCTCCGTGTGGCCCGAATCTGGAGCACGATCTGTCGTTCTTCGAGCTCGAGGAAGCGGCCCGTGGGAAACCGGAGCAGCGCAGCGGTGAGGCCGTCAAGCCGGCCGAAGACCCGAACTGGTTGAAAGTCATCGACCTGGCGCAGGCGATCCTGCTCCGCAGCAAGGATCTTCGCGCCGCAGTCCACCTGACCCGAGCCCTCGCGTGCACCGAGGGCATCCCTGGACTCGCCACTGGTCTCGGCCTGATCCACGGCTTGCTCGAGCGCTATTGGGACGGGATTCATCCCGTGCTCGAGGCCGACCACGACAACGATCCCACCGAACGGCTGAACGCGCTGGCTCCGCTCGTCGATCCTGATGCGAGCATCAAGGACCTGCGCGACAGCTACCTCGTGAATTCGCGCGAGCACGGCCAACTCCGGGGGCGCGACGTGGAGATCGCGCTCGGGCGCCTCACGCCGTCGCGAACCGCCGGGCCGGGCAAGCCCCTGGCCCAGCTGCACGCCCAGATCGCCGCGGCCTTTTCCAGCGACCGATCGGTGCCGTCCGCGCTGCGCGAGGCGCACGACCGCCTCTCCGCGATCCAGACGCTGGTCGCCGACCGCGTCGGCGCGACCCGAGCGATCGACCTGGCGCCGCTGATGCAGCCTCTCGACTCGCTGCTCGAGACGTGCGACCGGGCGCTCGGCACCGGGCCGGCCGTTGGTGAGGGCGCCCCGGGCGAGTCCGCGCAGGGGCGGCGACCTGGGACCGGCGGCGAGATCCGCACGCGCGAGGACGCGATGCAGATGCTCGAGCTGGTCTGCCGCTACATGGAGCGACACGAGCCCAGCAATCCGGCGCCGTTGTTCATCCGACGCGCGCAGCGGCTGATCCAGATGAACTTCGTGGAGATCGTGAAGGACCTCATGCCCGACAGCCTCGGCCAGCTCGAAAAGTTGGCCGGCGAGTTCGAGAAGACGTAAGGAGGAGCGATATGCCGCGAGCCAGTAGCCAGAAGTTCATTGCACGGAACCGCGCGCCCCGCGTCCAGATCGAGTACGACGTGGAGCTCTATGGAGCGGAGAAGAAGATCCAGCTTCCGTTCATCATGGGCGTGATGGCGAATCTCTCGGGCAACCCGACGGAACCGTTGCCCGACGTGGCCGACCGCAAGTTCCTCGACATCGACATCGACAACTTCGACCAGCGGCTCAAGGCGATGAAGCCTCGGGTGGCCTTCCAGGTGCCGAACACGCTCACCGGCGACGGCAACTTGATGGTCGATGTCACCTTCGAGAGCATGGACGACTTTTCACCCGCTGCCGTCGCCCGCAAGGTCGACGCGCTGAGCAAGCTGCTCGAGGCGCGCCAGCAACTGGCGAGCCTGGTCACGTACATGGACGGCAAGACCGGCGCCGAGCAGCTGATCCGACAGCTGCTCCAGGATCCGACGCTCCTCAAGGCCATCGCCTCTGCCCCGAAGCCCGTCGAGGCCGGGACGGACGCGCAGCCCAAGTCCTAACCCTTTATTCACGAGGACACGCTATGGCGACACAGCAACAGACCGAGGGCCAAGGCGGAGCATTCGAGCCTTCTGAGCTTCAACAACTTCTCAACAAAGAGTTCAAGCCGCGGTCCGACGCCGCCAAGGAAGCGGTGGAGACGGCGGTGCGCACGCTCGCGGAACAGGCGCTGTCGCAGACGACGCTGATATCGGCGGACGCGGTCGGAACGATCGAGGCGATCATCGCCGCGCTGGACCTGAAGCTCAGCGAACAGATCAATATGATCATGCACCACAAGGCCTTCCAGGAAGTCGAGAGCGCCTGGCGTGGGCTCAGCTATCTGGTCAACAACACCGAGACCGACGAGATGTTGAAGATCCGCGTCATGAACATCTCGAAGGCGGACCTCGGACGGACCCTCAAGCGGTTCAAGGGGGTGGCCTGGGACCAGAGCCCGGTCTTCAAGAAGATCTACGAAGCGGAGTACGGGCAGTTCGGCGGCGAGCCCTTCGGTTGCCTGGTCGGCGACTACTACTTCGATCACACGCCGCCGGACGCGGAGCTGGTCGGCCAGATGGCGCAGGTGGCGGCGGCGGCGCATTGCCCGTTCATCGCGGGGGTCGCGCCCTCGCTGATGCAGATGGAAAGCTGGCAGGAGCTGGCGAACCCACGGGATCTCACCAAGATCTTCACGACGCCGGAGTACGCGCCGTGGCGTTCGCTGCGCGAGTCGGAAGACGCGCGATACGTCGGGCTGGCCATGCCGAGGTTCCTCGGCCGGTACCCCTACGGCAAGGCCAACCCGGTGGAAGAGTTCGACTTTCGAGAAGACACCGAGGGCGCCCGTCACGAGAAGTTCACGTGGGTGAACTCGGCCTACGCGATGGGTGTGAACATCACGCGGTCGTACAAGATGTACGGCTGGTGCTCGCGCATCCGCGGCGTGGAGTCCGGCGGCGCGGTGGAAGGCCTGCCCGTCCACACGTTCCCGACCGACGACGGCGGGGTGGACATGAAGTGCCCGACCGAGATCGCTATCAGCGATCGGCGCGAGGCCGAGCTGGCCAAGAACGGCTTCATGCCGTTGCTCCATCGGAAGAACACCGACATCGCGGCGTTCATCGGCGCCCAGTCGCTGCAGAAGCCGTTCGAGTACACCGACGCGGACGCGACCGCCAACGCCAATCTCTCCGCCCGGTTGCCGTACCTCTTCGCGGCCTGCCGGTTCGCGCACTACCTCAAGTGCATCGTGCGCGACAAGATCGGCTCCTTCAAAGAGCGGAACGAGATGGAGGCGTGGCTGAACAAGTGGATCTCCCAGTACGTCCTCAGCAATCCGGCGTCGGCGGGTGAAGAGACCAAGGCCAAGTATCCATTGGCGGCGGCCGAGGTGACCGTCGAAGAGGTGGAAGGCAATCCGGGTTATTACAGCGCGAAGTTCTTTCTAAGGCCTCACTATCAGCTCGAGGGCCTGACGGTGTCGCTCCGCCTGGTGTCCAAGCTGCCGTCGGCCAAGGGTGGCAAATGACGCGCTGAAGATTTCGCCGAAACGGGAAACAGGAGTTCGCGAGCCGATCACGTGACGCAGGAAGGGGAGAGGACCCATGGCCGTCGACATGTTCATCAAGATCGCTGACATCAAGGGTGAATCCGGGGACAGTAAGCACAAGGGCTCGATCGACGTCCTGGCGTGGAGTTGGGGCATGTCGCAGTCAGGATCGGCCCACATGGGTGGTGGCGCTGGTGCGGGCAAGGTGAACGTGCAGGACCTGTCATTCACCAAGTACTTGGACACGGCGTCCCCGGATCTGATGCTGGCCTGCTGCAACGGCAAGCACATAAAGGACGCCAAGCTGACGGTGCGCAAGGCGGGTGAGAACCCGCTCGAGTACCTGGTCATCACCCTGGAGGACGTCATCATCGCCGGGGTCCACACGGGCGGCTCGGGCGGTGAGGACCGTTTGACCGAGAACGTGACCCTGAACTTCGGCAAGGTCAAGGTCGACTACACCGAGCAGAACGCCCAGGGCGGGGCGGGGGCCAAGCCCAAGATGGGCTGGGACGTCGTGAAGAACGAGAAGATCTAGAGCCGGTCGCCGCCGGAGAGCCGAATGCTTGCCGAGCAGAGTCTGCGTGAGGGACGTGTC
>DASWDZ010000126.1:0-2851 GCA_036395015.1 Candidatus Dormiibacterota bacterium | reverse complement strand
ATAGCGCTCGCCGGCTCGTCCGATGCCCATCGAGTAGTCGGAGCCGCCCCACTGCACCATGTCGACACCTTTGACGGACAGGACTTCCGCGAGCGTGTCGACCGTCCCCGGCTTCTCGATCATGATGGCCACGACGATGTCCCGCAGGGCCTGAACGTACTCCTTGGTGCCGCCATAGCCCATGTACGTGAACCGACGGGTGGCCACGCCGTAGGTTCCTTTGTCCTCTGGGGTCTCCGCGCGCACGATGCGCACGCACTCCTGCACGTCGGCGGCAGAGCGACAGTCGGCGAACAGGATGCTGTGGAAGCCAGACCCGATCGCCCGCTGCGCGAGGAAGCCCCGCGGCTCCTGGTCGACCTTGAGCTGCATCGACATGTTGTAGATGTCCGCGGCCCGAGCCAGGTTGTCGAGGTCGTGGAGGTCGAAGGGGCCGTACTCTCCCACGAACTCGACGTAGTCGTAGAGGCCCGTGTGCCCGATGCCTTCCACGACGGACGGCCACGTCGTGTGAATGTGGGTGGACAGCGTGGGCTTGTTGGACTTCAGGAGCTCGCGCAGCTTGTTGGGTCTCATGTCGTCTCTCCTATCGTTTCCATCCCAGCCAGTCACAAACGGCCCGGCCCATTACCAGCTCGAGGTCACGGCCCTTCAGCCAGGGCAGCTCTTCGGTGAACAGCGTCACGCACTGACGCCACGGGCACGGCATGCGCGTGATGTCGGTGCCCCAGAACCAGCGCGCGGGGCCGAAGGCGTCGTAGAGCCGGCGCAGGTTGTCGTGGATGTCGCGAAACGGGTAGGGCTGATCGGAGTAGCTCGGCGCGCCGGTCGCCTTCATCGCGACGTTGGGATATTTCGCGAGCGCGAGCACGTCCGGCAGATTCGCCCACCGCTCGCTCGGGCTCGTGTCCCCCCTCGGGCGACCGAGGTGATCGAGGATCAGCTTGAGGTTCGGGTGCCGCCGGGCGACCTCGGCGACCTTCGGCAGAAAGTTCGCCGCCATCATCGCGATCGGCAGGCCGGCCCGCTCCGCTGCCGGCCACAGCCAGTCGACGGTGCCGTCCGTCGGCCACTTGCTCTGCTCCGGCCCGATGAAGGTGAAGCGGCAGCCGAGCATTCCCGGGCGCTGCTTCCACGTGTCGACCAGCACGCGGCTCTCGGGCTTGTCGAGGGGGAAGTTGCCGAGGATCGCGAACCGGTCGGGATGCGCGCGCGCGGCCTCCATGCAGAGCTCGTTCGCGTTCGCATCCCACGGCGTGTGCGGTGTGAGGATGGCGGCATCGACACCGCCGGCGTCCATCTCCTTCAGGGCATGTTCTTTGAGATAGGCGGGGATCTGCCGGTGCCACGGGCTGGTGGGGTTGCCCGCATTCCAGAGATGAATCTGCGCGTCGACGATCAGCATGGTCGGCTCCTTTGCTGGAAGGGGCGCGTGTGATCCGCGGCCTCGCCTCTGGCCGGCGAACCGTCATGGACGAAGTCGTCGAGCGTGGTGTCGTTGGGCAGGAACGTCACCGTCTCATGGACGAAGTTCAGAACGGCGACGCGGATCGCCTCAGTCATCGTGCTTCCTCAGGACGTTGGCGCCGCTTTTGGTGGTCCCGGTCTGGCGTCGCCAGATCAACCGAGGCCGTAGAAGCCGAGGGCGCCGCCGGCGAGCACCTGGTGCTTCGCCTCGGGGGACAGCGGCCCGAGGCGCTCGCTGAGCATCTGCGGCGCGCCCGGGAAGAAGCCGTCCGAGTGCGGATAGTCGGTGGCCCACATGATCTTGTGCGGCCCGATGTAGTCGGCCAGCACCGCGATGCTGCTCTCGACCGGCTCGAACGAGATCCAGCAATTGCGCTGGAACAGCTCGCTCGGTCTCGTCTTCGGCGCGGACTCGTTGAAGCCCTGGTCATCGAAGTGCCGGTCCATGCGGTCGAGCCACGGCGCAATCCAGCCGCCGCCCGACTCGAGAAACGCGACGCGCAAGCGCGGATGACGGTCGACGACCCCGCCCCAGATCACGCTCAGGGCGACCAGCATCATCTCCATTGTGTGCGAGATCATGTGGCGCGCCGCGCGGTCATCCTCGAACCGATCGACGCCGACGGTCGGCATCGCGGTGGTCGATCCCTCGTGAAAACCGATGGAGAAGTCGAGGTCCTCGGCCATCGTCCAGAACGGCTCGTACATCGGGTCGCTGATCATCTTCTTGCCGTGGTACGGGTTGGGCCGCAGGAACCCACCGCGCATCCCGAGTTTTTCGCGGGCGTAGCGCATCTCGTCGGCCGCCAGCTCGACCGACTGCATCGGCAGCATCGCGACCCCGAAGAGGCGGTCGGGATACGGCTTGCAGTAATCGGCGAGCCAGCGGTTGTAGGCGCGGCACATCGCGGCGGCAAGGCCCGGGTCCTCGACGGCGCCGGCGAACAGACCGAGACTGGGATAGAGGAAGGCGGCGTCGATGCCGTCGGCATCCATGTCGACGATGCGCGCGTGCGGGTCGAAGCCGCCTTTGCGCCCCTCGGCATATTTGAGGGTGCCGGCCTTGACGATGCCCTGCCGGGCTCCGACGGACCCCAGGCTGCCGATCCCCCGCGGATTGCCCAGCAGCTTGCCTTCGACGCTCAGGCGTTCCTTGCCGTTGTCGTCGATGACGAACCGCGGCCGGCGCTCGAGGAATTCGGGATCGATGTACTTGTCCCACAGGTCGAGCGGCTCGAGGATGTGACCGTCCGCGTCGACTACGTTGTACGCGCGCGTCATCGGCAGTCCCTCCGAAGGCAGTCGAACCGCTGCAATACTACCGTAGCCGCTACAGCTAAACCATGCCCATCCAGAACATGGTCTTGCTGCCGACGTCGATGTC
>DASWDZ010000125.1:0-7477 GCA_036395015.1 Candidatus Dormiibacterota bacterium | reverse complement strand
GGCCTGGGTCGCGCCCAACGGGCCGACCCCGATCAACGCCTCGGCGTACAGCGCCATCACACGACCGCGCAGGTGGTCGGGCGTGATCGTCTGGATGCGGCTGTTGGCCGCGGCGACGAACGAGATCTGGCAGTAGCCGGCGACGAACAGCGTGACCAGCGAAACGGCGAAGTTTCGCGAGATCGAGAACTCGAGCAGCGCCGCGACCCAGATCGCGGCCATCCACAGCTGGCGGCGCGGCTCCGCGCCCAGGCGGGGGACGAAAGCAAGTGTCAGGGCTCCCATCAGCGAGCCGAAGCCCATCGAGGCCAGCAGGAAGCCGAACCCATGCGCGCCCACGTGCAGCACCTGGTCGGCGAAAAGCGGAAGCAGCGTCGTCCGGTTCATCGCAAAGAGCGAGAAGACGGCGACGACGATCAGCAGCATGCCGACGATCGGCTCGTGGCGCGCATAAGCGGCGCCCTGCGCGAGGCGCGTACGCAGCGGTTCTTCGACTCGACTCGACGCGACCGCCGGCAGGTTGCGCATCAGCAGCAGCGCACCGATGGCCGCCAGGTAGCTGACGGAGTTGATCAGGAAGCAGATCGGCACGCCGACGAGCGCGATGAGAACGCCAGCGATCGATGGTCCGATCACCGCCGAGGCGTTGAAGACCGACGAGTTCAGCGCAATCGCGTTCAGTAGGTCTTGCTTGCCCACCATCTCGACCTGGAAGCTCTGCCGCGTCGGGACGTCCAGCGCGTTGATGGTCCCGGCGGCGATCGCCGCGACGACGACCATCCAGTACTCCGCGTGGCCGGTCGCGGTGAGCGCAAACAGAGCGAATGGAGGCACGACGAAGGACGTCTGGGTCACCAGCAGCACCGACCGCTTGCGGTAGCGATCGGCCAGCTCGCCCGCGAACGGGCTCAGCACCAGCACGGGCAGGAACTGCGCGGCCAGCACCAGGCCGACGAGGAAGCCGTTGTGCGTCAGCCGGAGGGCCAGCCACGGCAGGGCGACGGTCTGCATCCACGTCCCGGTTGTGGAGACGACCTGGCCGGCGATGAAGAGCCGGTAGTTGCGATGGCGCAGCGCCCCCAACATGCGGCCCGGCGCAGCCTCGCTCACCTGGGTGGGATGATCCCAATGTGGCGAGGCTGCACGAGGTCGTCGACATCGACGCGCCCCCGGAGCGCGTGTGGGCCGTCGTCGCAGAAGACGTCAAGAACGCCCCGAAGTGGTCGTCGAACCTGGACCGGGTGGAGATGCTCGACGACCCACCGCCGGGCAAGGGCACGCGTTACCGCTACCACCTCGACCTCGGCGGTCACAAAGAGAGGCTGGAGGTCGAGCAGGATGTCTTCAACAGGCCCAAGAGGTGCTCGGGCCGTTTCATCAGGGGCCCGCTGACCGGGACGTGGTCCTACACGTACACGCCGCGGAGGGATGGGACGACGCGACTCGTCTACGAGATGGATTACCAGCTGGGGGGACTGCTCCGTTTCGCGACCGGTGTCCTCGGCCCGCAGTACGCGGCGGGCATCCGCAAGAACATGGAGTCGCTGAAGAGGTATATCGAGTCAGGCAGAGGTCCCAAGCCTAAGCAATAACGGCATCGGCTTCGATCTCGACCTTCCAGCGCTCGTCGAGAAGAGCTTTTACCACCACCATCGTCGCCGCCGGCCGCGCCGGCCCCATCACCTCGCCGTGCGCGCGACCGACCGCCTCGCCGAAGGAGGCGTCGGTGACGAACATCCGGGTGCGCACGACCTGTTCGACCGATGCGCCGGCCTCAGTCAACGCAGTGGCGATGATCTCGAAGCATCGCTTCGCCTGCACGTAAGGGTCGGGATCGACCGATCCGTCCGGCCACACCGGCGCCGTTCCCGACACCAGGACGCGGTCTCCGACGCGCATGGCGCGGCAGAACCCGATCGTCTTCTCGAAAGGCGACCCCGAGCTAACCCGCTGTCGCTCGGTCAGGATCTCTTGAACGGGAGCAGCTCCAGCTGCTCGAAACGGTCCTGGACGGCTGTCCGCAGCTCCGCGACCAGCGCCCGGAGGCGCTCCTGAGCTGTTGACTCGGTGACGTTGACGATGCGGATCCTGCGCAGTGTGCTCTGGAGCGCGTAGAGGCCGGCCGGCTCGTTGGCGGTCATGCGTGCCGCCGCGTTGCGGATCTCGCGCGCGGCGTCCTCCTGGCCATGGGCCCGCAGCCAGTTGGCAAGGCGGGCCGCCGCGATCAGGACGCGTTGGGTCTTGGGGTTGAGCGCGGGAGGCACGACCTCGCGAGCACGTCGCGGCTCGAAAAGCGCGGGCAGACCCTGGGGGCGCTTGACAGACCTGACTCTCTGGAGCACCGCGCGAGGCCCGATGATGACCAGGATTCCGGCTGCCACCAGAAGCACGACGACGAACCCCACGATCGCGTCCAGCATTTTTTCCTAGGTTACGCTTGGTCGGGCGTGGATTTGCATCGGTTTACGGGGCGAGGTTAAGGCGTGGCTCCCATCGCCGTCATCACCGGGGCGTCCTCGGGCATCGGGGCGGCGACGGCGATCGCGCTCGGACGGAAGGGCTACAGGATCGTGGTTGGCGCGCGGCGGGTCGAGCGACTTGGGCGAGTCGCCGGTGAGGAGGGGTTCGCGCTTCGTCTCGATGTCACCGACAAAGCGAGCGTCGAGGAATTCGTGCGCGAGGTGGCAAGGCGCTTCGGCCGCGTCGACGTGCTCGTCAACAACGCAGGCGGCGCGCAGGGCCTGAACCCCATCGCGGACGCGGTCGACGAAGAGTGGGAGTGGATGTGGAAGACGAATGTCACGGGCCTGATGTGGATGACTCGCGCGTGCTTGCCATTGCTGCGCAAAGCCAAGCACGGCCACATCGTCAACGTCGGCTCGATCGCGGGCTTCGAGACCTACAAGGGCGGCGCCGGGTACACCGCTGCCAAGCACGCCGTGCGGGCGATCACGAAGACGCTGCGCCTCGAGCTCAACGGCGAGCCGATCCGCATCACCGAGATCGCGCCTGGGCTCGTGGAAACGGAGTTCAGCGTCGTCCGGTTCCACGGCGACCGCAAAGCCGCCAAAGCCGTGTACCAGGGGCTGAAGCCGCTCACGGCTGAAGACATCGCCGACTGCGTCGTGTTTGCCGTGACCCGACCACCCCACGTCGACATCGACGAGATCGTCGTCCGGCCGGTGGCGCAAGCGAACGTGACCACCGTCGCTCGCAAACCCAGCTCCCTCTCCCCATCGGGGAGAGGGTCGGGGAGAGGGGCTTAACCAGGCACCAGCAGCAGTTTCCCGGTCGTCTTTCGAGCCTGGAGGTCGATGTGCGCCTGGCGTGCGTCCGCGAGCGGGTACCTGGCGCCGATCTTGACGTCGAGCTTGCCGTCGCGGACCAGGTCGAAGACCTCGCGAGCGCGCTCGCGCAGCATCTCCTGGGTGCGGGTGTACGTCTGTAGGGTCGGCCTCTGCACGTACAGCGACCCGAGCGGCGCCAGCGACTGCACCCGAAGCGGTTCGGGCTGGCCGCTGGCGGCGCCGTAGAGAATCATCCGTCCGCAAGGCCGGATCGCCTCCAGGCCCTCGTAGAAGGTCGTCTTGCCGACACCGTCGTAGACCGCGGCGACGCCCTCGCCGCCTGTGATCTCCCGCGCCCGCCGGGCGAAGCCCTCGTAACCAAGCACCTCGTCGGCGCCTGCCTCGCGGGCCAGCGCCGCTTTCTCTTCGGTCGAGGTGGTCGCAACCACCTTGCCGCCGAGCAGCTTGACGATCTGGGTCAGCAGCAACCCGACGCCACCCGCCGCGGCATGAACGAGGACCCAATCTCCCTCCTGGACCGGATAGGACTCCGTGGCGAGGTAGTTGGCCGTCATGCCCTGCAGAAGCACGGCCGCGGCGACCTCGGAGGTCACGCCGTCCGGGATGGGGACGAGCTTTTTGGGATCGGCGGCGACGCGTTCGGCGTAGCTGTGCGGAACGTCCACCCACGCCACCCGGTCGTCACTGCCGTGGATCCTGCCCGCGCCCTCGACGCCGATGATCGCCGGAGGTTTGGCGCCGTAGCCGAAGCCCTCCCGCTCGTACACGTCGCGGAAGTTGACGCCCACGGCCTCGACGTCGACCAGCACCCTACCGTCGGCAGGCTCCGGGTCGGGCGCCTCTTTGAAGTCGAGAACCTCGGGGCCGCCGTTGCGTTCGAAGACGACTGCTTTCACCAACTGCCTCCTACTTGATCAATCCGGCCGCACGGGCTTCGTCTTTCGTCATTCAACAGCCGGGTTCGCCGTAGTTCCCACAGCACCCCTTTCCGCCGGTTTTTCTGCGCAGGTTGTCGGCGATCAGACGCAGTCGTTCGAGCGGGCCATAAGACCCCGCCGTGAGATTGCGAACGAAGCTGGACGGTGACACGCGCAATCGTCGATTCATTCGTAGTACTGATTGTCGTACTCGATCCAGCCGGGGCTCGGACAGCCGCTGGAGGTGATCGCGTGGGTGCAGTGCACGCCATACCGCGGCCCCGGGTCGACATACAGCTCGCCGTGGATCACCAGCTGATCGCCCTTGTGAAACGGCACCCACTCGGAGAGCTTGGTGTTGTGGTCGACCTCGAGCACCGCGCCGGTTGAGGTGCGGACGGTGAATCGCTCGTGCTCGCCGGACTGGACGGGGTCGTTCAGGGCGGTGGCGTGGAAGGTCACCTCGGCGCCGGAGTTGTCGTTCTCGATCGCCTTTTGCAGTGCCTGGTCGTCGGGCGACTCCCGCCCGCCGCAAGCCACCAGCACCAACGCCGTCGCGACGAGCGCGACGCGAGTCATGTCTCCAGCGCCTGCTCCAGCGTGATCCGGCCTTCGTACAGCGCCTTGCCCAGGACGACCGCCTCCGCACCCGACGCCGCCACGCGTCGCAGGTCGTCGAGGGAAGCCACCCCACCCGAGTACTGAAGCTCGTGCCTCGTCATCTTGCGCACGCCGGCGAGCGTCTGCAGGTCCGGTCCTGTCATCGTGCCGTCGCGGTCGATGCACGTGAGGATCAATCCGGCCAGCGGGAGGTCCGCCCATCGGCCCACCAGTGCCTTGAGGACCACCGGGTCGGTGTCGAGCCATCCGCTCACCGCGGCCTTGTTGTCGCGGACGTCGAGCGCGGCGAGGATGCGGTCGGGATGTCCAAACGCGACCTTCTCAAAGAGGTGCGGATCGCGGACGGCGGCGGTCGCCATCACGACCCACTGAGCGCCGGCGCCGAGCAAAGCCGCCACCGCTTCCTCGGAGCGCACGCCACCCGCCACCTGGACCTGGATGTCGGACTGCTGGAGCACGCGTGTGATCACGTCCCGGTTGCTCGCCGACCCGCGTGCAGCGTCCAGGTCGACGACGTGCATCCGCCTGGCGCCGGCGGTCGCGAAACGGTGCGCCATCTCGACCGGGTCGTCCGCATAGACGGTCGCCTGCTCGTACTTGCCCTGGGTCAGACGGACGCATCGTCCGCCGAGGATGTCGATCGCGGGTATGACGAGCACGCGCTACCGGTAGTTGGTGAACTGGAGCGGGACGGGGATGTCCTCGGCGTCGCGAAGCGACTTGATCACGAGCTGCAAGGTGTCCTTGTCCTTGCCGACCACGCGCAGCTGGTCGCCCTGGATCCGCACCTGGACTTTGGTGGATACGTTCTGGATTCGCTTACGCAGGTCGCGGGCGAGGTCGTCGTTGATGCCAGCGTTCAGCTGCACCTCGATCTGGCCGCGGCCCTTGCCCACCGTCTTGGGGTCGCCCGCCTTGAAGAGCTTGGCCGACAGCTGGCGGCGAGCTGCCTTCTCGCGCAGCACCTGCACGGCGGCACGCGCGCGGTCCTCGCTTGCCGAGTCGACAACGATGACGTCGCCGCGATGGTCGTAGCTGGTCGCCGTGTCCTTGAAGTCGAACCGCGTCGCCACCTCTCGGCGCGCCTGGTCGAGGGCGTTGGTCAGCTCCGCGGGATTGAACTCGGAGACGACGTCGAACGAGTACTCAGCCACCGCTGTGCAGGATCTCGTTGAAGCCGATGACGACCGCGGCGACCGCGAGCGCCACGCCGACCAGCGACGAGATCGCAAGCATGGCGCCGATCCCGGCCGTGGCTTCGTCCAGCGCCTCGGGCGGCGGCTTGTCGTAGGGGTCCGGGCCGTAGTCCAGGTCGTAGATTCCGTCCTCACGGGCGCGCTGCACCAACTCGTTCAGGACGGGCTTGCCGCCGGGTGGAAGGGATTTGCCTTCCAGGTTGGCGACCGCCTCCTTCAGGTTGTCGCGCGTCCGGCCCAGCTCGGCGACGACCATGTCGAGAGTCTCGGTGGCCGCCGGGGTGGAGTGCTTGCGGCGGAGGTCGGCAATGATGCCGTACATGCCCACGCCCGGATTCATAACAGAAACTCTTCCCCGCTTGCGGGGAAGTCGGCCTGCGCCGGAGGCGCCGGCCGGATGGGGCTGCCCAACATTGTGTCCACCGGCGGGTACAGTCGGGCCGAATACACTTACCTCCTGTGGGTGTGGAAGCGAAGACGAAGGCCGCATTGAAGAAAGACGGCGCCCATCCGAACACATGGGTCTTCTTCGAAGGCGAGTTTGCCCGCTACCACGACGTCAAGCTCGGGCTGATGACGCACGCCCTGCACTACGGGACGGCGGTGTTCGAGGGCATCCGCGCCTACTGGAACGACAAGAAGGGCCAGCTCTACCTGCTGGCGGCGGCCCTGCATTACGACCGCATGAAGCGCTCCGCCAACGTGATGCGCATGACGCTGCCCTACTCGACAGAGGAGCTCGTCAACAACACGCTGGAGCTCCTGCGCCGCAACCAGTTCAAGTCCGACGTTTACGTGCGCCCGCTTCTCTACACGTCCAGTGAGGAGATCGGCGTCCGCCTGCACAACCTCGACCGCGCCTTCTTCATCTACGCGGTCCCGTTCGGCAAGTACGTCGAGGTCGACAGCGGCATCAGGTGCATGGTCAGCACCTGGCGGCGCGTGCCGGACCAGTCGTTGCCCGCGCGTGCCAAGATCACCGGCTCCTATGCGCAGGCTGCGCTGGCGAAGTCAGAGGCCGTCGAAGGCGGCTTCGACGAGGCGATCGTGCTCACCGTCGACGGTCACGTCTCGGAGGGTTCAGCCGAAAACCTATTCATGCTGAAAGACGGCGCCTTTGTCACCCCGCCGGTGACCGATGACATCCTCGAGGGCGTGACACGGCAGCTGCTCATGAAGGTCATCAAGGACGAGCTCAATCTCGAGGTGCTCGAGCGCAGCATCGACCGCACCGAGCTCTACACGTGCGACGAGCTGTTGCTCTGCGGCACCGGCGCGCAGATCTCGCCCGTGATCGAGGTCGACCGCCGCCCGATCGGCAACGGCAAGGTCGGCGAGTTCACGCAAGAGCTGCAGAACATCTACTTCAGCGCCGTCCGTGGCGAGACGCCGAAGTACAAGGACTGGACCATTCCCGTCTACTGAAAATAGTCGT
>DASWDZ010000124.1:0-9012 GCA_036395015.1 Candidatus Dormiibacterota bacterium | reverse complement strand
GTCCCGGGCACGCGATTGTTGGTGTTCCACGTGAACGTCGTCTGGGTCGAGTAAGGCTGAACGATCGACCAGCTTCCGCCTGGCGGCAGCAGCCAGAACTGGTAGCGCGGATTCGGGCATCCCGTAGCGGAGCCGGTGATCGTTACCGCGTTGCCCACGACACCCGAAGGAGGCTGCGCTGAAACCTCGACCCCGCTGCACGGGGACGTCGTCAGGGCATAGTCGAGGGCCGCAAAGCTGTCGTAGGTGTTGGGAGCCGTGCCGTTGGGTCCCCGGCTGTTCGCGTCCCGCGCCCATACTGAGAAGCGGTAGATGCCGGGCCGCAGGCCAGTGGTGCTCCATGTATAGGTGGCAGCCGACGAGTAGCCCTGGACGATCCTCCATGTACCGCCTGGTGGCAGCATCCAGAACTCATAGCGAGGATTGGCGCATGCGGAGGATCCCCCGGTGAGCTGGACCTGAGTACCTGACAGCTGTGGCGGCGCCGGAACCGGGGTGACCGTCGCATTGATGCAGGTCACGAAATAGCTCTGGATCGTCGCCCACAGCTCTGGGGATCCGCCACCGTAATTCAGCGTCCAGAAACCAACTCCACGAAGGTTGGTGCGGTTGACGAGGTCATAGCGGGCCGCGAGCGTGGTCACGTCAGACCAGTGCATCACCCGCCAGCAGCCGTACGAGTTGTCGTACCAGGCGTCCCAGCGATCCATGCCGGTCGGATCGTTCGGATCCCGGTGGCTTCGGTAGGTTCCAGGTTTGACGTCGATATCGTTGATCGCCGAGGCGGCGGCGATATAGCTCGCGGCCTGAACCGTCGTGATCGCCACCGCGTGGGCCGAAACCGTGGCCACACAGGACACGCGCGCATAGTAGGGCTGACCGAGGATCACCTTCCCCGCCCCCACCACCGATGAGTACTGCGCCATCGAGTTGGTGTCGTTCCAGTAGTAGTTGGTCAGCGGCGAGATCGGCGCCATGCAGAAACTCGAGCAGTTCAACGGAGGGTGGTGCTGATTCGAGTAGTCCATGTCGTACGCCATCACGAAAAATGAATCAACGTACTGGTTGAGGTCGGGGATGTTGAAGAAGCCGTCGTTGCCGAGGGCGGAGCCGGAGTAGGTCGCGATCGACAGGTAGTAGCCGGGCTTGACGGCGTCGAGGCCAGCCCGCAGATCGCGGGCGAACCAAGTCAGGAGCGTCTGGTTCGTCTGGGGCGTGAACTGGGGGTCGGTTGGGTTGCATTGCGCCTGCTGCCCCTCGATGTCGATGTTGACCCCGTCGATGCCCTTCGCCACCACCTGCTGCACGATCGCGTCGACGGTGACCTGGTCGTGATAGAGCGCGTTGCAGAGATCCGCGGATCCCGGTCCGACGAGCGTGACCACGACCTTGGTCCCGTGCGCATGCGCGGTGTTGACCAGGCCGGTCAAGGTGCTCGAGTTCCATACGCTCCAGTTGCCGTCGTCTGTCTTAAGCGTGCCGTTGTAGTTGATGTGGATCGCGAAGAAGGCGACGGTCGCCAGGAGGTTGAAGTTCCAACTTGGATAGCCGATGGATGAATTGCCGAGGCTGCCTGCCGAGGCGTAGCCGAAGACCTCCTTGGTCAGGCCGAAGTTGTTGTAGGCGTCGCTCGTCCGCAAGGGTGCCTGCGTAACTGCCGGTGCCGCGATCGCGGACGGTGGCGATTGAGCGGCCTCGACTGGCAAGAGTGGACCAATGGTCAGGACGAAGGGCAACAGGCACAGCGCCCGCGCCGCAGCACGCGGAGTCACTGCGGGAGCTTACTCAGTCGAGCCCAAGAGATGTCAACTGCAGGCGGTTAAGAGATGTAAGTCGGGCCTTGCGCACTCAGGTCAGCGTGAACGGATCGTTCTTGAAAGCCTGGTAGCTCGCGGACGAACCGTTCTGCCGCGCCCAAACGTTGACGTGATACACACCGGCTGCCAGCCCTGTTGTGCTCCACACGAACGTCGGCCCACCGTAGGTCCGGGCGACGTACCAGGCACCGTTCGGCATCTGGACATAGAAGATGAACTGCGGCTGCGAGCAGCTGGTGGCGGCGCCGGTGAAGGTGATCGTCGTGCCGTGCGGTTGAGGCGAGGCTTTGTCAGACGTCAGAGTTGCACCCGCGCAAGCCACCGGAATGCTCAAGCTGAAGGTGACCGACTTGTAATCTTCCTGGCCGGCCGTGGAGCCACTTTGCCGGACCCACGCCATGACGGTGTAAGTTCCCGCCGCCTCAAGACCGGCGTTCCACACGAAAGTGGCGGTGCCGTAGCTTTTCATCAGGTACCAGTAACCATTCGGTCGCTTGATATAGAACTGGTAGGTCGGCTGCGCACAGACGGTCGAGCTGGCAGTGAAGGTGATGATCGTGCCTGACTGCTGAGGTGTGGCTTTGTCGGAAGACACGGCCCCAGCGACGCAGGCCAACGCATCGGTCAAGACGTAGGGGATGTTCATGAACGCTTCATAGGCATTGCCGGACCCTCTTTGCCTGACCCAGACATCGACGTGCCACGTGCCGGCGACCAGTCCCACGGTGTTCCATGTGAATGTCGGGCCGCCGTAATCCCGAGCGACGAACCAGGCGCCTGCGGGATTCTGGACGTAAAACCTGTACTCCGGGTTCGAGCAACCGGTCGAGGTCGCCGTGAACATGATTATCGAGCCGGACGGTTGCGGCGACGCCTCATCCGAGGTCAGGTCAGCGGTCGGGCCTGTCGGAACCGTGTTGCAGGCGGCGAATGGTCCGGCCGTGAACGACCAGGTGTACGGCACGCTGTTGACGGTTAGCGAGACCGAGTAGGTGACACCATTCTGGAGCGGCTGCCTGGGGATCAGGACGACGGCGCCCCGCGACTTAAGGCTCGAGCCGAGCGCGGCGTTGTGCGAGTCAATCACGCAATGTGCCAGGGCCGTCCCGTTGCCTGTGAACGAATGCCCACCTACGGTCGTAGTGACGTTGCCTCCCACCTGGATGAAGACAGGCAGCCCGGTGGGCGCCGCATAGCCTGAGCAGGCTTGGAGCGGATCGGGAGATTCGTGACCACCGTAAGACGTGAGCGGCTCGATCGTGCCGTTGCCAGGAAAGAAGACGGGATAGTGCCCGCCCGTGAACGGATTGCCGCGAAGGACATCGACCGCGGCACCCATCTGCCAGCCCGACTTGACCTCGCGATACGAGCCAAAGGCGGTCGTGGTGAGCCGTGGGTCCATGAGGCCCAAAGCATGGAACGGCGCTTGCATCCACCAATCGATCGCCTGGGTATCGGTCGTTGCTGTGCTGGAGCTCACGTAGATGTTGCCGTTCCGCGCCGCCGTGTCGCCGGCGCTCGTGTAATACGGAACCCCGGGCGTCTCGTAGTGCGTCACGAGATTGTTCTTGACCATGTAGAGCGCATGGTTGTAATCGCCAGCGCTCCAAGTCGTGTTTTCGGTCAGCGCGCTGAGGCCGGTGCTGATGCGCCAGACGTTGAGGCGGTCCAGCCACGGGCCCGACGCAGCCAGCTTGAGCGGAGGCTGGGCCGTGGCCCTAGCGGGCGGCTCAACAAGGGACAGGGTCGAAAGCAGGACGGCAGCCATGGCAGCGGCCGCCGGACGCCACGCGAGCACGGCGAATACACGCCTCGACGCGGAGGGCATGGCGCATTAGACGCGGGGCAGCCCGAGATCTTGCGCCGTTACGAGCTTGATCTTCGTTCGAAAACGAGATCCCCGAAAGTCACCGTCGGCTCCTCAGGCTGAAAGGCGTCGGCGCGCTCGTTGTAGGTCTTGAAGCCAGGATCCTCGTCGTGCTCGTGGTGCGCGTGCTCGTCCGCCGTGACGACATGCAAGACGTAGTCCTGGATGCCGTCCGACTGCAGCGCGCTGTAGCGGCAACGGATGAGCCGTGCCTCCACGAAGCGGCCTCGTTTGGTGTAGTCGTCCCACCGCTTTAGCTCATCCTCTTCGAAGAGCTCCTCGAACTCCTTCGCCCGGTCCTTTTGGATATGAAGAACGATCGTCGTGTATTCGCGAGCCATGCGCACACTCTAGATTGCGCTCAGTGAAAAGCTACCTGCGCCCTTCGCTCAACTGGCTGCTCGTTTTCGTCCCGGTGTCTCTGGTCGCCGAATTCGTCATCCACCAGCCGGTGGTCATCTTCCTGACTGCGGCGCTGGCCATCGTCCCCCTGGCAGGCCTCATCGGGTCCTCCACCGAGCAGCTCGCGATCCGGCTCGGACCAAGCAGCGGCGGACTGCTGAACGCGACGCTCGGCAACCTCACCGAGATGATCGTGGCCGTGCTGCTGGTCAGCGCCGGCGAGTTCGCCGTCGTCAAGGCGACCCTGATCGGCTCCATCGTCGGCAACCTGCTGTTCGTGCTCGGGGTGTCGTTCGTGGCCGGAGGCGTGCTGTTCAAGGAGCAGCGCTTCAGCCAGGCGTCGGCGGGCGTGCATTCGGCGTCGCTGTTCCTGGCGGTCGCCGGCCTGGTGATCCCCGCCATCCTCGTACTGACCACACCCAAAGCCGACTTCAACGCCAAAGAGGCCGTCAGCGTCGGGGTGGCTTTCGTGTTGATTGCGCTGTACCTGGCGGCGCTGGTCTTTACACGAGTCACGCACGCGCACCTATTCCATGTGCCAGAGCGCGACGAGGTGGCCACCTGGTCGACCTCGCTCGCGTTGTTCGTCCTGGTTGCCGCGGCGTTGGTGGTCGGCCTGGAGTCCGAGTTCCTGGTCTCTTCGCTCGACCCGGCCGTGAAACAGCTCGGCATTCCGGCCGCCTTCGTGGGATTGATCCTGATCCCGATCATCGGCAACGCGGCCGAGCACGCGTCGGCCGTGGTGTTTGCCATCAAGGATCGGGTCGACGTCACGCTCGAGATCGCCGTCGGTTCGTCGACCCAGATCGCGATGTTCGTCGCGCCGGCCCTGGTATTCGTCAGCCTGGCGATGGGGCGGCCGATGGACTTCATCTTCAGCGGGTTTGAGGTCGCGATCGTCGCCCTGGCCACGTTCGTATTCACCGTGATCGCGGTCGACGGTCGCAGCAACTGGCTCGAGGGGTTGCAGCTGACCGGCCTCTACGTCGTGGTCGCCGCCGCCGCCTACTTTGTCGCCGCGTAGAGCTTGACCAGACTCAAGACCGCAGTTGGCAGCGCCCTCTTCTTCATCCTTGCACCAGGCGTCGTCGCCGCCTTGCTGCCGTGGCTCCTGACGGGCTGGCGGTTCGCCGAGCCGCTGCCTTTCTGGACGCCGGTTCGCTTTGCCGGAGGCGCTCTCATCGCGGCCGGCGCGTTGGTTTTGCTGCAGGCGTTTGCGAGGTTTGTCATGGAAGGGCGGGGCACACCGGCGCCAGTGGCGCCAACCGAGCGTCTGGTGGTCGGCGGGCTCTATGGCTACGTGCGCAATCCCATGTACCTGGCGGTGTTGGCGGTCATCGTCGGCCAGGTGCTCCTGTTCGGCCAGCTCGGTCTGCTCGTCTACGCAGGCCTAGTGGCACTCGCGTTTGTCGTGTTTGTCAAGGCTTACGAGGAACCGACGCTTCGTGCCCGCTACGGCGCCGAGTACGACGACTACCTGAGAGAGGTGCCAGGTTGGTGGCCTCGCCTGCGCCGGTAGTCAGCGCTTGAACGTGCCGATGATCTCGCCCGTGGCAAGAACGTGACCTTTGATCGCGTCCTGAAACGATGATTCCGATACGCCGGCGCGCAACGAGGTCATGGTGTCCAGCGCGTAGACCTTGAAGTGGTAGTGATGGGGCGATCCCGGCGGCGGGCAAGGTCCGCGGTAGCCGTTGCTGCCGAAATCGTTGCGCCCCTGGGCGCTGCTCGCTGGTGGGTCTGCCCCTTCGGCCAGCTCTGTCGTCGCCGGCGAGAGGTTGAAGACCAGCCAGTGCACAAAGGGCTTGCCTGGTGCGTCCGGGTCGATCACCGTGAGGGCCAGGCTCTGCGCGCCGCCGGGAACGCCGGTCCAGCTGAGCGGAGGTGAGACATCGGCGCCGGTGCACGAGTGCCGCGCCGGTATCGCGCCACCGTCGCCCAACGCCTGACTCGAGACGCTGATCGAGGCCGCCACCGTCGACTCCTCCCCACACGCTACAAGGACGGCGACCATCCCCGCCAGCGCCGCGAGACGGGCCGCGTCAGCAGGTGATGTGGAGGACCGCGTTCGTCTTGTCGTCCGCGTCACGCAGCAGCTGGATCGCTTTGTCGGTCCGCACCGCCACGACCTCGACGCCGCGGCGCCTGGCCTCTTCGAGCACAGCCGGCATCACGGGCAACGCGCCGTGCGCGCCGGTGCCGATGACCAGGCGCGAGCACTTCCAGGGAATCTTCTCCTCCACGGAGAGGGGCGTGTGGCCGTACTCGTCGCGATATGGCTTCGAAGGTCCCTTCTTTCGGGGATGTACTTCACCGCGGTCGATGACGACGTCGCGCTCGTAGGTCTCTCCGTCGATGCGGACGGTGCCGAAGGCGAACCTGTCGATTCGCATGCATTCAGGGTACGGGCGCTACGTCGAATCCACCACCATCGCGCTGCCTCCGCCTCGCCGCACGGGCTCGGCGGCGGCCAGGACAAGCCCGTCGGATAGGAACTCGATCCCGGTCGCGGCTCCGATCTCGGGCGTGGAGCTGAAGACTTCACCGCGCGCCGTCAACGCTGAAAGCTCTGGCGAGCCGAAGAACGCAGGCTCCGCCTGGGTGGTCGACGTGTTCCGCTGCGAGATGCGCGCGGTCGCGATCGCCCCGGGCAGCATCCGGCCGAGATCCAGCCGCTCCAGAAGGAGCTGCATTACGGTGGTGATGATCGACGCGCCACCCGGCGAGCCAAGCGCCAGGAGCGGCTTCCCGTCCTTCAGCACGATGGTCGGCGCCATGCTCGAGCGCGGACGCTTGCCACCGGCAGGCGAGTTCGCGGTGCCAGTCACAAAGTTGAAATCGGTCAGCTCGTTGTTGAGCAGGAACCCATGGCCCGGGACAACCATCCCGCTGCCGCCGATCTGCTCGATGGTGAACGTGTAGGAGACGACGTTGCCCCAGCGGTCGGACACCGTGAGATGGGTGGTGGACGAGTTGAAGGGCGATGGGTCGCCGAACGCGACCGGGGGTGTCAGGGCCACGTCACCGATGAGCGCCCGTCGCTGCGCGGCGTAGCCGTCCGAGAGCAGGCCCGCCAGCGGCACGTCGACGAAGTCTGGGTCGGCCAGGTACTGGTTGCGATCTGCATACGCCAGCTTGGAGGCCTCGAGCATGTAGTACAACGCGTCGGCCCGCGACATGGACGCCAAGTCGTAGCCCTCGAGGATGTTGAGCGCCTCGCCCACAGTCGAGCCCCCGCTCGAGGGCGGACCCATGCTGAACACCTCGTACCCGCGGTATCCGACCTCGGTCGGCGCCCGCGAGATCACCCGGTACGCGGCGAGGTCGGCGGCCGTCATCAGCCCAGGCCGAACGACACGAGTGACGCCAGGGGCCAGCGGCGGATGCTGCACAGTCGCCACGGTGGCGCCCGCCACCGGGCCGCCGTAAAACGCGTCCATGCCGTGCGCGGCCAGGACCTGGTACGTCCGCGCAAGGTCAGGGTTGCGGAAGATCGAACCGACCGCGGGCGCGTTGCCGTCCGCGAGATAGAGCGCGCTGGTCGAAGTGAAGTCCTGAAAACGCGACTGGTTGGCGACGACCTGGTCGTGGAAGGTCTGATCGACCTCAAACCCGCCGCGCGCGATGCCGATCGACGGAGCGAGGGCTTCCGCGAGTGGAATCGACCCAAATCGAGCCAGCGCCTGCTCCCACAACCGAGGCGTGCCTGGCACGCCGACGCCCAGTCCGCTCTCCACGCCTTCGGCAAAGGGGATCGGTGTCCCGGTCGCGGGATTGATGAAGCTGTCCGGCCGGAACGCGGCCGGCGCCGTCTCGCGGCCATCCAGCGTGAAGACGCGACGGTCGCGCGCGTTGTAGAGGACCATGAAGCCGCCGCCGCCCACGCCGCACGAGAAAGGCTCGACGACCCCGAGCACCGCGGCTGCGGCAACCGCGGCGTCAACCGCATTGCCGCCTCGGCGCAGGACGTCGATCGCGACCAGGGTGGCCACCGGATCGACGCTCGCTGCAGCGCCGCCGCTGCCGATGGCGGTCGCCTGTTTGGTCGGCGTCGGACGTGCGGCGAGCCCAGGCTGGGCAGCCAGCAATACCGCGGACAGGAAAGCCACAAGCGCGAACGCATGACGCGTCAGCAAACGGCCCATTGCTCTTAACTCCCCGCGACGAGCCTAACCACCCTGGCGGGCGACTGTCAACGCGACCGGCTCGTGTGCCGATAGGCGCGTGGGGCGCCACAAACGCGTATCAGTGGCCCCCGATAGGCATGTTTGGCGGGTGGATTCGGTCATCCGGCGGCGGCGCCGGTGATCGTCGCAGTGCCGACCACAGCGGATGGAGGTTGCGCCGAGACATCGACCCCGGTCCAGGGTGCTGTCGTCAACCGTAATCGAGGGCCACAAAGCTGTCGTAGGTGTTCGGAGCGGTGCCGTTGGGTCCCGTGTTGCTCGGATCACCCAGGCTGCTGGCGAGCGCGTAGCCGAAGATCTCGCGCGTGGTTTTGGCCGGGGTTGCCTGGAGGGGCTGCACGGTCGTGGTCGCGGTCGCGAAAGTACCGGCACTGACGCTGGGAGCAGTCACCGCAAACGCCATGAGCTCGGCTAGGACTGTGCAGAACACGAACAGGCGACGCATCGCCGTCGTCCTCCTTGGCGGAAAGGATTCAGAACGTCAGGAAGGTCTCGTACTTCGTCTGGCGGCCGCTGGCGATAACCGGTCGGACCGGAATCAGGTCAACGTGTAAATCGAACGTTGGCGTGCGTTAGGTCAGCGTGAACTGAAAAGAATTGAAAGCATCGTAGGTGTTCGGAGCGGTCCCGCTCGTACCCGGGCTGCTCGTATCCCTCGCCCAGACGGAGAAGCGATAGACGCCGGCCGGCTTGTTGGTCGAGTTCCAGGCGAACGTGGCGCTCGAGAAGTAGGCCTGAG
>DASWDZ010000123.1:0-8440 GCA_036395015.1 Candidatus Dormiibacterota bacterium | reverse complement strand
TGGAGGCGACGCCCAGAATCGAACTGGGGATGGAGGTTTTGCAGACCTCTGCCTTACCACTTGGCTACGTCGCCGCCAGGTTTCGAACTCGATTCTACCTTCGGGGTCCCCGCTGCCTGGCTGACCGCTAGGCTGTGCCGGGCACGTGCCCAGCCGGCAGTTTCTCGACGCGATGGCCCGCCTGCCGGCGGGCGTGGTCGTGATCAGCGCCCGCCTTGGCGATGAGTTTCGCGGACTGACGGCGAGCAGCCTGGTTTCGATCTCGCTCCAGCCGCCGATGGTGCTGGTGGGGCTGGAGCGAGAATCCCAGACCCGCGTTGCGATCCTGGAGACGAATGCCTTCAACGTCAGCGTGCTCACGAGGTCGCAGGAGTTCATCGCGGATCGGTTCGCCGGCCGCGCCCCAGCCATCGATGCGGCGTGGCGGACGCTACCGCACCGCCTGGGCGCCAACGGCATCCCGCTGCTCGACGGCTGCGCCGCCTGGCTCGAGTGCCGCGTCGTGCAGACCCAAACCGCCGGTGACCACGACGTCTTCGTCGCTGAGGTCGAGGCGGCGAGCGTCGGAGCCGGCGACCCGCTCATCCTCTGGGACCGCGCCTTCTGGAGCCTCCACTAACTAGTAGGGAAGATCGTCTTCGTCCATCCCGAAGTGGTGGCCGACCTCGTGCAGGATCGTCCTGCGCACCTCCTCGACCAGTTCCTTCATGCTCCGGCTGACGCGCTCATGTGACTGCTTGTAGAGGATGATCCGATCGGGAAAGCCCTCGCCCGCATGCAGTGCGCCCGCGCCGTGGTAAAAGCCCATCAGCCCTTCGGGTGACGACTCTTCAACGAGGAAGGCGGTGTTTTCGAGGTAGGGCTGGAACTCCTCTGGGATCGACTCGATCGCGGTCTCCACCAGTTCCTCGAATTCCTTCATGCTCAGGCGCATGCACGAATTGAAGCGGGTGGTGGTGGTCGGTGCAGGGACGATGGGCTCGCAGATCGCGCTCCAGACTGCGTTGTGCAGGCGCTATGAGGTCGGCCTGGTCGACACCGTCGCCGGTCAGCTCGACCGGGCCGGCACTCAGAATCGAAAGCTCCTTGACCGGTCGGTCGAGAAGGGACGCCTCCGCAAGGAGGATGCGGACATGGCGCTCAGACGCATCGAACCTTCGGACGATCTCGCGGAGGCGGCGCGCAACGCGGACCTTGTGATCGAAGCGGTGATCGAGGACTTCGACGCGAAGAAAGGCGTGTTCGAGGCCCTGGGCATGCACGCCAACGAAGGCGCCATCCTCGCCAGCAACTCGAGCACAATCGCCATCAGCCGGCTGGCCGACTTCACGGGCCGGCCCGCGCAGTGCTGCAACATGCACTTCTTCCACCCGGTCACCGTGATGCAGCTGTGCGAGGTGGTCCGCGGCCCGAAGACGTCAGAGGCGACGGTCGAGACCGCGATGGAGTTCGTCCGCAGCATCAACCGCACGCCGGTGCTCCTCAAGAAGGAGATCTGGGGCTTCATCGTCAACCGCATCCTCTTCGCGGCTTCCGAGGAGGCCATACGGCTGCTCGAGGGCGGCTACGCAAGCGCGGAAGACATCGACATCGCCGTCCAGAAGGGCCTCAACTGGCCGATGGGACCCTTCCACCTCCTCGACTTCAGCGGCCTCGACATCTTCTATGGCGCCATGCAGGACCGCCATCGGCTCGGCGAAGGGCCAGAGCCGCCCCAAATGCTTCGCGAGCTGGTGGAGCAGGGCCGCCTCGGCAAGAAAACCGGCCGCGGCTTCTTCGAATACGACTGAGATGAGGCGCCGGGGGCAAAATGGAGATGCCCCCGTAGCCCAATGGCAGAGGCAGCCGGCTTAAACCCGGTCCAGCGCGGGTTCGACCCCCGCCGGGGGTACGCCTACAATCTGACGACAATGGACCCGCGGTCAGAGGAAGACCCCGATCAGGAGCCGGACGAGCCCTCCCAGCCGACGCAGCCGGATGGCGCGCGAGGAACGGCGACCGGTCTCGTCCCCTCGGTCGGATTCCCAAGTCGCGAGTGGGAGTATTCGACCAGGGTCCTCAGCGTGGCCCAGGTTGCTGACGGCGTCACGCTGGTCAAGCTCCTGCAAGAAACTGGGACCGACGGTTGGGAGCTCGCCAGCGTGATCGACGGGGGGGACAAGCGCGTAATCCTGATGCGCAGACCGAAGCGCTCAGCCCGTGAGACACGACGGGTGGGTTTCGCGCCTCCGACCACGAACTGAGCAGCCAGGCGCCGCCTCGTCGCCGCCGGCGCATCCTGGTCGTCGAGGACGATGTCCCGGTTCGCATGCTGGTGGCGGAGGTCTGCCGTCTGCAGGGACACGACGTCGTCGAGGCAGGCACCGGTGCGCAGGCGATCGAGCTGGGGCGCAGCGCGCAGCCTGACCTGGTGCTCGTGGACTGGGTGCTCCCCGACATCAGCGGCACCGAGGTCATCCGCGAGTTGAGGCGCCAGGGTGTTGTCAGCCCGATGGTGATGCTGACCGGGCGCTCGACCAAGATGGACGAGGTCGTGGGCCTCGAGGTCGGGGCCGACGACTACATCACGAAGCCGTTCGATTCGCGCATCCTCGCCGCGCGCATCAACGCTCATCTGCGGCGCTCGGCGCTGGCCGAGACCGGCGGCGGCCGCGAAGGCGTGCTCAGCATCGGCGCGCTGCAGATCGACAATGCCGCGCGACGCGTCAAGATCGGGGACGACGAGATCACACTGACCATGACCGAGTTCAACCTGCTCGCGGTCCTGGCCGCCAACCCCGAGCGAGTCCTGACGCGCGCTCAGCTCCGAGACAAGGTTTGGGGATACCCGCACGACCTCGACGACCACTCGGTCGACCCGCACGTACAGCGCCTCCGGCGCAAGCTTTCCGAACGCGCAAACACCGGGGTCAGCCTGGAGGCCGTGCCCGGGCTCGGTTACCGGCTCTCGGTCAAGGGCGCTTGACCGAAGGGGACGAACTTTTTGGCCCGGTCGCGGGCGACCTGGCCACCGTCGAAGCCGAGCTCAGGAAGGAGATCGACCTGGACCCCCCGGTGGTCGCAGGGCCCATGGCCGACCTGTTCGAGGCCGGCGGCAAGCGGATCCGGCCGGCGCTCGTGCTTCTTGCCGCGATGTGCGGGCGCTACGACCTCTCGCGTTTGCTGCCGGCGGCGATGGCGGTGGAGATGACCCACGCCGCAACGCTCGTCCACGATGACGTGATCGATCGCTCGCCGACCCGCCGCGGCCGACCGACGGTGGCGGCAAGCCTCGGCAACGAACCGGCGATCGTCATCGGCGACTACTACTTCGCCAAGGCTTACGAGAGCGCGGCGCGCACCGGCGTCGCCGAAGTGGTTGACATCCTGGCTCGCGCGGTGATGACCATCTGCGCGGGTGAGGTGCGCCAGCAGTCGATCCGCTATCGCTACAGCACCGACATCGACGAGTACATGAAACGCATCGAGGCGAAGACCGCGACGTTGCTCGCCGCATGTTGCGACATCGGTGCGCTGTTGGGTGGCCTCGACCGTGCCACGCGAGACGCCCTGCGCTCATACGGCCATTCCCTCGGGCTTGCGTTCCAGATCGCTGACGATGTCCTCGATTACACCGGCACCGAGGACCAGGTCGGCAAGCCGATCGGCCACGACATCGTGGAGGGTTTCGCAACCCTTCCTTTGATGCTGGCCTCAGTCCACATCGAAGATGATCGGAGGCTCGCCGACGATGAAGCGCAGCGCATCGTGGAGGCTGTTCGTGAGAGCAAAGGGCCGCAGCGCGCGCTGGCGATGGCTCGCGATCACGCCGATGCAGCGCGCCGTCAGCTGGATGCTCTCGAGGACAACGGAGCGGCTGCGGCGCTGCGGTCTTTAGCGGACTACGTGGTGACCCGAAAGCTCTAATCTGTCAGCCGTGTCCCGGGTGGGGATGGGCGTGGTGGCATGAGCAGGGTCAGGCTCGTCGGGGTAGGACCAGGTCATCCAGGTCTCGCCACCTTGCAAGCGGTCGAGGCGATCAAAGACGCCGACGTGATCCGCAACTGCGATGGCTGCGGCACCGGCTTGCTGCACCTTGCTCCCGCGCACGCAGACATCGCGGCTCTCGAGTCCATCGATGAGATAGTCCGTCTCGCCCGCAACGGGAAGACGATCACTGTCCTGTTTCCGGGCAACCCCTACGTCTTCTCGAACGGCAGCGAGATCGCGCAACGCCTGGAGCGCGCCGGCGTCGACTTCGAGGCGATGCCAGGGCTGATCGTCGAGCTGGCCGCCCCGGTCATGAGCGGCATCCCGCTCACCATCGAAGGCCTCTCGGCGTCGCTGGGCTTCGGGCTGGTCACGGGCGGCGAGACGGTGGTCCTGAGGCTTGCCTCGGGCTGGTGGGAGTCAGGCATCAACGCCCTGCTCCAGAACGGGCGCTCACCAAAGACCCCGGCCGCGCTGATCCTGAACCCGGGCCAGCCCGGCCAGCACCGCGTGACCGCGCCGCTGAGCGAGCTGGCGCGCAAAGCGTCGACCTACGGCGTGCGCAGCGACGCGCTGCTCGTGCTCGGACCCGGCGTGGAGTTGGCCGAACGTCTGGACACGCTCTCGAAACGTCCGTTGCATGGGCACCGCATCCTGATCACTCGCGCCCGACACCAGGTCGACCCGTTCCGGCGCGAGCTGGTCGACCTGGGCGCGTCGGTGGTCGAGATACCGACGATCGAGATCCGGCGCCTGCCGACCGACGACCGCGTACGCAACGCGATCAAGAACCTCAACCGCACCGCGCTTGTCATCTTTGCCTCTGCCAACGCGGTCGACATCTTTTTCCGGATGCTGCTCACGACCGGCTCGGACGCGAGGGCGCTCCACAACTCGAAGCTCTGCGCCATCGGACAGGAGACCGCGGATGCTCTGGCGGGTCAGGGGCTGCGGCCAGAGCTGGTGACGTCGGAGTACACCGCGGAAGGTCTCGCCAACGCGCTGCAGGGCTGGGAGATGGCGGGTCTGCGGGTGCTGGTGCCGCGCGCGGAGATCGCGCGGGACGCCCTGCCATCGCTGCTTGCCAATCGAGGTGCTGAAGTCGAGATCCTCCCTGTGTACCGCGCCGTGTGCCCGCCGGATGCTGGGCCCGCGCTGCTCCGGCTCTTCGATGGCGAGGGCGTCGACGTGATCACCTTCACCAGCTCCTCGACCGTCTACAACTTCGTGCGCGCGTTTCCAGAGGACCGACTGCCGGCGATCCTTGGCGACGCCGAGGTCGCATGCATGGGTCCGGTCACGGCGGACAGCGCGCGCAAGCTGGGACTTGGCGTCTCGATCGTGGCTCGCGAGTACACGACGCACGGCCTGGTCCAGGCGATCGCCGAGGCAGCGGCCCGGAAATGAGCCAGCGATCTGCGCGGCGCCCAGCGCCGGTCGTACCGGAGGAGGTCGAAGCTCCACTCCGGGGCCGTCAGACATGGATCGCGCTGGTCGTGATGGGTGCGGTGATCGCCGCGGTCATCGGCGCCGGCTGGCTGGTGGGCAAGGCGCTCGAGGCCCCGGTGCCAGCCGCCCTCGCGAACTGCCCGACCTCGACGCAGATCGGGCCCCACCAGTTCATCGGGCCGCAGCCGATGTGCATCACCGCGTCGCAGAAGCTACAGGCGACGATCAAGACCGCCCACGGCGACCTCGTCATCCGGCTCGCACCCGAGGTCGCGCCCGTGACGGTCAACAACTTCGTCGTGCTCGCGATCCACGGCTTCTACAACGGGCTGACGTTCTGGAAGTCGGAGGAATGGGTCGTCCAGGGCGGTGATCCGCGCGGCGACGGCCGCGGTGGGCCGGGCTACAACCTGCCCGAGGAGACGACTGTCACGCCCTGGGACGTGGGCGCAGTGGGCATGGCCCGAATTCCTGGCGGTCCCGTCAACGGCAGCCAGTTCTTCATCCAGAAGGGCGCCTGGCCAGGCAACGGCCCGACCGCCGCCTACAACCGCTTCGGCACGGTGGTCGGCGACATGAGCGGCGTGACGGGGATCCAGGAGGGGGACACGATCAACGCGGTCACGATCAAGGTTTCCTGAGCGGCGCCTGAACCGGGCCTTATGACCCGAGGCCTATAATCGGCTCGAAGTGTTGGGAACCCACTGGCTCTGGCTCGTCCTTCTGATCGTCGTCGTCCTGATCATCTTCGGGCCGGGTCGTCTGCCGGAGCTCGGCGGCGCGGTGGGGCGGGCGATGCGCGAGTTCCGCAAGGCGACCACCGAGCTCACGAACGAGGTCACAGCAGCGGCGAAGTCCGAGCCGGCTCCTCCATCCGAGAGCACCGCCAAGGGCTCGTCGTCGTCCGAGGCTAACTCGTCTAAGGGATAGCGGTGGCCCTACTCGGTAGGGTTCTGCAGCGCACTCCTCGTGCGGCGGCTCCAGCCGAGGACGATCGCATGTCGGTGGTCGAGCATCTCGAGGCGCTGCGCCGGGTCCTCATCATCTCCCTGGTCGCGTGGGCGGTGGCCACCGTCGGCTCGTTTTTCATCGCCGGGCGGGTCATCACGTACCTGATCACGCGGGCGGGCATCACCGACGCGGTCTACCTGCAGCCGGCGGGCGGCGTCCTCAACGAGCTGAAGGTAGCGATGTACATCGGCATCATCCTCGCCGCGCCAGTGGTCATTCAGCAGTTCTGGTGGTTCGTGAGCCCGGGACTGCATAAACACGAGAGGCGCTTCATCCTGCCGGTGATCATCGCCACGATCTTCTTCTTCGCGGTGGGCGTTGGTGTCGCCGTGTTCGCCCTGCCGCTCTACCTCGACGTCCTCAACCGGTTTGCGCCACAGGACGTTCATTACCTTCCCGACCTGAGCCAGTTCATCAGCTTCGTGCTGCTGATGGTGATCGGCTTCGGCATCGTCTTCGAGCTGCCGGTGGTGATGTTCGTGCTCGGCATGCTGCGCATCGTCAACACGCGCTGGCTCTACAAACGCAGGCCCTACTTCTTCCTGGCGCTGGGCTTGGTGGCCAACTTCTTGACGCCAGGCGCCGATCCGCTGACGCCGTTGATCATGTTCATCCCGCTTTATCTTTTCTTCGAGGGGACGACGCTATTACTGAAACTACTCGGACGTTAACCGGCACCGCCGCGCGCCGGGACGGGCGGGCGCCCGACCAGCTGCGGCCGGTGAAGATCGACCTTGGCGTGAATGTGCACGCCGAAGGGTCGTGCCTCATCGAGATGGGTCGCACGCGCGTGTGGGTGACGGCGAGTGTCGAGGACCGCGTGCCGATGCACCGACGGGGGAGCGGGCAGGGTTGGATCACCGCGGAGTACTCGATGCTGCCGCGGGCCACGCACGACCGTGGCGCGAGGGAGGCGATCCAGGGCCGGCTCGGCGGCCGCACGCACGAGATCCAGCGCCTGATCGGGCGCTCGCTGCGCGCCGCGGTGGACATGGGCAAGATCGGAGAGCGCACCATCACCCTGGACTGCGACGTCCTGCAGGCCGATGGTGGCACGCGCACGGCGTCGATCACCGGCGCTTTCACGGCCCTGTACATGGCGATCAAGCGCATGAAGGACGCACGGATGATCAGCGAGATCCCGGTCCGGCAGCACCTCGCCGCGGTGAGCTGCGGGATCGTCGAGGGCACGCCCATGCTTGACCTCGACTACGGCGAGGACTTCCATGCCTCGACCGACCTCAACTGCGTGATGAGCGAGGACGGGCGCCTGGTCGAGCTGCAGGCGACGGCCGAAGGCGCGCCCTACACGCGGGCCGAGCTCGACTCGATGCTGGTGCTGGCTTTCAAGGGCATCAAGGAGCTGATCGTGGCCCAGAAACGCGCGCTCGCCACGCTTGGCTGATCCCCCGCGACTGGTCATCGCCTCAGGTAACACCGGCAAACTTCGTGAGTACCGCGATCTGCTGGTCGAGACGGGCCTGGAGCTGATCGCTTACGACAGCGAGGTCGAGGAGGCTGGAGAGAGGTATGACGAGAACGCGCGGCTGAAGGCGGACGCCGCGCTTGAGAAGTCAGGCTTGCCGTCGCTGGCCGATGACTCGGGAGTCGAGCTCGAGGCTTTGGGTGGGTTTCCCGGCATTCGCTCGGCTCGGCTCGGCCCGACGCAGAAGGAGCGGACGGCGGAATTGCTCCACCATCTCGAAGGGATTCCCCGGCCGTGGAAAGCTCGTTTCGTGTGTGTGATCGCGCTGGCCGTGCCTGACCGGACGACGCGGTTTTTCGAAGGCGAGTGCCGCGGCGAGATCGTGCCGGAGTGGAGGGGAGAGGCGGGGTTCGGCTACGACCCGATCTTCCTGGTGCCGGGCACGGGGAAGACGTTTGGGGAGATGCCGCCCGAGGAGAAACGCAAGTACAGCCACCGGGCCGCCGCGGTGCGCGCGCTGCTAGAGTCGGGCGCGCTGCAGGAAATCGGGCGGTAGCTTAGCTCGGAAAAGCGCCTGGTTTGGGA
>DASWDZ010000122.1:0-22873 GCA_036395015.1 Candidatus Dormiibacterota bacterium | reverse complement strand
ACGATCGGGGCGATCATCCTGCACGGACCGCACCAAGTCGCCCAGAAGTCGACGAGCACCGGCTTGTCGGCCTTCAGAACTGCGGTTTCGAAGTCGGTATCGGTGACTTCCTGGATGTTTGACACGTGCACTCCCTCTCTTCGGTTAATCGCCCGAATCGGACTTTGATTCCGACTTCGTCTCGCTCTTCGGTTCCGGCTTCGAGGCATCGGTGCTCGGCGCCGAGCCGTTGCCTGACGACGCCTTGCCCGAGCCCTTGTAGTCAGTGGTGTAGAATCCGCTGCCCTTGAAAACAACTCCAGTCGGGTAGAGCACGTTCTTCAGCTTGCCCTGGCACTTGGGACAGGCCGTGAGAGGTTCGTCGGACATTCGCTGAAAGGTCTCGAACTGGTGTCCGCAGTTGGTGCAGCGATAACCGTAGGTCGGCAATTTTTGGGTTCCTAGACTATAAACGTCAACCTCGTTCCAGCCGGTCGAAAACCATCCCGGAGGGCGGTTTCGGGTGGAAATAGGTTGCCTTCTGAGGGAGAGTCTTCCCTTCTCGAGCTAGCTTCAAAACCTCGCGCACGTCGGGCGCATCGAGGAAGAAGGCGGCCGTGCCCACCCCCTCATCGACCCACTGCACGGCCTGCTGGGGGTCGCGCGTGTAGAGAACGAATTCCTCCGGATTTCGCTTGCCGAGGAGGTTGTCGATCACCTGGTCGTGTAACTCCACCAGGGCTACCTCTCCTTCCAGGGGCAAGACCTGGAACTCGTGGTCGCGATAGACTCCCGCGGCCACCCGCCCGGAGAGGGCAACCAGCATCTCCTCCAGCGAGCCGGCCGGCTCGCCACCGGTGACGGCGATGCCCGTCTTCATGACGCGGTGTGTCGGCAGGACGACGAAACCGGGATCGTCGATTTCGGTCAGCAGGGCGAGGGTGAAGCGCGAAGGCGCGTCAGCGGGGCCCCCGACCTCGTCGGCATACGCCAGCGCGGTCTCGTAGCGGTGGTGACCGTCGGCGATCAGGACGGGCCGCCTTGCCATCGCCGTGTGCACGGACGCGTGGATCGCCGGGTCCGAGATGACCCAGAGCCGGTGATGCGTGCCTTCCGGGCCGTCAAAGCTCACGGCCGCGGCCCTCGCGGCTACCTTTTCAAGCAGCTCGGGGATGCCCGTCCCCTTGCCTTCGTACACGAACCAGAGCGGCTCCAGGCTCGCTCTCGTCGACCGCAGCAGCGCCAGCCGGTCCTCCTTGGGCCCCTGGTGCGTGCGCTCGTGCGGCAGCACGACCCGGTCCGAGTACGGCCGCAGCCGGAGCGACGCTATCAAGTCCCTCCTGATGCCGCCCTCGAAGGTCACCTCGTGGACGTACATCGAGGGTGGGTCGGGCTCGAGGATGCGATCGTCGAGCCAGCGGGCAAAGGTGTTCGCGGCTTCCTCGTAGTCAGTGCCCGGGCGTGTCAGCCGGACGACGTTGTACGGCGACAGCGACCGGTAGTGGGACAGGTCGGCGTCCGGGATCACGTCGTAAGGCGGCGCCACGAGGTTGGTCAGGTCGCCGGCTCTCGCCATGTAGTAACGGATACCTGGAAAAGCGCGGACGTCAGCTATCGGAGGAAGACCTCAGCAACTCGACATAACGCAAGTCGGACATGCCCGCGACCTCTTTGAGTCGCCTCAGCACCTCGGGGGCAACCCGCTCGTCGACGGCGAGAATCATCATCGCGTTGCCCCGCGGAGCATCCCGTCCCACCTGCATGCTCGCGATGTTTACGTCGTGCTCGCCCAGGATGCTGCCCACCCGGCCGACCACCCCGGGACGGTCCTCGTGACGGCTGACCAGGAAGCGGCCTTCGGGCACGAGGTCGACGCGAAACGAGTCGATGCGCACCGCCCGAGCCTCTCCCATCAGGACCGTGCCCGCGATCTCGTGGTCGAGCATCCGGACCGTGACCAGGCTCGCGTAGCTGCTGTGCGGACGGCTCCGCCGTTCGACGAGACGAATGCCGCGGTTGGCGGCGATCAGTCGCGCATTGACCGCGTTGATGCGCTCTTCGGTGAACGGTTGGACGACGCCCTTGATGGCTGCTGCGACGAGCAGGTTGACGTCGTGCTCGGCGAGCTCGCCCTCGAAGTCGAGCTCGATCGTGCTGACGCGGCCGCCGAAGAGCTGCCCGTGCAGGGTGGCCAGGCGCTCGGTGAGGTCCGCGAAGGGGCGCAGGTAGGCAAGCTCCTCCGGCGGCAACGCGGGCGCGTTGACGGCGAAGCGCGGGAGATCGCCCGCGAGCACCGCAGCCACTTCTTCTGCCACATCGAACGCGACCGACACCTGCGCTTCGACGGTCGACGCGGCGATGTGCGGGGTGGCGACGAAGTTGGGGAGCTCGAGCAGCGCGCTCTTCTCGGGCGGCTCGGTCTCGAAGACGTCGGCCGCGGCCGCCGCCAGCCGGCCGGACTGCAGCGCCTCACAAAGCGCCGCTTCATCCACGATCCCGCCGCGCGCGGTGTTGATCAGGCGCGCCGTCGGCTTCATCAACGCGAGCTGCGAGCGACCGATGAGGTTGCGGTTGGAGTCGACCAGCGGCACGTGCACCGTGACGAAGTCCGCGCGCTCGAGCAGGTCGTTGAGGGTGACGAGGGCGACATTGAAGAGCTCCGCCCGCTCGATCGAGACAACCGGGTCGTAGGCGATGACGTCCATCTCGAGACCGTGCGCCCGCTTGGCCACCTCGGAGCCGACGTTGCCAAGTCCGATGACGCCGATGGTTTTCCCGCGGATCTCGGTCCCGACGAACTTCGATCGCGTCCACTCGCCGCGCTTCATGGAGGCGTCCGCCTGGGGCACCCATCGCGCGAGCGCGAACAACAGCGCCATGGTGTGCTCGGCGGCCGCGACGATGTTGCCCCTGGGCGCATTGACGACGACGATTCCCTTGCTGGTCGCCGCGGAGACATCGATGTTGTCGACACCAACCCCCGCGCGACCCACCACTCGCAGCTTGCGGCCGGCCTCTATGACAGGAGCCGTGACGCGCGTCTCGCTCCGCACGACAAGCGCATCGAACTCGGGGATGCGTCTCACCAGCTCAGACTCATCGAGCTTGCTGACGACAGTCACCTCCCCCGCGCGACGCAGACGCTCGAGACCGTCCTCGGCGAGCGGGTCAGCGACCAGGATCTTGGCCAAAACGCTGTCCGTCGCGCTCAGCGCGCGGCGGCCGGAACGCCTTGAACCGACGCGGTCACGGCGGCGACGCCGCGCCCGTCCGCGGGTGCGACATCGAGCTCGTCCAACGCCTGCTCGATCGCCCAGATCACCTGCACGACATCGCCATCTGAAACAGCGCCGAGGTGTCCGACGCGGATCATCTTGCCCGTCATCTTGCCCTGGCCGCCCGCGATCACCACGCCGTACTTCGTGTCGATCAGCTTGCGCAGTGCTGCGACGTCGAGGCCCGCCGGTGGCAACGCCGAGGTCACCGTGTGCGAGCGATACCCCTCCTGCGCAAACAGCTGGAAGCCGAGCGCCTGCAAGCCCGCCTGGGTGGCGCGCGCAAGCCGGGCGTGTCGCGCGTAGACGTTCTCGAGGCCTTCCTCCTCGAGCATCCTCAATCCTTCCTGCATCGCGAACGCCACCGGGACTGCGGGCGTAAACGGCGTCATCCCCTTCTCCGCCCAGGTCCTGGCTTCCTTCCAGTCGAAGTAGAAGCGGGGCGAGCGTGCCTTCGCCTGCTGCGCCCAGGCCCGCTCGCTGACGCTCACCAACGCGAAGCCCGGCGGCGCCATCCATCCCTTCTGCGAGCCGCTGACCGCGACGTCGATCCCCCAGGCGTCCGTCTCGATCTCGATCGAGCTGATCGAGCTCACGCCGTCGACGACCACGATCCGTTCGGCGTCGCGACCGGCGCGGGCGAGCTCGCGAAGAGGGTTGGTCAGGCCCGTCGACGTCTCGTTGTGGGTCAGAAGGACGACCTGCGCCTTCGGATGCCGCTGCAGGATCAGCTTCAGGTCGTCGGGGTCCACCGGCTGACCCCACTCGAACTCCAGCCGCACCACGTCGGCGCCGTAAGTGGAGGCCAGCGCGGCGAAGCGCTCGCCGAAGTTGCCGCAGAGGGCGACCACCACCTCGTCTCCCGGGGAGACCAGGTTGGCCACCGCGGATTCGAGCCCGCCGGTCCCTGAGCTGGTGAGCAGCAGCAGGTCGTGCTTGGTCTTGAACACGCGCTTGGCGCCGGCCGTGACCTCGGCCAGGATGGCCGCGAACTCCGGTCCGCGGTGGTCGATCATGGGCCGGTTCATGGCCCGGACGACCCGCTCGGGAAGCGGCGTCGGTCCGGGGATTCGCAGCTGCGTATGGAATGTCATGGACGCGCTCCGGTAGGAGAGGCCTGCTGATTCTGCCCTAGTGCAACTCGGTTGTGTAAGGCAGCAGTGCGATCGCGCGGGCACGCTCGAGCGCGGTCGTCAACGGCCGCTGGTGCTTGGCGCAGGTCCCGGTCACGCGTCGAGGCAGGATCTTGCCGCGGTCGCTGACGAAGCGCCGCAGCCGGGAGATCTCCTTGTAGTCGATGTAATCGATCTTCTCGACGCAGAAAGCGCACACCTTCCGGTGCTGTCGCTTCGGTCCCCTGGCCGGCCCTCCCGCGGGCGCCTCTCGTGTCGGTGGACGGTTAAATGCCATTGGTAACTCCTAGAAGGGGATCTCGTCCGGGTCGACGTCGCGCGGCGCGTCGTCCGGAGCCGGAATATCGTCGGATGCCTGTGGGCGCTGCCGGGTCACGCCGTCGCTCGGCGCGCTGCTGCGGCTGTCGAGGAACTGGACGTCGTTGGCGATGATCTCGGTGGTGCGCCGCTTCTGCCCGTCCTGGCCCTCCCAGGAGCGGGTCTGGATGCGACCCTCGATGAACACCAGCGCTCCCTTGCGCGTGTACTGAGCCACGACCTCGGCCAGGTTTCGCTTGCCGATGTTGTAGGCGACGATGTTGTGGTAGTCGGTGAACTCCTTGCGCTCGCCCTCGGGGCCCGATGACCACCTGTTGGTCGCGATGCTGAAGTTCGTCACCGCGGTGCCGCTGGGCGTGTAGCGCATCTCAGGGTCCTTGGTCAGCCGTCCGATGAGCAGGGCCTTGTTCAAATTCGACATTACGATTCCTCCCGATCCTCCCGATCTGGCCGGCGCGATCGACCCGCCGCCTCGTCCGTCGCCGCAGCTACGGGCTCCAGCACGACCTCTGCCGGCGGCGGCGTAACAGTGGTCGCCACAGCTTTCTCCGGCTTGCGCACGATGATGTGGCGCAAGACCTCCTCGGTGATCTTCAGCCCCGCTTCGAGCTCGGGGACACGATCCGGCTCGAGCTGAAAGTCCTGGAGCACGTACGAGCCTTCCTTCTGGTGCTTGACCTCGTACGCGAGCTTGCGCTTGCCCCAGAGATTGGTGCGCTCGGCGCTACCGCCTGATCGCTCGATCAGCGTGTTGACTCGCTTCACGGCGTCCTGGACTTTTTCGTCGTCGACGTCAGCCCGGACGATGTACAGAACCTCGTACTCCCGCAACAGGGAACCTCCTTCCTATGGGTTCAGGCCCCGTCGAACGGCGGCGACGCGCCACCGGCCGAGGCCAGAAAGGTCAGGTCGGTATTCTACCAAGGGTCTGATGGCGACCAAATCCCGAGCCAAGGCTTCCGCGGGCGCCGGCAAAGGCAAGGCCGGGCGCCGGCCGCAGGTGCGGGCCAAAAGCGGGGCCGGGGTCCCACTGCTGCCGATCGTCGTCGGCAGCATCCTCGGCGTGGGCTTGATCGCGATGATCGTCCTCATCGTCTACTACCAGAGGCCGACCCCCGCGCAGCCAACCGTCTCCGGCATCCCGTGCGATCAGCTCGAGCACTCGCAGGTCCACTACCACACGGCCTTGCAGATCGTCTACCAGGGCCAGGTGCGCAACCTCCCCGGCGATGCCGGCATCCAGAAGGACTCGACGGGAGCCGTCAAGTGCTACTACTGGCTCCACATCCACGCCCAGGACCCGAACGTCATCCACATCGAGTCCCCGGCCTCGAAGGTCTTCACGCTGGGCCAGCTCTTCGACGTCCTGAACGCGTGGAGCAAAGCCAATGGGCGGGATCCCCAGCTCCTCGACGCGACTCACGTCTCGACGTTCACGCTGACCGGCGACCAGAAGATGGTGGTCTACGTCGACCTGGGCGACGGCAAGGGGGCGACGCTGTACACAGGAGACCCACGCAAGATCCCGCTGAAGTCCCACGAGGTGATCACGATCGAGATCACGCCGCCGGACGTCAATCCGCCGCCAACCTTCACGTTCCCGTCGGGGCTTTAGGAGCCCGGGTCTCCAGCAGCACGCGCGCGGCCCGGTAGTGCTCGAGCTCGTCGTGGTCGTTGCCCGCCCGCTCGGCGCGGTCGGCAAGCCGCAGGTGCACGTCGACGGGGTCGCCGGCGAAGTGGAACTGCTCGCCGCGCTCGACGGTGCGCAGGCGCTCCCGGCGATGGTGGTCGTTGTGGAGCTCGATGGTGCTTCTCTCCCGGGCGATGATCGCCGCGGCCTCGTCCTTGCGGCCGAGCGCGATCAGCGCCTGAGCCTGCGCCACGCGAGCGTCAGAACCGAGCGGCCAGTCGTACGTGTCGATCGCCGGCCGCAGCGCAAGCAACGCGCGTTTCGGGTCGCCGTGGAGCAGCAGGACGCGGCCCTTCTCGAGCGCCAGCTCACGCACGATGCCGGCCTCACGACCTCCCAGCAGGTACTCGACCTCGGTGCCCAGGCGCTCGGCGATGATCCGGAGCACCCGGATCGACGGCCGTGCCTTGCCGAGCTCGACCTGGTTGAGAAAGGCCCGGCTGAAGTCATCCCCGACCACGGACTTCAGGCTCATGCCGCGGTCCTGACGGATGCGCTTGATCCGCTGCCCGAGCGTTTCCCTATCTTCCATGCGCTCAGAAACTAGCGTAAAGGCGGGTTTTACAGGTAGTCCCGGGGGTTAAGGCTGCGCGTCAGCGTCGTGAAGTTCTGGAAGCCGCGGCCGGTCACCATGCCGGTGTCCTCGATCCGTACTCCACCAAGCCCGAGCAGGTACAGGCCCGGCTCCACGGTCACCACGTCGCCTTCTTCCAGTGGCTCGACCACCGTGTGCCTCAGCGACGGCGCCTCGTGGACCTCCAGCCCGACTCCATGCCCGGTGCTGTGGTTCATCCTCGCCGCGCCCTCGGCGCCCTCGAAGCCCGGGGTGGTGGTGGCGAAGCCGCGGTCGACGAGGACCTGGCAGACGACATGGTGGGGCTCCTGGGCCGGCACCCCTGCGCTGATCGACTCGGCGCCCGCGTCAAGCGCCTGCAGCACCGCCGCATGCATCCGGCGCACGTCCTGGCTGATCTCACCCACGACGACGGTGCGGGTGAGGTCTCCGCTGCAGTGGGTCTCGCGGCTGGTCGGGAAGATGTCGATGATCACCGGCGCGTTCGCCCGGATCGGCCCGGTGCCGCGGTGGTGCGGCAGGGCGGACTCGGGTGAGCCGGCGATGATCATGTCCGGGCACGTGAATCCCTTCTCGCCGAGCACGAGTTGGGCGCGCGCGTAGAGCTTCTCCGAGGTCAGCGGCCCGCCGTTGGACCACAGGATCCCGTCCCTGATCTCGGCTTCGGCCAGGCCGCGCACGACCTCGACCACCGCCGACTCGGCCGCCTGCTGCGCTGCCTTGATCGCTGCTGCCTCCGCGGCCGACTTGTGGCGACGCTCGGCGACGAAGAGTGTGCGATCGACCTGGGCATCGACGCCGCCCGCCCTCAGCTCCTCCAGGTAGGCCGCGCGCAGGTTGGGCGACACGCGCGCCTCGTCGATTCCTCTCTCGCGCAGCATGCGCGCCGCGAGCGGCGCCCACGACTGGCTCAGGTACGTAACGCGATCCTCGATGATGGTGGCGGCGCGAGATTGAGCCCGCGCACGGTCGATCTCCAGCGGGCTGACGACAAGCACATCGTCCTTGTCGCCGAACCTGATGTAGACGGCTTGCTCGAGGGCCAGCCCGGTCGCGTAGAGGAAGTCGGCGTCGTCATGGCCGCTGGGCAGGAGCACGATCGGCGCCTTGCCGCTGCGACGCTTCCGGCTTCGCTTCGGCAGTGTCGCGTTCGTCTGCTCGGGATCGCGCCACAGGCCCGCCGACTCCACCGCGTGCGCGACGGCCTGCAGCAGCGCATCGTCGCCGCGGCCGCGCGGGCGCTGTCGCGCCCGACCCTCCAGGTTGAGCTTCTCCTGGACCTCATAGCCGCTCGTGTAGGCGACCTCGTAGCCGAGGTTGCGGAGCTGGGCCAGGTCGCGCCGCAGGGTCCGGTCGGAAACGCCTGCCTTCTCAGCAAGCTCGAGCGGGTTCAGACCGGGCTCGGCGATGATCGCGGCGAGAACCCGGAGCAGCCGAGCCAGACGCTCAGCGCGATTCAAAGGCGTCGGGCTAGGAGATCTCTTCCCAGGACGTGGCGTTGCCCTCGAACGGGTCGGGTTCGGCCTCCTCCTGGTTGCCGACCTTCTGGTGGAAGCGGCTCGCGATCATCTGGTAGGCCATCGCCTTGGGGATGCCCAGCTTGGTGAGCGACTTCACCTCGTCGGCCATCACCTTGTCGCGCGCCGCCTCGATCGCGGCGAGCACCTCTTCGATCGACGCCGTCTTCTTGACCATCGGAACAGCCATTCTACCGGGTCGAAATTTGATCCAGCCGTAGCGACGCGCCGCCTAGACTTGACCTCGTTCCCAGGCGGCCGATCTGGTGGGGGTTTGGATGGCGACTGATTACACAGCCGACAAGATCCGCAACGTGGTCCTACTGGGCCATTCGCACGACGGCAAGACGATGCTCGCGGAGGCGATGCTCTTCGCCTCCGGCGCCGTGGCGCGCATGGGTTCGCCAGACCAGGCCACCGCCACCACCGACTTCGAGCCCGAGGAACAGCGAAGGAAGATCTCGATCAACCTCGGCGTCGCGTTCGCCGAGCACAACGGCTACAAGATCAACATCCTCGACGCGCCGGGGTTCTTGGACTTCGCCGGCCAGGTGGCCAGCGGCCTGCGGGCGGCCGAAGGCGCCGTGGTCGTGGTCGGGCCCACCGCGCAGCTCGCGGTCGGGACGGAGGTCGCCTGGGAGCAGTGCAACCGCTCGAGCAAACCGCGCATCGTGGTCGTGAACAAGCTCGACAAGGAGCACTCCGACTTCTACGGCGCCGTGGGCGCCATGCGCGAGAGCCTCACGCCGCGGCCGTTCCCGCTGCACCTCCCGATCGGCGCCGAGCAGGACTTCCGCGGCATCGTCGACCTCCTGCACCTCAAGGCGTTCGTGACCGCGGAGGACGGCAAGGGAAGCGAGGTCCCGATCCCCGATGACATGAAGCAGCGGGTCGACGAGTACCGCGGTCAGCTCATTGAGGCGGCCGCCGAGAGCGACGACTCTCTGCTCGAGAAGTACCTCGACGCCGGGACGTTGAGCGAGGAAGAGATCCAGCGCGGCCTGCGCCAGGGAATCCTCGAAGGCAAGGTGGCGCCGGTCGTGTGCTGTTCGGCGACCAAGCTGCTCGGTGTGCGCACGCTGATGTCGACGATCGCGGAGCTGATGCCCCCGCCCGATGGGGAGCCGGACAAGCCGGCCAGGGCCTTCGTCTTCAACACCGGCGGTGACCAGTTCGGGCGCGTCAGCTATTTCAAGGTGGTTTCGGGCACCGTGAAGGCGGACGCCCATCTGCCCAACCTCAGCCGCGGAGGCGAGGAGCGGCTTGCCCAGATCTTCTTCCCCCGCGGCAAGGAGCACGTCGCCGCGACCGTGGTCCACGCGGGCGACATCGCCGCGGCGACCAAGCTCGCCCACACGCTCACGGGCGACACGCTGGGGGTGAAGGACGGGGGTCCCGTGGCCGCGATCGACGTTCCCGGACCCGCCTACAGCCTGGCCATCACGCCCAAGGCTCGAGGCGACGAGGAGAAGATCTCCAGCGGCCTGGCGAGGCTCGCCGAGGAAGACCCGACGCTTCACGTCGAGCGAAGCGAGGAAACCAAGCAGCTGGTGATCGCCGGCCTGGGCGACGTCCACCTCGACGTGACGCTCGAGAAGCTGAAGCGCAAGTACGGAGTCGAAGCCACCACCGCCACCCCGCGCGTGCCTTATCGAGAGACGGTGCACGGCTCGGCGCGCGCCGAAGGCCGCCACGTCAAGCAGTCGGGCGGTCACGGCCAGTACGGCATCTGCGTGATCGAGGTCGCTCCTACCGCGCGGGGCGAAGGGTTCGTGTGGGAGGACAAGATCTTCGGCGGTTCCATCCCGCAGAACTTCCGGCCGTCGGTTCAGAAAGGAATCGTCGACTCGATGGCCAAGGGCGTGGTCGCGGGCTATCCGATGGTGGACGTCAAGGTGACGCTGCTCGACGGCAAGTACCACCAGGTCGACTCCAACGATATGGCTTTCCAGATCGCCGGCTCGCTGGCCATCCGCAAGGGAGCGCTGGACGCCGGACCGGTGCTTCTCGAGCCGCTCGTGGAGGCGACCATCCACGTGCCCGAGAAAAACCTCGGCGACATCATGTCGGACATCAATGGACGCCGTGGCAAGATCCTGGGCACGGAGCCGACGGACGGCTACCAGGACGTGAGGGTCATGGTGCCGGAGTCCGAGATGCTTCGCTTCGCCCTCGACCTGCGCTCGATCACGCAGGGCCGAGGGAGCTTCTCCAAGAAGTTCTCGCACTACGAGGAGATGCCGGCGCACCTGGCCAAAGGGATCATCGAAGAGTTCCAGAAGCAGCACGAAGCAGCCAGCTAGAGTTCCCGGCGTGAGCGCCGCCAGCCCCTACGACGCCGTCGTCATCGGCGGCGGCGTGACCGGAGCAGGGATCGCACGCGATCTTTCTCTGCGCGGAGTCTCAGTCCTCCTGCTCGAGAAGGGCGACTGGGGCGCCGGGACCAGCGGTGCCTCGAGCTGGATGATCCACGGCGGTCCGCGCTACCTGGAGTTCGACTGGGACACGACGCGACTGTCGTGCCAGGACGCCGGTCACATCGTGACCATCGCCCGCAACTTCGTCTCTCGTGTGCTCTTCATCATCCCGGTCCTTCCCCACGACAAGAACAACATCGAGCGCATGGAGACGGCCATGGAGGTCTACGACCGCTTCCAGCCGCTCAAGCACGCCCATCCTCACCGCCGTCTGACGGCCGAAGAGGCGCGACAGGCCGAGCCGGGCCTCTCGCCCGAGATCATCGGCGCCGTGACCATGGAGGAATGGGGAGTCGATCCTCACCGCCTCGTGTTCGCCAACGTGCAGGACGCCATCATTCACGGCGCACGAGCGCTCAACCACACGCAGGTCACGGAGCTCATTCGAGACGCGGGCAAGGTGATCGGCGTCCGTTACCGCACGTCCGACGGCGCGATGGTCGAAGCGCGCGGTCGTGTCGTGGTCAACGCCACCGGTCCATGGTCGCCTCTGGTCGGAGCGATGGCCGGGGTCGACGTGCAGCTGCGGCCCGCCAAAGGCATCCACATCGTCTATCCGCATCGGATATCGAACTTCTCAATCAGCGCCGAGTCGGTCGACGGCCGTGATCTGCTGATGGTCGCCCACGCCGGTTTCACGCTGCTCGGCACCACCGACGACGACTTCTACGGCGACCTCGAATCAGTCGACGTGCTGGAAGACGAGGTGGACTACCTCATCCAGGGTATCGAGCGGGTCTTCCCATCGATTCGTGAGTATCGCCCGGTGCGCACCACCTCCGGCGTGCGGCCGACTCTCTTCAAGTGGCGCCGGTACGAGGATGAGCTCTCCCGCCGCTACGAGGTCATCGACCACTCCAAGCAGGGTGCGGACGGTCTCATCACAATCGCCGGCGGCAAGCTTTCGATGTATCGCCTGATGGCCGAGGAGACGTCCGACGCCGTCTGCCGCAAACTCGGGCACCAGGCGGCCTGCACGACCGCGTCTCGCCCGCTGCCAGGCAATGAGTCCGAGCCTGAGCCGGCGGCGGCACTGGCGTCGCGCTGCGGCATCCCGGCGCTCGCCGCGCTGAAGCTGCAGACCAGGCACGGCTCGAACTCCGAGAAGGTCCTCGACGAGGGCGGCACCTCACGCATCCTCTGTCGCTGCGAGCCCGTGACCGAAGGCGAGCTCATCTACGCGACTCGACACGAACAGGTTCGTACTCTTGCCGACGCATTCCGTCGCGTTGGCATCGCCGCGGGTCCATGCGCGGGCGCCGCCTGCATCCTGCGCACCGCCGAGGTCGTGGGCAGCGAGCTTGGATGGAGCGCGTCACAAAGATTCGAAGCTGCACGCGATTTCGTCCGCGGCGCATGGCTCGGCCGCGCGCCAGTGCTTGGAAGGTCTGGCTGGGCGCAGGAGGAGCTGGCGCAGGGCGCCATGCGCGGGCTGATGGCTGGCGATGGCGCGCGCTGACTCCCTGGCCAAGCTGGCGTTCGCGTATGGAGTTCATCTCACGCGGCGCCGGCTGCGACGGGCGCGCCCCCAGCTGTCCGCGCTCGTCAACACGTACGCTCCCGATGGCATGCGCGCGCTCGAACCAGCAGAGCGTGAGCGCCATCCGCGGCTCGTCGGCTGCATCAACTGTGGTCTGTGCGCACTCGCTGCAGAGCGCATCGGCAAAACGCGACTGCCCGACCTCGCGTCCTCTTATATGCGCCTCTACGCGCCGTTGGGCGACGCCTCCTCGGATATCGCAGGCGACGCACCCGACCTCGTCGCTGCCTCTGCGGTCTGCCCCGTCGGGCTGCCGCTCGACGAGGTCGCGGCGGTCGTTCGGCGGTTGGCCGGCCGCTGAGGTCGCGGCGCCACGCGCCAGGGCGAGGTGCCGATTCGGATCATCCCCGGCGCCGCACTTTGGCGACTCCGCGCCAGCGCCGGTGCCGCCACGGGAGAGGGTCTGCGCCGGGCCCGGCAGACAGGCGGGGACTTGCGGGTTATCCACATTCTGTATACAGTCTGGGGAGATCACACAACATCTAGCCCCAATGGTCAAGAGATTATTTCGGCGGCTGCGGCACTGGACGGGCGTGGAGACGTTCCGAACGCGGGCCCGTCAGTTCATGGCCTGGCCGGCGTACGACGTCGATCTTGGGACCGCAGCCTCGGGTGGCATGGGGATGGGCGGGACGTTCATGACAGTCCCTCCGCAGGCGCCGGCCACGTGCGAGATGCGCTTCATGAAGCTGCATACCGAGGGCCGCTTCGAGGAGATGTGGGAGATGCTCGCCGAGGACGCGCAGCGGGCGTGGGGCAGCCTGGGGAACTTCGTCCGCGAGATGCCGCGCCTCGACGAATGGCTGGAGATACTCGACATGCAGGTGGCAGCGGTCACCTTGCTCGACAGTTGGACCGATCCGCTGCATGAGCGGACATACAGCAACGTCGCTCGTCTTCTGATGCGCTACCGGGTTCGCCAGCAGTGGAAGGAGTGGTCCTTCGATCGCCAGGTGCACCTGGTTCCGCAGACTGACGGATGGCGCACGCTCTGCTATCCGACGAGACCCAGGATCGCGGCGAGTCGCTGATATAGTGGGTTCCGGCCCATGCTTCAGCAGACCATCGAGGAGCAGGAGCGATTTCGGCGCTGGCACCGCCGCCGAACACGCGCGATGACGCCGCGAAGATTGCTGCAGGAATCTGACGAGCTGCTGTTCTGGGTGGAGGAGTGCATCGTCCAACAAATCCGCATCGTTCCCGGATGGTTGATCCCCCGCCTCATGACTGTGCTTCGCCACGCGCATCCGCAGCTGCCAGCACGTCTCGGTCGCGAACGCCGTCCCGAGCAGGTGATGGACATCATCCATGACGCGCAGGCGGCGTTGATGGACCAGGCATGCCGCAGCCGGGGGCCTGCGCAGGTGATCCCACTGTTCGCGCGTTCGCGCGAACGGGCGCTGAAAGAAGCCGCACTGTAGCGGCTTCGATGCTGCGCGTGGATCTTCACCTTCATTCAGATTTCTCTCACGACGGCAAGAGCTCCCTCGACGAGCTGGTCGCACGCGCCCGGGCGTGCGGCCTGGACCGCATCGCGCTCACCGACCACAACACCATCGAAGGTGCCGTGAACCTCGTCCAAATGGAGCCCGAGCTGGCTATCGCAGGGGAAGAGATCAAAACACTCGAAGGCGAGGTGATCGGGTTGTTCATCACCAGCCGCGTCTCGCCCTTTCTCGCCGCGGAGGATGCGATGGACCTCATCCACGGCATGGGGGGATTGACCTATCTGCCGCATCCCCTCGATCGCCGCCGCTCTAACTTCCGACCGGAGCGCGTCGTCGATCTCGCGTCGCGGGTGGACATCATCGAGACCTTCAACCCCTGGTGCGACGCCGCCGCGAACCAGGCCGCCGCCCGCCTGGCGGACGAGCTGGGCAAGGTCACCGCCACAGGCTCTGACTCACATTCTGCCGATGAGCTCGGCCGCAGCTGGATGGAGATGGAGCCCTACGCGAGCCCGGAGGACTTTCTCGAGAAGCTGCGTTACGCGCGACACGTGGTGACGGCGAGCAGCGGCACCGGCCGCCGTGCCTGACGATTCGGACCTCCTCGTCGTCGGGTCGATTGCGCTCGACAAGCGCGAGGGTCCGTTTGGCAAGATCGAAGAGGAGCTGGGCGGCTCGGCGGTCTACTTCGCGCTGGCCGCCAGCCTCGTCCTGCCGGTCAAAGTTTCGGCGCCCGTCGGCAAGGATGCGATCGATCGGGTCGCGAAGGCGTTCGACGGCCATGACATCGACATCTCGCACGTCAACGTGATCGACGCACCGACATACCGGTGGAACGCGCATCAAGAGCACGGACGGACCATCGATCTCGGCAGCTCCGACGAGATCTACGACCACTGGGAGCCCGACCTGCCGGAGGATTTCGGAGGCTGGGCCTTTGTGGGCTCTATGCGACCCGACCGGCAGGTGGCCGCGGTGAAGGGGCTTCACCATTCCGCTCGGCTCCTGGCCGCAGACGCGATGCTTTCCTACGTCATGCTGCAGACGAATGAGGCCGTCGATGTCCTGCGCCGTTCTGCGTGGTTCTTCTGCAACCACGAGGAGTACGTAGCCTTCGGAGACGGCGATCCCGAGGAGTTCCGCCGCCGGTGGTGGCTCGATGGCCTGGTCCTGAAGTCTGGTGCCGGAGGGGTGACCGCGTACACCCCGGACGGAGAGGTGCACGTCCCCGCACTGCACAAGTACCCCGCCTTCGACACCACGGGAGCGGGCGACGCGCTGGCGGGAGGCATGCTTGCGCGATGGCTGCGCTCGGGGGCGCAGCGATCTGGGCTGCAGGACGCGCTGGTGTGCGGAGTCGCGTGCGCGTCCTTGACCATAGAGGCGGTCGGTGTGCGAGGCATCGCCCGAGCGACCGCGCATATGCTCGAGAAGCGAATGGCTGAGCTATGGGAGAGCACGAAACAAGAGTCCTGATCATCAGCGGCGACCTCGTCGAGCAGGAAGTCGACGCGATCGTCAACGCCGCCAACAACGACCTGCAGCTGGGCGGTGGCGTGGCCGGCGCGATCCGCAGGGCGGCGGGGTCTTCAGTCCAGGACGAGTGCGACGCCCACGGACCGGTCATGGTCGGCGAGGCCGCGATCACCGGCGCCGGAAAACTGCCTGCGCGTTACGTGATCCACGCGGCAAGCATGGCGCTCGGGGGACGGACCACGCGCTCGGCCCTCAAATCCTCGATGGACCAGGTGTTTCGTCTCGCGCATCAACACGGCGTCGACACCATCGCGGTGCCGGCGGTCGGCACCGGCATCGCCGGATTTCCGATCGATGAGTGCGCGCGCGTGATGGCGGAATGCCTCAGCTCTGCGTTAAGTGAAGGTTGGCAACCTTCCGAGGTGCGCTTTGTTCTTTTTGGCGAGGACGCAAAAAGACCCTTCGAGGCCGCATTTCGGCCCGTTTTTTCCGACGAATCGGGCTCGGATGTCTGAATTCGGTTTGAATTGGGGTTGTCTTATCCAAATACCCGCCCCTAGAATGGGCGAGTCCGCCCCCACGACAGAATCTCGAGAAGGATGGTGACTTAGTGGAAGGCTACTGTTTGAAGGACAAAAGAAAGGTTGAGATGAAAGATCCTCAGCCGATCACGATGAAGAACGGCAAGCCTGCAACGGTCGGTACGTGCCCCTACTGCGGCACCAAGATCTACAAGATCGGCAAGTCCTCATAACAAGCGAAACCAAAGGGCCCCTCATTGAGAGCGGCCCTTTCTCTTTTTCTGATCAGGTCGTGAGCGGAGGCTCGAGGGCGCCGAGCAGAACTTCGGTCGCCGACACCGCCTCGTCGACGCCGAGCATCTTGAAGATCTCGACGTTCGTCGGGTTGTTGACGCGGGCGATCGTCTTCTTGACCTTGAAGTGACGCTTGGCCATCTGCAGCGCTATGAGGTTGTCCTCGTCGTCCGCGGTCACGGCGATGATGGCGTCAGCTCGCTCGATCCCGGTCTGGGCGAGGAAGCGGACCTCGCAACCGTCACCGCGCATGACGATGCTGCCGAGTTGCGTCTCGAGCCAGTCCGCACGACGCGCGTCCTTCTCGATGAGGGTCACCTCGTGGCCGCGCTCGACCAGGTCGCGGGACAGGTAGTAACCGACCGTGCCTCCGCCGACGACGATCACGTACACGGGATCAGCGGCTCTCGTGCTCGAGCAGGAGTTTCTCGATGTGCCTGGCGCCTTCGATCGTCGGGCAGATCGTGTGGAGACCGAGCTTCTCGTAAGCCTCCGCGCGCTCCGGGTCGTAGATGCGCGTGACGACGTGCGGCACCTTGTAGACGTCCTTGGCGATCTGAGAGGCCATGATGTTGCGGTTGTCGCCCTCGGTCACGGCGACGAACCCGTCGGCGCGCTCAATGCCGGCCCGGCGGAGGACGTCGACGTCGGTGCCGTTGCCGACGACCTGGTCGCCTTTGAACTCGCGGGTCAGAACGCCGCGCGTTGAAGCCCGCGAAAATGCGTTCGGATCGCGGTCGACGATCACGACCTCGTGACCCGCGTGATCCATGTTGGCCGCGATCTGCGAGCCAACACGCCCACACCCCACGATGAGGAGCCTCAAGTCCGGTTGATTATAGGAAGGCCCGGGAACCGCCTCGGTCAGGCAACGCGGGATTGCTAGGATTCGGACGGGTGCGCTTTCCATTCACGTTCATGGGCGTCCTGGCGCTCGCAATCGGCGTTTGGGTGGTGGTTTACCTGGCTTCGCATCGCACGCTGGACCCGGGGGCACAGGAGCTCGCGGTGGGCACCGCGGTGGTCTGCTTCGGGTTCGCGGCCTACGTTCTCATACGGCGTGTCCGGCGAGGACCGCAGCACTGATGGCCGACCGCGGGCACGCGCATCCGGCGACCGCGCGCAAGGTTCTGGTCGCCGTGGGCGGGCAGGAGATCGACGCCGAGGCCGTCCGCCTGGCGTGCAGGATGACAGACCCGCACGGGGGCCGGCTGTACGGAGTGCACATCATCGAGGTCAACCGCTCGCTTCCCCTGGGAGCGGTGCTCGACGATGTGGTGGACCGCGGGGAGAAGATCCTCGACGAGGTCGAAAAGCTCGCCGCCGCCGCGCAGCTGCAAGTGGAGACGGAGCTGGTGCAGGCGCGGGACACGGGGCCGGCGCTGGTCGATGAGGCTGTTGAGTGGGGGGCAGACCTCATCGTGATGGGCCTGCCCTACAAGCGCCGGTTCGGCGAGTTCAATCTTGGTAAGACCGTGCCCTACGTATTGAAGAATGCGAACTGCAGGGTGATGCTCTTCCGCGAGCACCGGGAGCAGCGCGAGGGACCGAGCTAAGGACGCGCTGCCGTCATCGCGAGCGACTGCCGGTCCGCCTCTGAGGTCGGCGTCAGCCACCGACACGGGAAACCCGCCCGGTGCAGCACGTATCGCAGCAGCGCCGCCAGGGTCTTCAACCCGTACACGCTCGAGGTCCTGAAGCTCACCGAGCTGGCGTCGGCGTGGTAGCGGCCGATCGCGGGCACCTCACCGATCTTGAAACCAAACGTCGCGGCCTGGATCAGGACCTGGGTGTCGAAGACGAAATCGTTGCTGTTCTCCAGGAAGGGGATCGCCTCCAGGAAGCGGCGCGAGTAGGCGCGGTATCCGGTGTGGTACTCGGACAGGTGCAGCCCCAACACCCGGTTTTCCGACGCGGTCAGGAATCGGTTCCCGATTCGCTTCCACCAGGGCATGCCCGCCTTCGCCGGGTCGAGGCCAAGCCACCGCGAACCGAGCACGATATCGGCCTCACCGCTCTCGATCACCCTGCATAGATTCGGAATGATCGCGGGGTCGTACTGGCCGTCGGGGTGAAGCATGACCACGACGTCAGCGCCCATCGCGAGCGCCTGCCGGTAGCAGGTCTTCTGATTCCCGCCGTAGCCGAGGTTGCGTTGATGACGGATGACATCGAGCCGCAGCGCGGTCGCCACGCTGACGGTCGCGTCGGCGCTCGCATCGTCGACGAGCAGGATTCGGTCGGCGTGTCCCTGCGGGATGTCGCCGACGACCTCGACCAGCGTCTTGGCCGCCCGATAGGCGGGCAGCACGATGACGCGACGCGGACGTGGTCCACTCCAGCTCAGCTCGCCGAGTGGGATCGGATCCGGCCGCACCGCCATCCTCTCCACGGTCAGGTACCCGGCCACGGCGAGCGCACCGACTGCCGCCGACCAGAAATTGATGGTCAGCGTCAGGTCGATCGCGGCGTAGGCGAAGAACAGCACCCCGACCGCGACGTGCGGCCAGCGCAGCATCCCGGCCAGCGCAAGGTCGGCCAGCGCGAAGCCCGGAATCACGAGCAGCGCGAGGTCGTGGACGTTCTGGTGTGGGCTCAAGACGAGGGACGCAGCGATGGCGAGCGCAAAGTCCAGACGGGGCTTGTCGGGGCGCCAGCTGAGCGAGAGGGCGACCAAGGCGAGCAGCAACAGCAGGACCACGAACGCGACGACCTTGCCGCCGCCGGGCACCGCCTCGAGGATGTTCCGTAGCGAGTACACGGCAGGGTCTGTGTAGACGAGCTGGCCGGTATCCGGCAGGCGGCCGGTGATCGCCCAGGCTGCCACAGACCGCAAGTAGCCGATCACCGGGTCGAGACCAAAGCCGATCACCGAGACCATGCCCAGAGCGGCGAGAACGCCGGCAAAGGCAGCCAACGCCCGCCAAGCGCGCCTCGCGATGAAGAGCACCGGGATCAGCAGGAGCAGCTGCGGTTTGGCGAGCGCGAGCGCGCTCAGCCCGCCCGCCGTCCCGTAGCGTCCCTTCGCCCATGCGGCGTACGCGGCCGCGAGAGGAACCAGGACGACCAGGTCGGACTGTCCCTGCAGCACGGTGACGAACAATGGAAAGAAGCCGGCAATCATCGCCGCGGCAACAAGCCACCCACGTCCGTGCACGCTGACGCTGCTGCGCACGAGCACCACGATCAACGCGCCGACGAGCAAGACGTTGACCGCCGCCATCACGTAGTACGCGCGCCGATAGTCCAACAGCGCGAGCGGTGCGATCAGCAGGGTGTAGTAGGGAGGGTGAAAGTACGGAAGGACGATGAAACGGCTGGGATCCTGTCCCGTGATCTCGAGCTCGACCTGACGCTGCATCGCAATGTCGTAGACCGCGGCGCCGCCGTTGGCGATGTACAGCTTGGCGGCGGCGTAGAAGTTGAAGAAGTCAGGACCGCGCAAGTTGCCGCGGACAAACGTGAACCAGTAGACCGTCCAGAAGATGAACGAGCCGATGCCTGCGCCTGCCGCGGCCGCATAGCCGAGGCGCACCAACCTCTGGGCCCGACGAGGGTTCATCGTCCGCTTTCGAGACGAAGGGCGAAGCGCTCGGGAAGCTTGGCTTTTCTGATGGCGCGCTGCGCGCCCTTGATGTCGTACCGGACGCGACGAAATTCGAAGGTCTTCGCGTCGACGTCCCAGATGCCGTAACTCGCGGTCGGGAGACCGTCGCGAGGCTGACCTACGCTGCCGGGATTGACGAGCGCAGGGCCCTCGAGGGGAAACGTGTCGACCCGATATTCGTGGGTCACGGTGTCGTCGGACATGCCGAATATGCCGGGGACATGCGTGTGGCCATGAAAGCAGACCCCGCCGTCGAGAAGCTCGAGGTTGGCATGCGCGACCGCGGTATCGAGCACGTACTCGTAGATGTGATCGCGTGGACTGGCATGGACGAGCAACACGTCATGTTCAAAATGGCTGTCTGGAAGTCCCCGCAACCATTCCAGCCGCTCCTGTCCTATCACTTCAATTGTCCAGCGAACGACTGACGCCGCGTCGTCGTTGAACCACTCGAGGATCTCCGGATCGGTGCACGCGCGGTCGTGATTGCCGACCAGGGTGAGCCAGTTGTGCCTGGTGACCTCGTCGAGGCAGCGCTTCGGATCGCCCCCGTAGCCGACAACGTCACCCAGGCAGAGCGTCTCGTCGACGGGAGGGCAGTCCCGAAGCACGGCCTCCAGCGCTTGCCAGTTGGCGTGAATGTCCGAAAGGATCGCGATCTTCAAGCCGGCCGCTCATAGAGGCGCGGATAGATGTGGTCGAAAAGGATGCGCAGCGTGGCGGCCACCGGAACAGCGACGAACATGCCGAGGACGCCACCCCAGCTGAACCCGGCGATCAGGGCGACGATGACGAGGATCGCAGGCAGGCGGACGGCGTCGCCCATCACCTTCGGATAGATGAAGTTCAAGAAGAAGTTGGAGATCACTACATAGGCGATCAGGATCACCACCGCCTGCGTCGGGCTCTGAGAGAGGCCAACCAGGACTGCGGGCACCGCGCCGATGAACGGTCCCAGGTACGGGATGAGGGCGGTGATGCCCGCGATCAGGCCGAGCGCCACCGGATCGGGCAATCCGAAGATCGCGCAGGCGGCTCCCGAGAAGATGCCGATCAGACCCGCGATGGTGACCTGCCCGCGGACGTAGGCGTAAAGCATCTTGCGGACTCGGCGCCAGATCTGGTCGAAGTCGCTGCGGTAGTCGCTCGGCACGATCCGGCGGAGGTCGCGGCGGACGGCCGGCGCCTCCAGCGAGAGCAGGAACGCGACGATGAACATCAGGATGACCTGAAGCGCCGTCGTGAGCGCCGTCAGGCCGAGGTTGACGGCGTTGCCAAATTGGCCGAGCAGGTATTCGCGCAGGTGCGAGTTGATCGTCTCCGTAACTCCCTTGAGGTCGACGTCGATTCCAAAGACGCGGACAGGCTGGAGGTTGTTGAGCTTGTCCTGGGCTGCGGCGGCCAGGCTGGGCGCCTGCAGCTGGAGCTGGCCGATTTCGCTGACGGCCAAGGGCACTATCAGGAGCACGAGTCCCGCCAGGCCGACGATGATCGCGATGAAGACGACCACGATCGCCAGGATCCGCGGCACGCCCGCGGAGTGCAGGCGGAGGACCGCCGGCTGGATCAGAAATGCGATCGCCGAGCCGAGGACGAAGGCTCCCAGGAAGTCGCGGAGCAGGTAGAGGACCACGATGGCCACGATGAGGGCGCCGAGGACGAAGCCGATCTGCAGGTAGCGGCGGCGCCGTTTGGGATCGAGAGGCCACGAGGAGGTCGCAACCCCGCTGATCGGGGTCGGACTCTCGAGCTCTCTCTCGTGGGGCGGTCCCGGGTGCGGGTTCGGACGCACGTTATGCAATCACGCGCAGTATGACGAGCAGACCTGAGACCCGAGCCGACTCAGGTCTTGGCCTGCTGGAGGCCAGCTGCCTCCTCGTACGGGGCGCCATGTAGAGGGTTGGTGGCGCTGCGCCCAGCCGCGATTGCGTACATGGCAATCATCACGAGCCCGATACCCAGAATGCCATAAGCCCTGCTAGGGCCGGAGTAGGCGGTAACGAGGCCCCCGACGGCCATGCCGACGATGGCCGCGGTCTGTGCAAGCCCAAAACGGGTCGCCATAACGCTGCCGCGACTGGTGCTGTCGGCGGCTTCGAGCAGGGCGGTCTGACTCGCGACCGAATACACCGGATTGCCTATCGATGCGATGAACAGAGCGGCAACCACCAACCAGAAATCCTGTGTCATTGCCATGGCGACTGAAAAGGCACCGGTAAGGAGCAGCCCGGCGCCGACTGTGCGCAACGACCCGATCGCCGTCATGCGACTTACGAGGAGCGCACCCACGAAGATGCCCAGCGAGCTGACGAGCTCCAGGGCCGAATACGCCTGAGAGCCATCAGCAGAGATTCGGTAAGCCAAAGCCAGCAAGGCGGGGAGGCTCATGGGAATGAGGAAGGCCGCGAGCGTACTGATCACCAGGTAAGGCCGGGCTCCGACCAGAGCCCAGGATCGGCGGATCGCACCTGACACCTTGGTTGAGATCGACCCTCCGCCGAGGCTTGGGATGCCGAGGATGATCGCCGCTGCGACCAGGAACGTAACTGCGTCGCCGATGAACAACCACTTGCCGTCGATCGGGTTCTGGAAGGTACTGAAATACGCTGCAGCGACTCCGAAGCCGATTGCGCTGGCGAGCATTGTTGTCGCAGAAACGATCGCATTTGCCTTCCCAACCTGGCCCGGCGGTACGAGGGTTGGAATCGCGGCCTGCTTCGCAGGCTGGACGACCCCATTGATACAGGACACGAGAAACAGAACGGGAATGATCAGGTACCAGTAAGGATCGATGATGAATGGCGTACCGAGCAGGATGAGCGCTCTGACGATCTCCAGGCCAACCACCAGACCTCGACGCGATAGCCGGTCCGTGAGTCCGCCGAGAGCACCGGTCACGAGGATCGTGGCTATTGCCTGAACGATGAATCCCAGAGCGACAAGGCGTGCGTCACCGGTCTTGTAGTAGATCCAGATGAACGCCGCGACCTGCGTAAGGGGATCGCCGAGGGACGAGATTCCGAT
>DASWDZ010000121.1:0-4607 GCA_036395015.1 Candidatus Dormiibacterota bacterium | reverse complement strand
GTCCCGGGCACGCGATTGTTGGTGTTCCACGTGAACGTCGTCTGGGTCGAGTAAGGCTGAACGATCGACCAGCTTCCGCCTGGCGGCAGCAGCCAGAACTGGTAGCGCGGATTCGGGCATCCCGTAGCGGAGCCGGTGATCTGGACCTGGGTGCCCACCGTCTGTGGCGACGCGGGCGTCGCAGCCGCCGTGACCATGCTGCACGGCGAGACGCCTGCGTCATTCTCGGTCCTCAGCTCGGTGACCACCCCGGGGGCGTCCTCCAGCCGGACCGCCAGGCTCTGACAGAACGAGGACACACTGCTCTTGAAGTTCCAGGAAAAGTACCAGTAGCCGCTGAGGCTGCCGCCCTGCCAGTGCTGGAACTGGGTCGCCAGCTCGCTGGGCGACAGCTCGTGGTAGTAGCAGTCCTGGAACGACTGGACGACCGCCCAGTACGGCGAGAAACCCAGGCTCTCGATGGCCGCCTTGTCGGTGTCGATCTTGGACCAGTCACAGAGGTGAGTCGGCGAGGTCACATAGCCGATGCTGGGCAGCGCGTAGCTGCCGTCGCTGGCCAGGTTCTGAGCGGTCGGAACGCTGGTGAAGTGACACGGATACACGTCGAACCCGAAGATGTCAACCGCCCCCGTGCCGGCCCAGCACCGATAAGAGCGGCCCTGGTCCGCGACGGCGTTGCAGGGCGCCGGCAGCAAGCTGGGCGACTCGTAGTCCTGGATCACGGTGAAGGTCTTGGCGTTGGGATCGAGGCTGTGTATGTGCTCGGTGCGCTGCCGGAGCTGGCTGGGCGCGTTCGGGCACCGGGACAGTAGCGGCTCGTCCGCAATGTAGTAGGCGAGGACCCCGGTGTGGCCGCGGACCTTGTTGACCTGGTAGTCGAGCTCCGAATCGGTCATCGTCCACCCGCAGCTGTCGTTGTCGTAGTCGCCCACCCAGACGACCCCCCAGAGACCGTATGTCTGGTACTGGTAGTCGATCTCTATCGCCTCGGGGTCGGCCTGATACGCGTTGAAGCCGGTCGCGGCCATCACCGCGAACCCCGTCTTTAGGTTCTGGTCATTGGTCGTGCTCGGGTTGTAGCTGGAGTCCTTGCCGTAAGCCCCCCGCACGAAGCTCGGCGGCGCGGCGGCGGCCACGGGCTGGATGGGTATGAGGCCTCCGAGCGGCACCGCTGCCAGCAGCAACGCCAGACCGATGCGAAACCAAGCCGTGCCGCTTCGGGACCTCACATGCCCAGGGATGCCGGATGCGTGTTCGCCTATGCCATGCTCCTTTGCCCTCGGAGTGGCGGCCGCGCCGTTCGAAGCACTGGCCGCGGGGCATTAAACGCCCTAAAGCCCTAGTTCTTGCTCGCTCGATTGGCTGTGAATGGCTTCTGAAGGCGGTATCAAGCGGCGTCGACAGGCACCTTTGGCGCCAACAGTGCGGAATCGCGCGAATCCGGGCAGGTCATTGGGTGAGCGACCCGGCCGCGGGCAGGTCGACGCGCGCCGATAGACCGGCCCGGCCCATCAGCTCGAGGTCGCGGCGGGTCCATTCGACCCACCTTATGGCAAGCCAGAAGATGAATAGCGCGTTCAGGACGTGCAGAGCGGAGAGCCATGGCTTGTCTGACGCCCCGATCGACGTCGTGAAGGAGTCGTTCGGAGCGACAAACGGCGCGATGAAGATCGCCTGCAGGAAAAGCAGCGGCACGAACGATGCGGCGAGGCCGGTCATTCGCCACGGCAGGCGTCCGGCAAACGCGGCTATGACCATAAGTAGGCTCACGACAACGATCACCAGAGCCCCCAGAGCGTGAAAGTCCAGGGCCTCCGTCCCCTGCGAGTTTCCGGCCATCGCCGAAAACACGCCCGCGCCGGCGGTCGTGAACTGGACGATGATCAACAGGAACATCAGCACCGTCCCCCAGCGATAGATCTGGCGCGCCACTCGTTTCATCAGATCCCCTCCGCCGCGGCGCGGGATGCATGTGAAGCCGTCTGGCTGCGTCGCGCCCACAGCAGGCCGCAGGCCAGCAGAACCCATCCCACCCAGACGAAGAGGCCGAAGAAGTAGAGGAGGTTCAGCACCAGCGCGACCGCGACGAGAAAGCCCACCCAGCCGAACCATCGCGGAAGGCCGCCCCAGCGGAGCGCCACGAGCGAGGTTGCGACAACCTGCACTGCCTGCCCGAACAGGCCGAGGTTGATGACGAGGAAGCCCATCGTGTCGATCAGGTGGTAGACGGTCGGATCGATGGTCCGCTGGGAGTTGATGATCACCGCGAACGGGGCCAGGAGCGCGGTCGCGCCGGCCAAGAAGAGGACGGCCGCCGCAAGCCCGCCGCCGAAGGCCACGTCCGAGAGTCTTCCCGGAGCCGGCTCCAGCAGTCGGAGCGAAGCGCGCAGGCTTCCGGCGAACCACAAGAGGGCCGCGCCCGACAGCCCGATCAGTGAGTACATGAGGAGGAAGCCGGCCGGGCCCCTGCTGTGGTAGTACGCAGCGATCTGCGAGGCGTCGGCTCCTGCCGGGAGCTCGCCGGGCCCGAAAAACAGGAAGAACAGGGCGAGGAACGAGACGGCAAAGACGAGTCCCGAAACCGGGGACCATCGCTCCCAACTGACTGCAACGTTCACTCCTCTCTCCTTTCGTCGGGTTGTAGGTTGTCGGCGCTACGACCGTACAAGGCGGTCCCCCGCGGTGTCGTCACCCTCGCCGCCGAACTTGCATCGCTCTCGCGAGTGAGCTTTCGCCACCTCAGGTAGCTCTTGTGGCGGATGGAATTAGGCAGGCGGATGCCCTACCGTGCAGTTCGATGCGGAACACGGTCGTGAACCTCATCCGGCGACGCGGGGACGAAGCGATGGCCGCCGCTCTCACCGCCCTGGTGCTCCTCGAGAGCCTCGTCGTTGACCGTCCGGTGTGGGTACGGCTCGCAGACGTCGCGGCGGCGGTCGTCGGCGGCGCTGCCGCTGCTCGACGGGTCCGTGCCCCGCTGATGTTTCTGGGCTTGATCCTTGCCATTTCCGTTGCGTCGTTGGCGCTGCCGCCGCTTCACGATCCGTCCATCGAGGCCTTCGCCTTCTTCGTCTTGCTCGCCGTCTACAACGCCGCCGCGCATACGAGCGGCCGGGACACGCTACTCGCCGCCACCATGACCTTCAGCCTCTACATCACCGACATGCTTGCCGACTCGAACGGCATCTACGCCGAGGGCGTCGTCTTCTACGCTCTCCTTTTCGGTGCGCCGTGGGCGGCAGGTTGGGCGGTGCGGCGCTGGCGGCTGAGCGAACGACGGGTCGAGCAGGAAAAGGCTCGGACGGCCGCCGCGATCGCCGACGAGCGGGCTAGGATCGCCCGTGAGCTGCACGACGTCGTCGCGCACTCGATCAGCGTGATGGTCCTGCAGGCGCGGGGCGGCCGGCGCGCGCTCCCGGCAGCGCCTGCGGAGGCGGGTGGCGCATTCGTGATCATCGAACAGACAGGCCACCAGGCGCTCGAGGAGATGCGCCGCCTATTGGGCATGCTCCGCCGAAGCGACGAGGAGCTCGCCCGGGCGCCGCAGCCCAGTCTCAAAGAGCTCGGGAGACTGGTCGAGCAGGTGCGGGCCGCCGGGTTGCCGGTCGAGGTGGCCATCGAAGGTGAGGCGCGCGAGGTTCCACCCGGTGTCGACCTTTCTGCGTACCGGATCGTCCAGGAGGCGCTGACGAACGCGCTCAGGCATGCGGGACCGGCACGCGCGCGAGTCGTGGTCCGCTACCGCCCCGACCACCTCGAGCTCGAGATCACCGATGACGGCCCGGGCCCCGGCGACGGCACCGGCTCTGGGTACGGTCTCATCGGGATGCGTGAGCGCGTCTCGGTCTTCGGCGGCGAGCTGCAGGCGGGGCGGCGCCCCGAGGGCGGCTTTGCCTTGCTCGTCCGCCTTCCGCTGGGATCGGTCCGAGCTTGACGATCCGCGTGCTGATCGCGGACGACCAGACGCTCGTGCGCAGCGGCTTCCGGATGATTCTCCGCACCGAACTTGATATGGAGGTCGTTGGCGAGGCCGCCAACGGTGCCGACGCGGTGGCGCTTGCGCGCGAGCTCGATCCGGACGTGGTGTTGATGGACGTGCGCATGCCGGACGTAGACGGCATCGAGGCGACTCGCCAGATCATCGACGGAAACGAGCACGCACCGCGCGTGCTCGTGCTCACGACCTTCGACCTCGACGAATACGTCTACGAGGCGCTCCGAGCCGGCGCGAGCGGATTCCTGCTCAAGGACGCGCCCGAGGAGCTACTCCTGTCTGGGATCAGGATCGTCGCCGACGGTGGATCACTGTTCGCCCCCGCGGTCACGCGGCGGCTGATCGAACGCTTCGCGGGTTCCGCGCCGCCGAAGTCTCCGCCAGCGCTTGTCGAGTTGACACCGAGGGAGCTCGAGGTTTTGCGCCTGCTAGCTCGCGGTCTCTCGAACGAGGAGATCGCGAGGGAGCTAGTGGTCTCCGAGCACACCACCAAGACGCACGTTGCGCACATTCTCAGCAAGCTGGGCCTTCGCGATCGGGTGCAGGCGGTTGTACTCGCCTACGAGTCCGGGATCGTGCGCGTCCGCGGCAGAAGCTAGATGCTCCGCGGGTC
>DASWDZ010000120.1:0-5148 GCA_036395015.1 Candidatus Dormiibacterota bacterium | reverse complement strand
AACACCCCCGCGGGATGCGCGTTTGCGGCCACGACCTCCGAGGTCGCGACCTCGAAGAAAACCGTGCGTCCGTCCGGCCACACGACCTGGATCTCGTCGCCCGGACGCAGCCAATGCAGCTTGCGGAAAACCCCGGCCTGGCTCGAATCGCCATAGTGGCCGTCGATCACAGCGTCCCCGGGGTGTCCGGGTACCGGACCTCGGTTGAACCAGGCGACGGTGTCGAGGCCGCTGGGCGAGGCCATGGCGCCGTGGGAGTCACGACCGACGGACTGGATGAGAGCGTCGACACCGATGCGCGGGATGACAAGGCGCCAGCCCATCGCCTTCGCCTTGACGCCGCCGAGCTGGGTCGAGGTGGCCCCCTCGTCTACATGCGCGCTCGATTGTGCAACTCCCGGATCGCGACCGGTGGGCGGCGGCGCCGGTGCGATCGGAGGGCTCGAACCGACGATCACCCCCGCCATCAACAGGACCGCGAGCGAGCGGCTGCGACGCCAGGCGAGCGACAGGAGCAGCGCCGGTGCGATCAGCAGGCCGGGCAGCGAGGACCAGAGATTGAATCGAATGTCGGGGAGGCCTGTGTTGGGCAGGTTGACCGGCGCGGCGACGTTGAAGCACTCGGTCGTTGCGTTCGTATGCGAGCCGGGCGTGTAGATCCCAAGACTGGCCAGGTCGGGCGTATAGACCGTTCGCCAGCAGTACTTGCCCGATGTGTTGGTGACGCTGCTCGGGTCCGACGTCGCCACGCCGTTGACCAGCGTCTTCGGAGCGCCGACCTGCGTGCCGCCGAGGCAACCCGACGCGGTCACCTGGGCTGGCTGGCAGAGGAAGAACGTGAGCGTCCCACCCGGCTTGACCGCGGCGCCGTCGTTGGTGAGGTCGGCGACATCACGGACTGCAGTGCCGGGCGCGACCGAGCCGCCTGGTGTGCTGTTGGTCACAGGAGTCCTGCACGAAGCCAGCGCGTGGGGCCCTGTGAAATCGGCGAGCTGAGAAGTAAACGAGTCCGACGTGCGGGTGTGCGGCAGGAACGTGCTGAAGCATCCAGTGAAGCCAAGATCCTGCAAGCTGATCCCGCCCTCGACGAAATCGAACTGCGGAACATCCGTCACTTGCGCCCCATTCTGGGCGCGACACGCCCAGCCTCCGCACGGCACGGCGGCCGTGTCGTTGATGACGAACGGGATGGTGCCGGCCGGAAGCAAGAGATTCTGGACATACTGCGCGCCCGTACCCGGATCGCAGATCGTGCCGTCTGGCTGCACAGGGGAGCACTGCCACTGCCACACGCTGGCAGTGGCGACCTGGCCGCCGTTGCTGAAATCGGCTGCGACCAGGAGGTCGCCCTGCGTCCTGTTACCGGTGAGGGTGCCGCCGCAGGCCGCCGTGCGCGTGACGACGCTCTGCAGGAACTCGAAGTCGATGTGACTGTTGCCGTTGTTGGTTGCTCGCTCAGCCGCGAAATACAGCTCTGGATGGCCGTCGGCCCGCGTGCGGCTCACCGCATACACGTTTGCCAGCTCGTCTTTCGGCGGCGACGAACCGGTAGTGATCGTGTACGAGTTCAGCGCATCGTCGTTGGTTCCGCCCTGGACGGTCGTCGGGTCGCCGGCGCCGCAGGCCTGGGTGACGTCGGACGGCAAGGGGTCGGCGATGAAGGCGGTCGAGATGATGGTCGGATCGTTGTTGGTCCGCAGTGGAGGTGTCGGCGGCGTCGTTGCTCCGTTGTAGATGCCGCAGTTGAACAGACCGCCCGATCCGGTGACATCGACGCCGCCGTTCGTGCATGGAGTTCCGCCCGCAGCGCCCGAGTTCGCCCAGTCGACGGCTCCGCCAGTGGCGCGAATCGAAGCGTCGAGAGCAAGCCAGCCTGAAGGGGCGGCGAGCGCGCTCGCGCCGCTGAGGATAGCGACCACGAACACGCCAGCCGCCACGCCTCCGCGCATGGCCGAGCGTTTGTGCTTCACCTTCGTACTGCCCAACCGGGCAGGCGGATCTTACTTGCGAGGCCCCGGGCTTGTCCCACCGGCGAGCTTTGGCGATTTCGCGCGTCCGCCGACACTCACGGAGTTAGTACGTTCGATCAGGAAGAGGATCACGTAAGTCCACGTCCAGGCGAACGCGATCACGACATACAAGATCACCGGCCCGCGCCTGAGCAGGGCCGCCATGTTGGCGAGGATTCTGCGCTGTTCGCGCTAGACCTGCTTGGCCGCTGCCTACAGCCCGATCCGCGGAAATATCTCCTCCGCGAAGCGGCTGATCACGCCGCCCTCGAAGGCGTTGGGGAGGTTCACGATGAAGTACTGGATCCCGAGCTCGGCGTACTCGTGGATGATCTCGGCGACCGTGTCGGCGTCGCCGTGCAGGGGATGCCAGGAGCGGATGTACCCTTCGTCCCTCCCGGTCCGCTGAGCGTGGTCGCGGACGACGCGCTCGATCTCGCGCTCGTCGCCGAGGATCGTGTAGAACTCGATGGTTTTGAGCACCGAGTCGTAGTCACGGCCGACCGTCTCGCAGTGCTGGCGCAGCACATCGAGCTTGTGGCGAACAGTCTCGATGTCCGCGTTGAAGTTGCACGCGTCTCCGTACTGCGCGACGAGCTTGAGCGTGACCTTCTCCCCCGCTCCGCCGATCCAGATCGGCGGATGCGGCTTCTGCACGGGCTTGGGCTCGTTGATTGCCCCACGGATCTTGTAGTAGCCGCCCTCGAACGTCGCCTCGTCCTGCGTCCACATCGCTTTGATGACCTGCAGCGACTCGCGCAGCATGCGCAGCCGTTCCGGCGTGTCGGGATACTCGTAGCCGTAGGCACGGTACTCGTGGTCGTACCAGCCCGCGCCGATGCCGAGGATGAGCCGGCCATGGCTCATCACGTCGATGCAGCTCGCCATCTTCGCGAGCAACGAGGGCGGCCGGTAACTGTTGCAGGTGACCATCTGGCCGAGCCGGATGGTCCGCGTGTCGCGCGCGAGCGCCGCCATCGAGGTCCAGCACTCGAACACGGACTCGACGTGAGGGTCGGGAACCGTGTGGAAATGGTCGTACAGGAAGATCGCGTCGTAGCCGGCGCGCTCTGCCTCGACGGCGCAGCGGCTCATGGTCTCGTATTTTTCGACCGGGTCGGCAATGTCGGCGAGGTCCATGCGCCAGCCCTGGGGCAGGAAGATGCCGACCTTCACGGCCTGATTGTCGTGTACTGATGCATATGAGCCACCTCAAGGTTGTACGTTCCTTCCTGATCGCGCAAGCCGCCATCTTCGTGGCGGCGGTGTCGATTCATTTCGGCTGGCTCGTCACGGGGTATCAGCGCCAGGCGGCCGGCACCGCGGAGTCGGTGATCGCATGCGTGCTGCTGGCTGGACTCCTCCTCACATGGGCGCCGCCGCCGTGGGCGCGCCGGGCTGCGATCGCGGCACAGGCTTTCGGAGTCCTCGGCGTGCTCGTGGGCCTGTACACGATCGCGGTCGGCGTTGGCCCCCGAACCGCGCTCGACCTGACGTTTCATGCGGGAATGCTGATTGCGCTGCTGGCCGGACTCGTCGTGACGGCGAGAGCCCCACGCGAGGTGCCGGCCGGTTAGACGGTCTGGCGCCCGCACTTCTACCCTGTCAGCGATGGCCCAGCTCGCGGAGCCGAGTCTTACCGATGTCCTCGACGCGGCGAGGCAGATCCGGCCCTACCTCTCGCCCACCCCCCTGAGGCGCTATCCCGCGCTCGATCGCCTCGTGGGCGCGGAGGTCTTCGTCAAGCACGAGAACCACAACCCGACAGGAGCGTTCAAGGTCCGCGGAGGCGTCAACCTCGTCAGCCGGCTCAGCGATGACGAACGCGCCCGTGGCGTGATCTCGGCCTCGACCGGCAACCACGGGCAGTCGGTCGCCTACGCCGCGCGGTTGTTCGGGGTGAGCGCGATCATCTGCGCCCCCGCCGCCGCCAACCCCGTCAAGGTCGAGTCGATGCAGGACCTGGGCGCCGAGGTGATCCTCGAGGGGGAGCGCTACGACGACTCGCGCCGCAACGCCGAGCGCCTTGCGAAAGAGCACGGTTACCGCTACATCCACTCGGGCGACGAGCCGCTTCTGATCTCCGGCGTGGGGACCCATACCCTCGAGCTGCTGCAGGAGCAGCCCGACGTCGACACCATCTTCGTCCCCATCGGCGGAGGCTCTGGCGCCGCCGGGGCGTGCACGGTCGCCAAGGCGGTCAACCCTGAGATTCGCGTGATCGGCGTCCAGTCGGACCAGGCTCCGGCGGCATACCTGAGCTGGAAGAGCGGCGAGCTGCAGGAGGCGCCGAACCGGACTCGCGCCGAGGGCCTCTCCACGGCGACCCCGTTCGAGCTGCCGCAGCGGATCCTGCGCCGGCTGCTCCACGACTTCGTGCTGGTCTCGGACGACGAGATCGACGCCGCGAACGCCCTGATGATCGAGAAGACGCGCACCCTGGTCGAGGCCGCGGGCTCGGCTGCGCTCGCCGGTGCGCTGAAGCAGCACGACCAGGTTCGGGGCCGGAAAATCGCGCTGATCTGCAGCGGCGGCAACATCAGCCCGGCCCAGCTCAAAGCGCTGTTCAGGTGAGCGCGCCGGCCTCCGAGTTCCTCGCCTACCCCGCGCCCACAGACGACGGCGCGGCGCGCGGCCTCGAGGGCCGACCCCTCCCCGACCTGGAGCTGGCGGCGACGACCGGCGAGCGGGTCAACCTCGCCACGGCGGCACCGCGGCTCGTCCTTTATGTGTATCCAAGCGCCACCGGTACGGCGGACCTGCCGGCTCCCGGCTGGAAGGAGATCCCCGGCGCTTTCGGGTGCACGGCCGAGAGCTGCGCCTTCCGTGACCGAAAGCACTCCTTCGAGGCACTGGGCGTCACGGTCATGGGCCTGTCGGCGCAGACGACCGAGGCTCAGACGGCATTCGCCGGACGCAAACAGATCAACTTCCCGCTCTTGAGCGACCACGAGCTAAGGCTCGCGAACATGCTTGGACTCCCGACCTTCACCGCCGTCGACCTTCGCCTCTACAAGCGGCTGACGATGGTCGCCGACTCAGGCCGGGTCGTGAAGGTCTTCTACCCGGTGTTTCCGCCGGACACGCACCCGGCCGAGGTCCTGGCCTGGGTCCAGGCGCACTTCGAGCTCTCTCAATG
>DASWDZ010000119.1:0-7071 GCA_036395015.1 Candidatus Dormiibacterota bacterium | reverse complement strand
AGCCCGCAGGCTTCATTCCCCAGATGACAAAGTCGAGACCGAACGTGAGCCAGGTGAGGGGGATCCAGTGGCCCAGCAGCACCGTGGTGAACATCCATCGGATGTGCGGCCACGTGAGCCCCCGATACTCCAGATTGCCGGTCAGCGTGACCTGGTCGTCCCACTCGACGAATCCGTTCCAGAGGGCCGGCAGGAAGACCAGGAAGGTGACGAGGGCGAGTGCCAGCGGGATGATCCGCGGGCTCAGCAGGCGGGTGCTCAGCGTGCGCTCGATCGGGCGCGTGAACGTGCCGACCGCGACCTCGACGCCTTCGATCCCGGGCATGACTCTCCTCAGCGTGCGGATGCGAATCTCAGCGTGCGAACACAGAAGAGCGCACGGGAAGGGAGGGACCCTTCCCGTGCGCTGTGCGACGTTGAGCCTTACGGCACCACGGCGCTCGTGCCGTCACCTGCCGCAGAGATCGTGAAGGTACCGGCCGCCGTGTCAGCAGCGAAGAAATATGAACCCAGCGGCGTCCAGTTGGCCGGCGGGGTAGGAATCTTCGCCATGAACGGACCGGCGACCTGGCCCTGGGGGTTGGTGGCCACGCCGGTGAGTAGCGCCAGCCCAGTCGGTAATACTTCCATGTGGGCGGCATAGACCGTCGTCGCGGAGGCGAGAGTCCGGGTATCGGCCTGGGCCTTGGCGATCCGCGCGCGCGCCTGAACGTTGGCGTAGAGCGGGATGGCGATGGCCGCCAGGATGCCGATGATCGCGACGACGATCATCAGCTCGATCAGGGTGAAGCCTCGCTCGTTTCTTAGCGTGAGCCGTTTCTTTGTCCACCACCGAATCATTGGGATCCTCCTTGTTGTTTTTTCCACTGCGTGAATCGCCATTCGATTCTTGTAACCGATCGAAGTGCAGCTTCGATGCCACTCGTCGAAGGAGGCACAGCGTCGACTTTTCAGATAGTTAGGCGCACGTATTTCCGGAGCTGGCCGACCGATCATGACAGGTCGTGGCAATCCGAGTGACGAAAATCGTCAGGGCGGGCGCGGGTGGCGAGGCGGGCCCTTCCGCTTCAGTCCTGGGAGACGGCGCGCTGGCTGTGCTTCTGGAGCTTGTATCGGAATTGCCGGAAGCTCACGCGGAGTAGCTCGGCCGCGCGGGTCTGCACACCGCCGGTACGCGCCAGAGCCATCTGGAGATACCGGTGCTCGATCTGATCCAGCATCGTCTCCAGGTCCAGCCCGTCGGAGGGGATCTCCACCGGAACCTCCTGGAGGTCACGGGGTTGATGGAGATCGGGGGGCAGCGCCCCCACTTCGAGGACGTCCCCGCTGCCGAGGACGAGCGCTCGTTCGATCACGTTCTCGAGCTCCCGGATGTTGCCCGGCCAGCGGTAATTCTCGAGGATCGCGAGCGCCTCCGGACTGACGCCCTTCACCGACTTTCCGAGCTCCGCGGAGATTTTTCTGACGAAGTGCGCGGCCAGCAGTGGGATATCCTCCGACCGCTCCCGGAGGGGAGGGAGCTGAATCGGAATGACGTTCAGCCGGTAGAAGAGGTCCTCTCGCAGGATGCCGTCGGCGACCGCCTTGGCGACGTCGCGGTTCGAGGCGGCGATCAGTCGTACGTCGACCTTGACGTCGCGGGTGTCGCCGACGCGGCGGATCTCCCGCTCCTGGATCACGCGCAGGAGCTTTACCTGCACCGACTGAGGCACCTCGGTGACCTCGTCGAGGAACAGCGTGCCGCCGTGTGCGGCGGAGAACAGGCCCACCGTGTTGGCGACGGCGCCGGTAAAGGCGCCCTTGACGTGGCCGAAGAGCTCGGACTCCATCAGGGTCTCGGGAATGGCGCCGCAGTTGACCGAGACAAAGGGGCCGGTCCGTCGCGGGCTCTCCTGATGGATGGCCTGGGCGACCAGCTCCTTCCCGGTTCCGCTCTCTCCGGTCACCATCACGGTTGAGAGGCCGTCCGCCGTCTTGCGGATCATTTCGAGCAGGTCGACCATCTGTCGGCTCTTCCCGATGAAGCTCTCGAAGCCGCGCTCACGCCGGAGCTGCGTCCGGAGCGCCTTGTTCTCGTCCTGGAGTCGCTTGCGCTCGAGCGCGTTGGCGATCGTCAGCTTGATCTCTTCGAGCTTGAACGGTTTGGTGACGTAGTCGTACGCGCCTAGCTTCATGGCCTCGACCGCCGTCTCCGTCGAGGCGAAGGCGGTGACGACGAGGACCACGGCGCTGGGCGAGTGCTCCTTCGCGGCGCGCAGTACCCCGAGGCCGTCGACCTTCCGCATGCGAAGATCGGTGATGACGAGGTCGAACGACTCATTCTTGAGCACTTCGACGGCCTGCTCGCCGCCCTCGGCGAGGGTGACGTCGTGGCCCGCCTGTCGCAGCATGATCGCCAGGAGCTCGCGCATGCTCCGTTCGTCGTCGACGACGAGCACCCGCGTGTCAGGCATTGCGGGAGGGAAGCGTGAGGGTGAATGTCGTGCCGAGGCCCGGCGCGCTGCGCACGTCGATCTCGCCTCCGTGCTCCTGGACGATGCGGTGGACGAGGGCGAGCCCAAGTCCGGTACCCTCCGATTTGGTGGAGAAAAAGGGCTCGAAGACGTGGGAGAGGTCGCCAGTTCCGATGCCGTCGCCGGTGTCGCTCACCGACACCTCGAGCGTGTCACCCCGGACGGTGGCGGCCACCCGCAGCTCACCCCCGTCCGGCATCGCTTCCACGGCGTTCAGGCAGAGATTCCACAGGATCTGCCGGAACTGCTGCGCGTCCACGGGCCAGGGGATAGACGGGGCGAATTCGCGGACGACCTTGAGGCTGCCGGGGCTGGCCCGATGCTCGAGCAGGAGCAACACCTCTTCGGCAGCGGCCGCCACGTCGAAGGTGGCGATCGAGAGCGGCGCGGGACGCGCGTACTCGAGGAAGTTCTTGATGATGTGGTTGAGCCGCTCGGACTCGCGGGCCACGATCTGCGAGAGCCGCTCGCGGGCGTCCTCGGCCGTGAGCGGGCTCGTAAGGACCTCGATCGCTCCCGTGAGCGAGGCGAGCGGGTTGCGGATCTCGTGCGCGATGTTCGCCGCCATTCGTCCGAGCGTCGCCAGCCGATCGGCCTGACGCATCCGCGTCTCCATCTCGCGAATTGCCGAGAGGTCCTCACACGCGCTGATGAGCCCCAGCCGTTCGCCCTCACCGGAGCGGAGCGCCGAGAAGGTCATGCGCACGGGCACCGTCGTGCCGTCGGCCCGGCGCAACCCCGTCTCGTGCCGCGTGGGCGCGCGCGGGTTGCCGTCGATCGCCATCTCGATCGAGGCGAGCGGTACCGTGGCGCCGACGAGCGCCGACCAGCGGCGACCGATCGCCTCCGATGCCGCCACTCCGATGATCTCCTCGGCGGCGCGGTTGAACGCGGTGATCCGGTGCTCCCGGTCGAGCGCGATCAGCCCGGTGCCGACGGACTGGAATACGAGATCCTTGAACGCCTGGAGATCGCGAAGGTCCTTTTGTTGTGTCTCGAGCTCCTGCCGGGTGGCGCGGTACCGCTCGCCGAGACCGCCGGCGACGATCGCGACGACGAGGAACGTCACGGCGTTGAGGAACATCGTGAGCATCTCGAGCGTCGTGGTCCCCTGGGGCGCGTCGAAGAACATGCTCAGCGGGAGCACGGTGCGTCCGACGACAATACCCGTGTACAGCATGCTGGAGACCGCCGCGATGGCGAGGCCGCGCGTGCGGGACAGCAACACGCAAGCGGCAGTGACGCAAAGCACGTACAGGAAGGCGAAGATCGAGCGCGCGCCGCCGGTCGCCGCGACGACCGCCGTGATGAGCGCGGCGTCGAGCAGGCAGATCAACCACGCGAGGCGCCGCGGCTGGGCCGGCGGGCCGAACAACAGCAAGGCGCCCGACGACGCGATTGCGACGATGAGCGCCAGGACCAGGATTTCGCTCTCGCCCGGCATGAGGCCGGGCGAGGCGAACGGTCCAAACGCCAGCAGGACCAGGGCGGCCCCGAGCCGCGCCCAGGAGAATGCCCGGAGCGGCCCGCTGACGTTGAACGCTTTCACTACTTGATCAGCGTGACCAGGCGGAAGATCGGAAGATACATCGCGACCACGAGCCCGCCGACCACGACGCCGAGGAAGACGATCATGATGGGCTCGAGCAGCGACGTGAGCGCCGACACAGCCGTGTCGACCTCATCGTCGTAGAAGTCGGCGATCTTCGAGAGCATCTGGTCGAGCGCGCCGGTGTTCTCGCCGACGTTGATCATGTGCACCACCATGGGCGGGAACACGGTGCTGCCCTTGAGCGGCTCGGAGAGCGTCCGGCCCGAGGTCACAGCGGTGCGCGCCTGCATGACGGTCTTCTCGACGACGCGGTTCCCGGCCGACCGGGCGGTGATGAGCAGGCCCTCGAGGATGGGGACGCCCGAGGAGATCAGCGTGCCGAGCGTCCGAGTGAACCGCGCGACGGCGACCTTGCGAATGAGCATGCCGATGACCGGCACTTTCAGCAAGAACGCGTCGATGACGCTGCTGCCCTGATCGGTGTTGTAGTAGCGCTTGATCGCGTAGATCACGGCGGCGCCCACGCCCACCATGACAAGGATGTACCTCTGCGTGAACTCCGACAGCCACATGACGATCGCCGTCGGCAGCGGGAGTTCCGCGCCCATCCCCTCGAACATCTTGGCGAATGTCGGGATGACGAAAATCATCATGAAGACGATGACCAGCACCGCGACGCTGATGATGGTGGCGGGGTAGACCATCGCCCCCTTGACCTTGCTCTTCAGCTTGGCCGCCTTCTCGATGTAGACGGAGAGGCGCTGCAGGACGACGTCGAGCACACCGCCGGACTCACCGACCTGGAGCATGTTCGTGAACAGATCGTTGAAGACCTTGGGGTACTTCCGGAAGGACTCGGCGAGCGTGACGCCGCCCTCGACCTCGTGCGCGATCTTGCCCGTGACGTCCCGCAGGACCTTGGACTCGCTCTGCTCCGCGAGGATCGAGAGGCACTGCGCGATCGGGAGGCCAGCGTCCACCATCGTGGAGAACTGCCGTGTGTAGATCGCCAGGTGCTTGTCCTTGACCTTGCCGCCGATCTTCTTCATGCCGACGGGCTTGGCCGTCCGCTCCTGGACGGAGGTCGCGACGACGCCCCGCGCGCGCAGCTGGGTGACGGCGGTGGGGCGGTCGTTCGCCTCGATCTCACCGGAGACGACCGCTCCCCCCGAGCGGCCGCGATATGCGTACATTGCCATAGTGCCCTCCTCCTATCGCTTAGCGAACGGTGACGCGCCGGCGCCCGCGCCGGCCGTGGCCGCCGGACCTTCGTGCGCGAGGAGCTGCAGCAACTCCTCGACCAGAGTCGACCGGTTCAGCGCGTCCTCGCGCGTGATCAAATGCCGCTTCACAAGATCCGACAGGGACTGGTTCATCGTCTGCATGCCAAACTTTTGGCCGGTGGCGATTGCGGAGTACACCTGGTGGATCTTCTCCTCACGGATGAGGTTGCGGATGGCGGGCGTGGCGGTCATGATCTCCAGCGCCATCACGCGTCCGCCACCGACCTTGGGAATGAGGGTCTGCGAAAGCACGCCTTCCAGCACCAGCGCGAGCTGCGACCGCACCTGCGACTGCTGGGCCGTCGGGAACACGTCGATGATCCGGTTCATCGTCTGGGCGCACGAGTTCGTGTGCAGGGTGGCGAACGTCAGATGGCCGGTCTCCGCGATCGTCAGGGCCGCCGCGATCGTCTCCAGATCGCGCATCTCGCCGACGAGCACCACGTCCGGATCCTGGCGGAGGATCGACTTGAGCGCCTTGGTGAACGAGTGGGTGTCGGCGAAGACCTCGCGCTGGTTGACGAGGCACTGCTTGTGCGGATGGACGAACTCGATCGGGTCCTCGATCGTCATGATGTGGTCGTGGCGCTCGCTGTTGACCTTGTCGATCATGGCGGCGAGCGTCGTCGACTTCCCGGACCCGGTCGGCCCGGTGACCAGGATGAGCCCCTTGGGCCGGTCGGCGAGTTGCTGGACGATCTGGGGCAGCCCGAGATCGTCGAACGAGCGGATCTTGTAGGGAATGACGCGGATCGCGCACCCCACGGCGCCGCGCTGGCGGTAGACGTTGCACCGGAAGCGCGCCAGGCCCTGGATGCCGAAGGAGAGGTCGAGCTCGTTCTCCTCCTCGAATTTCTGCTTCTGACCCTCGTTCAGCACGCTGTAGGAGAGGCGCTGGGTGTCCTGGGGTGTCAGCACCTCGAACTGGTTGAGCTGGGTCAGGCGGCCGTTGACCCGGATTTGGGGGTAGGTCCCGCTGGTGATGTGCAGGTCCGACGCGCCGCGGTCCACCATGAGCTGCAGAAGATCGGCCATATTGGCGGCCATTGTGCCTCCCTACGTCTCAATGCCCCTGCTCAGGACAGGGTAACTCTCAGCACTTCCTCGACAGTCGTAGTTCCTTCAAGGACCTTCATGAGCCCCGCCTGACGCAGGGTCCTCATCCCCTGCGATTGCGCGAGCGACCGCAATTCGGCGGTGGGCGCGTTCTTGAGAATAGCGTCGCGGAGCTCCTCGCTGATCGGCATGACCTCATAGATCGCGACGCGACCCTTCATGCCCGTGAAGTTGCACGTCGCGCAACCCTTACCCTTGTAGAACTGGACCTTCCCCTTCCCCGAGGGAACGTGGCCATACGGGACGAGGCTCTCCTCGTCGGCGTCGTACGGCTCCCGGCACGCGCGGCACACCTTCCGGCCCAGCCGTTGAGCCAGGAGGAGGAGGAGCGACGACGCCACCAGGAACGGCGGGATCCCCATGTCGAGAAGCCGCGCGATGGTCGAGGGGCAGTCATTCGTGTGGAGCGTGGAGAACACTAGGTGGCCGGTGAGCGCGGCTCGAATGCTGATCTGCGCGGTCTCGAGGTCGCGCGTCTCGCCGACAAGGATCACGTCGGGGTCCTGGCGGAGGAAAGAACGGAGCGCAGCGGAAAACGTCCGACCGATGCCCTCGTTGATCTGAACCTGGTTCACGCCCTTCAGGTTGTACTCGACGGGATCTTCGG
>DASWDZ010000118.1:0-7951 GCA_036395015.1 Candidatus Dormiibacterota bacterium | reverse complement strand
CCGCGTGCGCAGTCACCTCGGGCTTTCGCCGTACGCAAATGTGGATCAGCTGTTCCTCCAGCCGCCCCTGCTGATCTACATGACAGCCGAGCCTTTCGAATACCACCGCCGCGACTGGCCGCACTCGATTGTGATGGTCGGGCCATGCGAGTGGGACCCACCTCATGAACCACCGGCGTGGCTGGCCGAGGTCACGCGGCCGATCGTGCTCGTGACGACCTCTTCAGAGTTCCAGAACGATGGCCGCCTCGTCCAGGCAGCTCTTGACGCTCTTGCAGACGAGCCCGTCGTGGTTGTCGCCACATTGCCCGCCGGCGACCCGGCGGACTATCGCATTCCAGGAAACGCAAGGGTGGAGCGGTTCGTCCCGCACGCTGCGGTGCTCGATCGCGCCATCTGCGCGGTGACCCATGGAGGCATGGGCGCCACCCAGAAGGCCTTGGCGAGAGGCGTGCCGGTCTGCGTCGTGCCATTCGGGCGTGATCAGCTCGAGGTCGCGCGGCGGGTGGAGATCGCCGGCGCTGGCACCCGCCTGCCCGCTACGCGCCTGCGTCCTGATCGGCTCCGAAACAAGATCCGGGAGGCGATGACCAAGGCAGCAGGTGCCCGCCGCGTGGCGGAGGCGTTCGCAGCCGCCGGCGGGGCGGCGGCGGCGGCGAAGGCGTTCGAGTCGCGATTGTTCACCCCGAGACCGACGGCATATCCTCGTCGGGGCTGACACGACAGAAAGTCCCGATGCCACCGCCACCCTGGAAAGCAGTCGGCGTATCACGCTTGATCCCTCCTTTCAGGCTGGTAGGGCCGGAGGCGGCGCGCTAGGGTTCTCGCAGGCGATGGACCCGACTGATTTCCGGCGAGCGAGTCAAGCCGTGTGGGACGCGATGGCGCCGGGATGGGACCGCCGCCACGCGTACCTCGAGGAGATAGCGCGGCCCGTGACGGAGAGGATGCTGGAGCGGCTTGCGCCCGAGCGCGGCGAGGCAATCCTCGAGCTCGCGGCGGGCAGCGGCGTCGTCGGCTTCGCCGCCGCCGGTCTCGTTGGACCAGGCGGGCGCGTGATCATAAGCGACTTCTCCGAGGGGATGGTTGAGGCGGCGCGGCGCCATGCGCACGAGCTCGGTCTGGAGAACGTCGAGTGCCGCGTGATGGACGCGGAGGCGATCGACCTCCACGACGAGGCGTTCGACGGCGTCCTGTGCCGCTGGGGATACATGCTGATGGCGGATCCATCGGCAGCCTTCGCGGAGACGCGCCGGGTACTGCGCCGCGGCGGACGGCTCTCCTGCGCCGTCTTCACGGGGCCGGAGCAGAACCCGTGGGCGGCGCTGCCGTCGCGCGTGCTCCAGGAACGGGGGCACATGCCACCGCCGGAGGCGGGTGCCCCGGGGATCTTTGCGCTCGCCGACCGCGAACGCCTCCCCCAGCTTCTTGCGGGAGCTGGTTTCTCGGAGCCGCAGATCGACGACGTCGCTTTCACGTGGCCCTTCCGCGACATCGACGACTACTGGGAGTTCCTGAACAGCGCGGCCGGCGGTATCGCGATCGTCCTCGGCCGCCTCCATGAAGACGAGCTGCGCCAGATTCGCGAGCAGATCGCCGAGCGGGTGGCGTCATTCGCGGGCGCCGGCGGGATTGAGCTCCCGGCCATCTCGCTCGTCGTGTCGGCGTCCTAGCTTCCGGCCTGTCGAACAGGACATCTCAGCCGAGTCGCCTGTAGCGAGGGCGTGCATGAGAATCACCCGTCCCGTCTCCGCCGAAGGCTCCGCCTGAGCCGCTTGGATCTGGCGATCCATCCGGCGGCAACGGCGCGATTCGCCTTGAAGCGAAGATATTGACTCCCTAGCCAGAGGGCTGCCCAGGCCGCCCGGCCATGGTCCGCCCGGCGCCGCAACTGCACGTAAGCCTGCTCCATCGCGCGAAGGGCGCCATCCCGGTCGTTCTGCCAGAAGAGGGCGATTGCCAGCCCCTGGTAGGCGTCACCTCCCGCCCCCGCCGCAATGGCTGCCTCATATTCGGCTTGCTCGGTCGCCCGGTCGGGAGTCTCCACGCGCGAATCATGCCGTTCCCGGACCGGCCGAGATATTAGGGTGGAGCGGTTCGTCCCGCACGCTCCGAATGCTCCTCAACAAAGCATCGGATGGTGGCTAGGACCTCAACGTCGCCAACAGCGGAACCAGGCGAAACCCAGTTCAAAGGTCGCCCGCCGAACACGCGAAGGGTGTTCGCATTGTGGGAACTCAGGTCCACCAACCGAATTCAGGGCACCTGCACCGCGCACATTCCGCTCCGGTGACGTCAGCGAGGCGGTATTGGGTGCCCATTGCGCTCCGCCGGCGTCAGCGAGGCGGAATCGCGAGCGTTAGGTGTCGAATCGCCAGCGCATCGCTCCATGCGGTTCCGCGGTCGCAACTCCCACGGCCGCGGTCGGCGAGACCTCATACAGGTTCCACGGCCCGCGTCCCGCGCTCGGCGCGCTGTACTCCGCCATGATCGCTCCCTCGCTCGCGTGCGCCGGCCAGCCCAGGTCCGCGTAGATGTTCGCCACGCGCTCCAGGACGTCCATGTCGGTCACCTTGCGGGCGGTGCCTTCGACCACGACATCGAGGTCGTCCAACGAGATCGACACCGCGCATCTCGGGTTGGCGGCGAGGTTCTTGCTCTTCCGTAATCGAGGCCCGCTCACGACGTAGAACTTGCCGTCGTCCCAGATCGCGCCCACCGCGGCCAGGTGAGGCCGACCGTCAGGATCCGTCGTGGCCAGCCAGCAGGTCCGTCCGGATCCCCCTTCCCGGGTCTGCGTTTCGAGCTGCTTCAAGGCCCGCGACCACGGAATCGGCTCGTGTCCGTAGATGTCCAGGTTTTGCTCTTTCATCTCAAACTCCTTGGCGGCTGATGACCACTATGACTGTTGGCCGCCCACCAGCTCATCGGCGCCCGCCCGAAAGGAGTTTTTGGAGCCAGAACCACCGAATCGAAGACCAGGGTCCGCCGGGCCATCCGGCGAACCCTGAGGTGACGCGCTTACGCGGCCGGGCGAGGACCGGGACCGGTCTCGATGCCGGTGACTTTGAAGTTGGCGTCCATCTTCACAGTGACGTGCGTGCCGTCGCTCTTGACCATGTGTGCCTCGTAGACCGCGCCCTCGGCGTCGTTCTCCACGCGCTCGATGGTCGCGCCGGGGACCGCCGCCAGCGCCGCCGCCCTGGCCTTGTCCGCCGTGGTGCCGGTGAGCAGCTTCTCAACGACACCGTTGGCGCCCACGTGGCCGCCCTTGGTCGGGTCGAAGGTCGAGCTTGCCGCCGGCTGATTCCCCTGTGGCGTCGGGGTGGGGGTTGCCGCGTAGCTGGCGACGGTGGCCCCGCCAAGCAAGCCGACCACTGCTCCCACTCCGGCAATGCCGAGGGCGGCGCGCCGGCCGACTCGGGGGCGCGGTCGCGCCTCGGGTGCCGGACTCACGTTGTCGATCTCCATCTCATGTGCTCCTTGAAAAGTTTGATACGGCCGTTGCCAACAAGATCGCGACCAAACCTGAGAGCACCGTGAGGACAGGTTGAGAATTCGGACTGAGCTTGAGCTATCTCCCGGCGCCGAGCAGCACGCCCTGTTCAGACTGGACCTGGCGGGTTGACCGCATCGCCACCCTGACGTAGAACCACGCGACCACGGCTCCGGCCAGGATCAGCGGAAGGTGAAAGCCATATTCGACGAGCACGATCCGGTTCCAGTCACCGTTGGTCACGCGGTGGATGTAGTCGTGGGGCCACCAGTTGGCGAGCAGGAAGGCGATCGACAAGTAGGCGGCGGTGGCGAGTCGCGGCGAGACTCCGGTCGCGGTCAGGAGGGGCCGGCCGAAGATCAGAAAGGCCACCCCAAGTCCGAACGCCATGGACTCGACGAAGGCCAGCACCACGAAGAAGGGGAAGATGGCGGCGGGCGGCTGCGGAGCGGTCGCCGGCACCGGCAAGAGCGGAGTGAGGAGGAAAACGACAGCGCCGACGAGAAGCGTGACGACCAGCCAGCGCACCCAGCCTTGCATCGACTTTCACCCCTTTCTGATCCCGGTTGCCGCGGGAGCTACAATTTGCGAAATGACTATTTCATGAAAGGTACGTTTTGTCAATAGCCAAGCGCCGGGCTCGCCCCTACCGGATGCAAAGGCGGGCTGAAGCCATCGAGGAGACGCGCAACCAGATCATCTGGGCGACCATGCAGCTTCACGCCGAGAAAGGCGTCGCCGCCACCTCGCAGGCAGACGTCGCCGCTCGTTCTCGAGTCGCCCCGGCCACCGTCTACCGACACTTTCCGACCATGGGTGCTCTGGTTCACGCGTGTGGGCGGCTGACCTGGGACGCAGTCAATCCACCGAAGCCCGAGGACGCCGGCCGGCTGTACGACGGGCTCCAGTCGACCCACGACAGACTGGTCCGCTTCGTCGACGAGGTCTGCGCCTTCTACGCCCGCGCCTGGGCCTCGCTGGAGGCCGCGCGCCGCGAGCGCAATCGCGTCCCGGAGCTGGACGACGAGTTGCGGGGGGTCGAAGCCGGCATCGCGGAGCTAGCGCTCCGAGCGCTCGACACCGAAGCACCGGAGGCGACGCCGAAGCTGCAGCTCATCCTTGCGCTCACTGACTTCGCGGTCTGGAAGTCGCTTCGCGACCATGGGATCTCCGAAGCCTCTGCGCCACACCTCATGACCGCACTGGTGGAGTGCGCGCTGCCCCCGTCTGGCTGAGGTCTACTCAAACGCCCAGAAAAGCAGTGACCCCGACGAATTCCTTGGGCTTGCGCCTTCCGAACCCACCGGGGCCACCACGATCGTCGCACGCCTTGTACCCGCGCGCAACCCCCATGTTTGCTTGCCAGGCTACATATGGGAAGTGCCGTCGCTCGCGACCCCCTCGCGGCTACCGCCGGCCGGCCGTGGAGCGGACCCGATCCGGCGTGATCACGAACACCTCCCGCTCGCCGGGTCGCTGGTAGGGGCGGCCCGTGTATCGCTCCGACATCCTGTTGATGAAGGCCAGGCCTTCGTCGGGGTGGATGTCGGTCACCCGGCCGCTCACCTCGACCCACCGCCAGGGGTTCTCGCGGTCGACCACGGACACCGCCACCTGCGGGTTCAGCCGCCAGTTGCGACCTTTCCGCCCCCCAATCGGCGAGCTCGTGAGCACGTGCTCGCCGTCATAGTCGACCCACATCACGTTGGTCGCGATGCGCCCGCTTGGGGTCAGCAACGACACATGGCCAAGGATGTTCGTGGTCAGGAGATCGACGAGCTCGTCCGGCACTCTGGTTTCAGTACTCACGTCCTTTAGTTTGAAGGTGTTGCGCGGGAGCGCCCCGCACCTCATCCTTCCCTGCGATGAAAGTCGCGCCCGGTGTGCGGATCGGACCCTACGAGGTCATGGAGCAGGTCGGCCGGGGCGGAATGGCCACCGTTTTCAAGGCCTACCACCACGCGCTGGAGCGCATGGTCGCGATCAAGGTCCTCCCCGACTTCCTGGCCGAGGACCCCGAGTTCCGCGAGCGCTTCCGCCGGGAGGCGATCGCCATCGCCCGGCTCCGGCACCCCCACATCCTGACCGTCTTCGACCACGGCGAGTTCGACGGCCAGCCCTACATCGTCACCGAGTTCGTCGAGGGAGGCACTTTCGCTCACGAGCTGGGCGAGCCTTTGCCGATGCCCCGGGCACTGGAGGTGCTCGGAGCAGTCGCCTCGGCCCTCGACTACGCCCACGCCAACGGGGTCCTCCACCGCGACGTCAAGCCCTCGAACGTGCTCATGACCAAGGACGGCAAGAGCGTGCTCGGCGACTTCGGCCTGGCGCGCATGATGGCGGCCAACCAGCGGCTGACGCGCCTGGACATGGTCGTCGGCACGCCTGAGTACATGTCCCCCGAGCAGTGCGGCGGCGGTGAGACCGGACCCGCCTCCGACCAGTACTCGCTGGGCGTCGTCGCCTTCGAGGCCCTGGCCGGCCACCCTCCGTTCCACGCCGAGACGCCGGCGGCGGTGATGCTCGCCCAGATGCGCTCGCCGCTGCCCGCCCCCAAGAGCGTGAATCCCGACCTCCCTGCCACCGTCGAGCGGGCGCTCGTCCGGGCGCTGGCCAAGGAACCCGGGGACCGCTTCCCGTCATGCACGGCTTTCGTCGAGGCACTGCCGTCGCTGGCACCGTCACCCGTGGTCGCGGTCACGGCCAAGGCGCCGGCGCCCGCGCCAGCGACGGCTACCACAACCGCGACGAGGCGACCGCCCATCAAGGTGTCGCGGCCGATGGCCATCGGTGGCGCGGCGCTCGCGGCGCTCCTCGTCCTGGGTGGCGTCGGCTACGCGATCGCCGCGTCGCGCGGCTCGAACAACCCCGGCAGCCTGACCGGCTCGGTCAACGGACCGACGCATGGGAGCCTGATCTACGACGCCGGCAAGACCAAGACGGCCTGGGGGGACGCCGAGCCCTCGCCCGATCCGGTCGGCTCGATGGCGTATGCCTACGGCAGCACGATCGACATCAAGCTCCTCAAGGACTCGTCCCTGTACGCCGAGTTCGACGGGCCGTCGCTCAAGAACTACGTGGCACACCTCGTCTTTCACGTCGACGCAGGAAGTGACTTCTACTTCGATTGGCAGGTCCGTGGTGAGGGTCCGTCTGAGAAAGCCTCGATCTATCTAAGTGTCGACATCCCCGAGGAGACGATGACGCTCTGGCTGTCGCCAAGCGGTGCTGACAACCAGGCGCTCACCTCGACACAACACGTCCCCGGCCTGCAGACCGGACGCACGGTCGACATCGCACTGGCGGTCGACGACACGACGATTCAGATCTATGTCGACGGAAAGCGACTCGCTCAGGTGACTGAAACCCGATCCACCGGGGCGACGCAACCGGCGCTCTACCTCAACGGGAAGTCGGGAGCGCTGCACATCGAATCGTTGCGCTACTACGCAGTGAAATGAGCAGCGCAGCGCAGTTCTCGGGTCTCCAGGAGGGCGCCCTCGTGCTGGCCGACATCTCGGGTTACTCGAAGTTCATCGCCCAGACCGAGGTCGAGCACAGCTGGTCGATCCTCCACGAGCTGCTGGACACGATGGTGCGCAGCCTCCAGGGTCGCATGGACGTATCGCAGGTCGAGGGTGACGCGATCCTCTTCATCAGCGGACTCTCCACGCCCGATGTGATCAACGCGCTCGAGGGCACGTTCGTCGCGTTTCACCGGCGGCTGCGCGATATGCAGGCCGTGACGACCTGTCCCTGTAACGCGTGCGCCAACATCGGCATCCTCAAGCTGAAGTTCGTCGTCCACCACGGCAAGTTCTCGCGGCAGCGACTCGGGGCGGTGGAGCAGCTACACGGGACGGACGTGATCGTCGCCCACCGGCTGCTCAAAAACACGATCCCATCCAAGGAGTACCTCCTGGTCACCGATTCAGTCCTCCAGGATCTGCCTGAGGAAACACGGCAACTCTTCGAGCCGCACACCGAAGAGTTCGACCTGGGCGAGATCTCGGGCGGCTACCGGGAGATCGCGCACCTCTGGGAGACGGCTCAGGCGACCGAGCGAAAACGGGTCAGGCCGGAAGAGGCCCTCGTGAACTCAGAGGTGACGGTCGAGGCGCCGGCGGACCTGGTTTACGAATTGATGCTGGAGCCGGCGGTGATGCAGCGCTACCTCTTCTCCGACGACGTCGAAGCCATCCCTGGCGCACGCGGCGAGAACCTGGGCTCCGAGTTTCATTGCCATCACGGCGGCAGCATGGTCAGCATGCGGGTGGTCTCGGTCGAGCCGCAGCGTGAGCTGACGCTGACTGCTGACCAGCCGACCGAGATGTACATCACAACGCGCTTGAGCGTCTTGGGCGACGACCGCACGCGCGTCGCCAGGTCGTTCTACTGGCAGAGCCCGGCCGACCCCGAGCTGGCGGAAAGCGTGCGCCAGATGATGGAAGCGAC
>DASWDZ010000117.1:0-4307 GCA_036395015.1 Candidatus Dormiibacterota bacterium | reverse complement strand
ACATCCGCGGCGAGCTGACCGTCGAGGAGCTGCCGCGCGCGATGGCGCGCTCCAACCGCCGCTACGCACGGCGTCAGCTGCGCTGGTGGCGGCGCGACGCCCGCGTGAAATGGTTCGAGATCGAGGCCGATCCGCTGCCGGGTATCCTCAGTTACCTGAGTGAGTAAGACTGTGTCCGGAGCCAAGCGGCTGAGCCGGATTCCGCCCTACCTGTTCGCGGAGATCGATCGCAAGGTCCAGGAAAAGAAGCGCGCAGGCGTTGACGTCATCTCGCTTGGCATCGGCGACCCCGACCTGCCGACGCCGGGGCGCATCGTGAGCGTGCTCCAGGAGACCGCGTCCGATCCGGCAAACCACCGCTACCCGTCCTACTTCGGCCTTGCGGAGCTGAGAGAAGCGATCACCCGCTGGTATAACGATCGCGCGGTCGTCGAGCTGGACCCGAACACCGAGATCCTTCCGACGCTCGGCTCCAAGGACGGCATCAGCCACGTGCCGCTGGCGCTGGTCGACCCTGGCGATGTTGTGCTGGCCCCAGATCCCGGCTACACGGTGTACGTGACGGGCGCAATCATGGCCGGCGCGGATCCCTTCCCGATGCCGTTGACGGCTGAGAATCGTTGGCTCCCCGACCTGGACGCCATCCCCGAGGACGTGGCGCGCCGGGCGCGGCTGATGTGGTTGAACTACCCGAACAACCCAACCGCCGCGACTGCCGGTCGAGATTTCCTGGAGAAGGCCGTGGACTTCTGCCGCCGCCATGACATCGTGCTCTGCCACGACGCGCCCTACTCGGAGATCGCGTTCGACGGATACCGACCGCTCACCTTGTTCGAGATTCCGGGCGCCAAAGAGATCGGGCTCGAGTTTCACTCGCTGTCCAAGACCTACAACATGACCGGCTGGCGGATCGGATGGGTGTGCGGCCGCGCCGACCTGGTCGCCCTGATCGGCCAGCTCAAGACCAACATCGATTCCGGCATCTTCCAGGCCGTGCAGTGGGCGGCGATCGAAGCCCTGAACGGGGGGGAGGAGGAAACCAGGGCCGCCTGCGCGGTATACGCGCGACGGCATCGGTTGGTCGCCGACACGCTCAACAGCCTGGGCTGGAGCATCAAGCCGCCTCGCGCGACCTTCTATGTATGGGCTCCTGTGCCCAAGGGTTATGACTCGATCGGTTTCGCGTCCCATGTGCTGGACCAGGTGGGGGTCAACATCACCCCAGGCGTGGGGTTCGGCCCCGGCGGCGAGGGTTACTTCCGCCTCTCGGTCACCGCACCCGACGCGCGGCTCGAGGAGGCGATGACGCGGATGAGGAAGCTCGCCCTCTGACCGCTGTCAAATGATCACGACCAAAGCCCCGCGCGAGCGGGCGTATCTCGTCGGGATCCTGTTGCCCGGCACGACGCCCGAGACCGTGCGCGACCAGATGGCCGAGCTCGCCGATCTCGCGCGGACCGCCGGTGCCGAGGTCGTCGGCTCCGATGTGCAGCGGCGGTCGGAGGTCGACCCCGCGCATCTAATCGGCATGGGCAAAGTCGAGTTGCTTCGAGACATGAAGGTCGAGGGCGAATACGACGTGATCATCTGCAACGAAGACCTGAGCCCCCGGCAGCAGCGCAACCTGGAGCTCGCGCTGAAGGCGCGCGTCCTCGATCGGACCGAGATCATCCTCGAGATCTTCGCCCAGCACGCGCGCACTCATGAGGGCCGGCTGCAGGTCGAGGCCGCACGCCTGCATCACCTTCTGCCACGCCTGATCGGCGCCTACGCGTACGACCGCCAGGTCGGTGGACGGCGTGGGGGAGTGGGCGCGCGCGGCGGCTTCGGCGAGCAGCAGATCGAGGTCGAGCGCCGGCGCATCCGCAAGCGGATCCGCGACCTCGAGCGCGAGATCGAGCAGGTGCGCACTCAGCGACACCAGCAGCGGACCGGCCGGCGCCGGGCCGCGCTCGAGACGGCCGCGATCGTGGGCTACACCAACGCGGGCAAGTCGACCCTGCTCAACGTGCTCACCGGCGCCGATGTTCGGGCCGAGCAGAGACTGTTTGCGACGCTCGACCCGACCACGCGCAAGCTCGAGCTCCCGGCCGGCCGCGAGCTCCTGCTTACCGACACCGTTGGTTTCATACAGAAGCTGCCGACCGACCTCGTGGCGGCGTTCCGGGCCACCCTGGAGGAGGTGACCGAGGCCGACCTGATCCTCCAGGTGCTGGACCTCAGCGCCCCCGCCGTCGAGGAGCAGGCGCGGACCGTCGAGAAGATCCTGGCCGACCTGGGCGCGGCGGATAAGCCGCGCGTGGTCGCCCTGAACAAGGTCGATCTCCTGGGACCGGCCTCGAGGCGGCGCGCGATCGGCGCTTTGTCAGAACGGTACCCCGGTGCGGTCGCCATCTCCGCCCTCAAGCGGACGGGGTTTGGGGAGCTGCTGCAGGTGATCGACCGGGCGAGCCGCGGCGACGCCGTCCCCCTCGAGATCCTCGTGCCATACGGCAGGGAGGCAGTGCTCGCCGAACTGCGCAAGATCGGCGGCGTGGAGCGGACCGAGTACGTCGAGGGTGGGACCCTGGCCTGGGGCTGGGCGCCCCGTCACGTGGCAGGGCGCTTCACGAGTTACTCGGCTAACGGAAAAGCCTGATCACACCTCGGACCTGGCCGACCAGGCTGACGTTGGTCGTCACGATCGGCTCGTAGGCAGGGTTTTCGGCGATCAGCTTGACGTGCCCGCTCGGCCCATCAGTGCGCTCGAAGCGCTTGACGGTGGCGTCGCCGTCGACCAGGGCGACCACGATCGAACCGTTGGGGGCCTCGTGCTGGGGCCGGACCAGGACCAGGTCGTCACTGAGAATGCCGGCGTTGATCATGCTGTCGCCGCGAACGCGGAGCAGGAAGTAGCCGTCCTTGGCGAGCTCCGAGGAGAGCAGGACATGGTCTTCGATGTTTTGTTCGGCGAGGATTGGACTCCCGGCGGCGACGTGGCCGACGATCGGCACCGAGACCGCGTTGCGCCGCTTCTCGTCCAACTCCATATCGGCGACGAGCTGCACGGTCCGGGACTTGCTGGGATCGCGCTTGATCAGGCCCCGGCGCTCGAGCTGGTTGAGGTGGTTGTGGACCGTCGAGCTGGAGCTCAGTCCGACCGCCTCGCCGATCTCACGCACGCTGGGCGGATAGTTGCGGACCTTGGTCACATAACGGATGTAGTCGAGGATCTTGGTCTGTCTGTCGGTCAGGTGTTCAGGCAATTCGTGCTTTCTCCAGAGCGTAGTGGGGGGACGCTGCGGGCCATCCTAACACTTTGCGGCCGCAAGTGCAAACCTTTGTTCGTCCTCTTGACATGCGAACGGCCGTTCGCTATGCTTCCGAACGTATGTACGCCACCGGTCACGGGATCAAACCTTGGCGGGCACCCCGCGCCGGCGGCTTTCGCTCGATGCGGCGACTGTTGGCGGCAGTCGCCGCCGTTTTCCTGGTCGGTGTGGGGCTTGCGATGGCGGCGCATGGGAGCACGTCGACCGGCTACACGACGGTGGTCGTCCAGCCCGGAGACACGCTCTGGTCGATCGCGTCGGAGCACTATCCGGCGGATGATGTCCGAGTCCGTGTCCAGGACATCGAGCAGGCCAACGGGCTCGACGGCCCAATCATCGAGGTGGGGCAGACGCTCCGGCTGCCCGGCTAGCCGGGCATGAAGCTGGTCCTGGTCACCCGCCAGGGTTGCTCCCTCTGCGACTCGGCCCTGGAACTCCTCGGCGACCTCGGCCACGAGCCCGAGCTCGCCGACGTCGACGCCGACGACGATCTCCACGACCTCTACGACTGGCGCGTGCCCGTCGTGCTGGTCGATGATCGCGTCGTCGCCGAGGGCAAAATCAGCCGCGAGCAGATGGAAAGAGCGGTGGGCAAGGGGCCGGCCTGACCCGAGAGTGCCATCCTTGACCGACCGGAGCCAAGCCAGGTTGCTGCGGATAATAGACGTTCTAGAAAGCCTGAGCTCGCCTAAGCCACCGAATGTGCACCCTGTTCGGTTCCCTGGCCTGTTGATACCTAACCCAGTGCACAACCGGCGCCCACGGCGCCTTTTAGGCTGAGCGCTGCAGCGCCGGCTCGGCGTCCAGGCCGCGCAGGAAGACCTCGAGCGGCAGCGCCGCCGAGTCAAAGTCACCGCGCAGCAGCTCCAGGTCGGCTCCGGCCTGGCCCAGGCCGGCGATTGCGAGCTCGACGGTCCTCAGAGAGTCCTTGACGTAGCGCTCCAGGGACGGCTGCAGTGGCCGGACCAGGCTTTCCCGGCGCCAGCTATCGCGGAG
>DASWDZ010000116.1:0-24122 GCA_036395015.1 Candidatus Dormiibacterota bacterium | reverse complement strand
ACGATGGCCCCCATGATGATGAACCCGATGAACTCCATCTCTGAACCTCCAGGTAGGTTTATTGCTCCGCCAAAGCGGTGCCCTCATGTGATTAACCCGGCGGGTGCGGCGACTACCTGAGCCCCTCGCGTCCTTCTATATGGGCTCGCCGGACCAGGTCGAGCACCGAGTCCGGTGAGCCCAGCACGTCCCAAGCGGTGAAGCGGAGGACGCGATAGCCCGCGTCGACCAGGCGGTTCTGGCGCCGGTTGTCGGTGGCGAGGCTATCGCGGTGAGCGGCTCCGTCGTACTCGATGACCAGGCGCCGTTCGGGGTAGTAGAGATCGGCCCGGCCCAGGAACCAACCGTGCTCGTCATGAAGCGGGAATCTGCGCCTTTGGGCGCGGGAGTCCCCCCAACACCAACAGCAGTGCTCGCCATGCAATGGAACTTGGTCGAGCCGAATCAACTTCTTGATGCGAAGTCGTGTCTCCATCGGACTCTCGCTCGCGGGTTCGACGGTGCAGCGCCGTGTCCAGCACGACCACGGCCTCGACCAGGTCGAGGCGCGATGCGAGGTCCCGAACGGTGCGGAGCGCCGACGTCACCCGAAAAGCCCTTCCGGATGACGACCTCATCCGGCGCCAGCCGGCGGCGCCTGATGGTGATTCCGGCGCGGCGTGAGATGCGCGTTGGAGCCGGAAGCGTCGCTTCGATGACATGGCATTGCGAGTCCAGACCATGAAGGAATGCAGCAGTACGTCCGGAGAACGCAGCGTCCATTGGGAGACGCAACACAGCAGCCTTGAGCCTCACAACTGGGTCGTCCACCACGTCTCGGCTTACGTACACCTGGGGTCCGAGACGACGCCAGCGGGAACTCAGGAGCTGCGCCCGCGTCAGGCCGGCGCGCTTCGCGGTCGCCAGGTCAAAAGGCTCCACGTCGGCATAGTGCCGGCGCCTCTTCGTGGCGCCAACTATGCGTGTTAACGCCAATTGTGCGCTCCGTTCGGTGTCCAGGCCTCGCGATACCTAACGGAGTGCACAAATCACCTGCCCTCTGAAAGTGGTATTGACCACTTGCCTAGGATGTGCTTAACTTGCCGCTGTGGGACGGATTGGAGGGTAATACCACTTCCAATGAGTAAGCAAGAAGAGACACGCGACAAGGTCCTCGACCTGATCGAGTCGCTCGTTGTCGGGCAGCCGATCCCATCTGAGCGCCAGCTCGCAATTGATCTCGCCGTCTCCCGCCTGACAGTCCGCGCGGCCCTGGACGAGCTGGTGCGCGACGGCTACCTCGACCGCCGCCACGGCAGCGGCACCTATGTCACCGAGCCCAAGATCGCCCAACCGCTGACCCTCACCTCGTTCAGCGACGACATGCGGCGGCGCGGCATGATGCCCGGCAGCCGGACCCTGGAGCTCACCTCCACGCTGGCGGGTGCCCGGCTCGCGCACCGGCTTGGGGTTTCGCCCGAGGCCCGCCTGGTCCGCGTCAAGCGGCTCCGGCTCGCCGACTCCAAGCCGATGGCGATGGAAGTCCTGCACGTTCCAGAGGAGCTGGTTCCGGGACTGACCCGCGCCGACTTCGAAGACCACTCCTTCTACGAGCTGCTGCGCGAGCGATACGGGATCACGATCGCCTCAGGCACGCAGGCGATCGAACCTACCGTCACCAGCGAAGAGGAGTCCGAGGTCCTCGGAGTCCCGCTGCACACACCCGCATTTCTCTTCGAGCGGACGACCGTCTCCGAGTCAGGTCGGATCGTCGAGTTCGTCCGCTCCATCTACCGCGGCGACCGTTATCGCCTGGTCGCCGACCTCGTTCCGCAACGCAGCCGCAACGGGCGCTCGGCCGGCGCTTCGCGTGGCGTGTCGAAAACGGGCGAGGCACCAGGTGGCGACCACCACGACGGCGCGCCCGCGCCGAGTTCAAAGAACAGGGGGAAATTGCCTAGATGAATCTTCGTAAAGGATGGATAAGCGTCCTCTCAGTGGCCGTGGCCCTGGTCGCGACCGCCTGTGGCGGCACGGGTGGGGGCAACCCCGCCGAGCAGATCGGGACGCTCACGGTGTGGCTGATGAACGGCAGCGCGCCGGCGAGCGTGATCGACAGCGTCAACGCCGACTTCAAGGCCAAGTATCCAAAGGTCGAAGTCAAGGTCGAGATCCAGCAATGGGGTGACATCGGGACCAAGCTCGACACCGCGTTCGCGGGCAGCACCCCGCCCGACGTCGTCGAGCTCGGCAACACGCTGGTGGCCAAGTACGCCGCGGCCGGGGCGCTCGAGGACATCACCGGCAAGAAGTCGAGCTTTGACAACTCCGCCACGTGGCTGCAGTCCCTGACCGACTCCTGCACCGTGAGCGGCAAGCTTTATTGCGTCCCGTACTACGCGGGCAGCCGCGCGATCATCTACCGCAAGGACTTCTTCGACTCGGCCGGTGTGCAACCGCCCAAGAGCATGGACGAGCTGCTGACCGTCGGCCAGAAGCTGATGACCGCGCACCGCTCCGACCCCAACTTCTCCGCGCTCTACTTCCCCGGCAAGTACTGGTACGCGGCGCTTCCATTCGTCTGGGACTTCGGCGGTGACATAGCCACCCAGTCGGGCGGTAAGTGGCAGGGCAGCCTCAACTCCGACGGCGCGCAGCAGGGTCTCACCAGGCTGCAGTCGCTCGTGAGCACACTCTCCAAGGCCGACAAGACGGGTGACGAGGCGAAGCAGGACGCTGCGTTCGCGCAGGGTCACATCGCGATGATCATCGCCAACGGCTGGGAGGTCGGCGTGATCACCGACCCGAAGGCCGGCAACCCGGCCCTCAAGGACAAGCTCGGCGCGTTTCCCATCCCGAGCCACAACTCGGGCCAGACGGCGCCGGTGTTCCTCGGCGGCTCCGACCTCGGCGTCGCCGCCAAGAGCAAGCACGTCGACCTCGCCAACGCGTGGGTCGCCATGCTGACCGGCCAGAAGCACATGACCGACATGGCCACGGTCGGCGGCGTCATCCCGAACACGACCTCGATGCTCAACCTGGGCACCGGGCTCAATGCGGTCTTCTTCGGCGCGGCCAAGAACAGCCGCTTCGTGCCGAACTCGCAGAACTGGGCGAGCGTCGAGAGCGCGAACGTGCTCCCGGACATGCTCGTCAAGATATTCACCAAGCAGCAGGACATCCCGGTCGCGACCAAGTCGGCCAGCGACAGGATCACCGCGATCCTGAACGGCGGCGGCTAGGCGCGAGCAGCAGCTAGGCACAGGGGGCTGGTTCGATGGGAGTGGCGGTCGTAACGCCTGACCTCGAGCCAGTCCCCCAACTCTCGGGCCGCCGCGCGTGGCTGCGCAAGAGCTTCCTTCCCTATGCGCTGATCAGCCCGAGCGTGCTCGTCATCGCGGGCATCCTGGCTTTCCCGCTCGGCATGCTCGTGTGGCTCTCGCTGCAGCACTACGGGCTGAAGGAGCTCATCCAGCACTCCGGCGAGTGGGTGGGGCTGGGGAACTACCAGACCATCCTCGCCGACCCGCTCTTCCACCAGGTCATCGTCCGCTCGCTCCTCTTCACGTTCGCGTGCGTCGCCCTCACCGTGGTCTTCAGCACACTGATCGCGCTGCTGCTGCTCAAAGTCCACCAGGCCGTCCGCGTGATCGTCATGAGCTCCCTCGTCTTCGTGTGGGCGACGCCGGTGATCGTCTCGGTCGACATCTGGCAGTGGATGTTCGACTACGAGTTCGGCGTCATCAACTACCTGCTCACCAACCTGCACATCGGCAACTTCATCCACCACAACTGGTTCGACAACCCAGTGCAGGGACTGGGCGTGTTGGTGGTCGTGGTCGTCTGGGGCGCCATCCCCTTCGTGACCATCACGGTGTTCGCCGGGCTCCTTCAGGTGCCGAGCGACATCGTCGACGCGGCCAGGGTCGACGGCGCGTCGGGATGGCACGCGTTCTGGTTCGTCACCGCGCCGCTGCTCAAACCGATCTTCCTCATCGTCACCTGTCTTTCGACGATCTGGGACTTCGGGGTCTTCAACCAGATCTACGTGATGCTCAACCAGCGCCCGAGCTCCGACTACTTCACGATCGCGATCTACTCGTACCGGGAGTCGTTCGGGGTCACCCAGTACGGGCTTGGCGCCGCGATCGCGGTCTTGATGGTGCTGATACTCGTCTTCGTGACCTTCTTCTACGTGCGCGAGACGGTGAAGGTGGCGGAGATCGCGTGATCGCCCCGGGAGCCGCTCAAGGGATCCGCACCGGCACCGAGCGCGCCGCGACACACCTCAACCTGCGCGTCAACATCCTGGAGCGCGTCAAACAATCGCTGTACGACGCCGCCGGCATCGCGGTCGCGGTGGTGATGCTGTTTCCAATCTACTGGATGGTGGCGACGGCGTTCAAGCCCGGGCAGGACATCCTGCGCCTGGAGCCGAAGTGGTTTCCCGCCCCCTTCACGCTGCAGAACTTCCTGGATGCGATCGAGCGTCCGTTCTTTCTCGACGACGTCAAGAACAGCCTGGTCGTCGTCGGCGTCATGCTCGTGCTCGCGCTGGCGATCTCGTTCCTCGCGGCCGTGGGCACCGCGCGCTTCGGCTTCAAGGGTCGGACCGCCTTCCTGGTGATGATCATCGGCGTCCAGATGGTGCCCCTCAACGCTCTGATCATCCCGCTCTACCTGATGCTCGACCGTGCCGCGATGACCGACGCGTTGCCGGGCGTGATCCTGGTCTACCTGGCGGTCGTGCTGCCCTTCATGGTGTGGACCCTGCGCGGCTTCGTCGCCAACATCCCGGTCGAGCTCGAAGAGTCGGCGATGATCGACGGCTGCACGCGCGTCGGCGCGTTCTGGCGGATCACCTTTCCACTGGTCGGGCCTGGCCTCGTCGCGACCGCGATCTTTGGCTTCATCCAGGCGTGGAACGAGTACATCGTGGCTTACGTCCTCCTCTCCAGCCCCGGCAACCAGACGCTCACCGTCTGGCTGGCCTCGTTCACCACCAACCACGGTCCCGAGTGGGGTCCGCTGATGGCCGCCGCGACCTTGACCGGGCTGCCTGTCGTCGCCTTCTTCCTGATTCTGCAGCGCTACCTGGCCGGCGGCCTGACCGCGGGCGCCGTGAAGGGATGAGCATATCGGCCGAGGCGCTGGCCCTGCGGTGCCTGCTGCCGGGATTCGAGGGCGTCGAACCACCGCAGTGGGTACTCGACCGCGCGGCCGCGGGCCTGGGCGGGGTGGTCATCTTCGCGCGCAACGTCGAGTCTCCCTCGCAGCTCAGCGCGCTGACCGCTGCCCTCCATCGCGCCCGCCCGCACCTGATCGTCGCCGTCGACGAGGAGGGCGGCGACGTCACACGGCTGGAAGCCCGGACCGGGAGCTCGTACCCGGGCAACCTGGCGCTCGGCTTCGTGGGCGACCTGATGCTCACCAACCGCGTCGCCAGGACCATGGGTGAGGACCTCGCCGCGTGCGGAGTCGACCTCAACCTGGCCCCGGTCGCCGACGTCAACTGCAACCCCATGAACCCCGTCATCGGCGTGCGGTCCTTCGGCGCGGACGCGCCCGCGGTGGCTCGGCAAACCGCGGCCTGGATCCAGGGCATGCAGGCGGCGGGCGTGGCGGCCTGCGCCAAGCACTTTCCCGGCCACGGCGCCGCGTCGGTTGACTCCCACCTCGGCCTCCCGGTCGTCGACGACCAGGTGCTGAGCAAGGCCGGCCTCGAGCCCTTTGAGCGGGCGATCGCATCCGGGGTGCGGGCGATCATGAGCGCCCACATCGTCGACCGGACCCTCGACGAGCTCCCGGCGACGATCAGCCCTCGGGTCATGACCGGCCTGCTCCGGGAGAGCCTGCACTTCGACGGCCCAGCGATCACCGACGGTCTGGAGATGCGCGCCATCACCGACGGGCTGGGCATCGGCGAGGGCGCGGTCAAAGCCCTGGCCGCCGGATGCGATGCGATCTGCATCGGAGGCGGCCTCGCCGGCCCAGACGTGGTCGACGAGGTCATCGGCGCGGTCGCCGGAGCGGTAAGGCAGGGGCGACTGCCCGAGCTCCGGCTCGCGGACGCGGCGCGACGCGTCGACGCGCTCGCGTCGCAGGCCCCGCAGCGCAGCCATGCCCACCACCACGATCCCAACATCGGCCTGGCCGCGGCGCGGCGCGCGGTCCGGCGCGACGGCGCCGTGGAGGTGGGCGACCAGGCCGCGGTGCTTCGTTTCGAGGCACCGCCCTCGATCGCGGCCGGCGAGGTGCCCTGGGGCGTTGCCGGGTCGCTTGCCGCACGAGGTGTGCGCGTGACCGCGGTCGACCTCGATCCCGCGGCGCATGATCTCGACGTGCTCGTCGACCGAGCGGCCGGCCAGAGCCTGGTCCTGGTCGTGCGCGACCTGCACCGGCGGCCCGGGCAGGTGGAGCTGGTCGACGCCCTGCTGTCCCGCCGGCCCGATGCCGTCCTGCTCGAGATGGGCGTGCCAAGCTCCAGGCCTGCACGAGCGACGGCTTATCTCGCGACGCACGGCTCGGCGCGCGTCTGCGGTGAAGCGGCAGCCGAGGTATTGAGGCCGTGAGCGAAGACGTGCACCCACGCGCGGACGAGCTCGACACACTCAACGCCCTCGACCTCGTGCGGCTCATGAACGCCGAGGACGCCAGCGCGGTCAGGGCGATCGAGCCGGAGCTCGGCCTGGTGGCGCGCGCCGTGGAGGAGATCGCCGGCCGCCTGGGCGCCGGTGGGAGGCTGCACTACTTCGGGGCCGGGACCAGCGGGCTGATCGCGCGCATGGACGCAGCCGAGTGCCCGGCCACGTTCGGCGTCGCCGCGGATATCGTCCAGGCGCACGCCGCCGAGGCGCCCGCGGACGAAGACGACGCCGACCTGGGTGGCAGGGCGGCCCGGCGCGCCGGCACTCGCGCCGGCGACGTCGCCGTCGGCATCAGCGCGAGCGGACGCACGGCCTACGTCCTGGGGGCGCTGCACCAAGCGGCCCAGATCGGCGCCATGCGCGTGGCCATCACCTGCAACCCGGGCTCGCCTGTGGGGCGGGCCGCGGACATCGCGATCGAGATCGCAACCGGCCCCGAGGTGATCGCCGGGTCGACGCGCCTCAAGGCGGGCACGGTGCAGAAGCTCGTCCTCAACATGCTCAGCACGGCCGTGTTCACGCGCCTCGGCCGCACCCACCGCGGTCGAATGGTCGCCCTGGTGGCGGCGAACGACAAGCTGCGCGAGCGCGCGTTGCGGATCGTCGCCGACCTTGCCGGGCTGTCGCTCGAGGACGCGCGCCGGCGCCTGGATGAGGCCGGTGGTGACATCCGGGCGGCGCTCGAGGCCGTGCGTCCGTCATGAGGACCTTGTTCCGCGGCGTCCTCCACGGTGGCGGCGCAAACGACGGCCTGCTGGTCGAAGGCGACGTCATCACCTGGGTCGGCACAGGCAAACCCCCGCGGCGGCCGGACGAAGAGACGGTCGCCCAACCCGGTGAGATCATCGCTCCCGGGTTCATCGATCTCCAGGTCAACGGCTACGCGAGCCACGACGCGGCGGCGGGCGCGGACTCCATCGCCGCCCTTTCCGATGCGCTGCCGGCGAGTGGGGTCACCGCGTTCCTGCCCACGCTCATCTCGGCTCCGGTCGAGGTCGGCGCCGCGTTTGCGGCCGCCGTCGGCGCCGCCGCAGAGGCCCAGGGCGCGCGCGTCCTCGGCGCCCACATCGAGGGCCCCTTTCTGAATCCGTCGTTCAGGGGAGCGCACCTCCGCGAGTACCTGGCCGAGCCGACCGCGAAGAATGTCGACGTCATCGAGGCCGCGCGACCGCGCCTGGTCACGCTCGCCCCGGAGCTCCCCGGCGCCCTCGGCGCCATCGAGCGCCTGCACGGGGCGGGGATCGTCGTCTCCGCCGGGCACACGGGGGCCGACTACGAGCACGGACGTAAGGCGATCGCCGCGGGCGTCCGTTTCGCGACGCACATCTACAACGCGATGCCACCCGTGCATCACCGCCGGCCCGGCATCGCCCTCGCCTTGCTGCTCGATCCTCGCGTGACGGTCGGCCTGATCGCGGATGGCGAGCACGTGCACCCCGCGGTGTGCGAACAACTGGTCAGGGTCAAAGGCTCCACGCGCGTCGCCCTGACCACGGACCAAACGTCGGCGGCCGGCGCGCCGCCGGGCACCTACCAGCTTTCCGGGCGGCCCGTCGAAAGCGACGGTCGGGTCGTGCGCCTGAAAGACGGGACGCTCGCTGGGAGCGCGGCATCGATGCCGGACCTCGTCCACCTGATGGCCCGCCTGCCGGGCATGAACGCCGCGCGTGCGATCAGTCTCGCCTCCGCGGTGCCGGCACGTGTTCTCGGCGAGGAGCGTCTCGGCCGGATCGCCGAGGGGGCGGCCGCCGACCTGGTCGTCCTCGACTCCGAGCTGCGCGTGCGCCTGACCATGATCCGAGGGGTGGTGAAATTCCGCCGACACTCCTAGGCCTCGACATCGGCGGTTCTTCGAGCCGGGCGTGGCTCCGCGCCGACGGCCGGCCATTGCGGGAGGCCGAAGGTCCAGGCGCCAACGTCGCCACGCTCCCCGCCTCGCTGGTCGACGACCGGCTGAGCGCCCTGCTCGCCCAGCTCGGCGACCACCATCCCGAGGCTTGCTGCGCGGGGGCCGCCGGCGCCGAGGTGCCCGCCGCCAGGGCGCGCCTCGAGTCGCTGCTGCGGCGAATGCTTCCTGGCTGCCGGCTGTCGGTGGTCCACGACACCCGGTTGGTCCTCGCGGCGGCCGGCGTCGAGGCGGGGATCGCGCTGGTGGCGGGCACGGGCTCCGTCGCGTACGGGCGCACGGCGGATGGCCGAGAGGCTCAGCGCGGCGGATGGGGCTGGATGCTCGGCGACGACGGGAGCGGCGTCTGGATCACGCGAGAGGCGGCGCGCGTCGTGATGGCTCGGGCCGACGCCGGACGAACGATGGGCAGGCTGGGCGAGGCGTTGCTGGCCGCGTGTCGCTCGCGCGACGCACGAGAGCTCACCGCCAAGCTGCACGCCATGCGCGAGCCGATGCAGTGGGCCGCCGCCGCGGCGGCAGTCTTCGAGACTGTCGAAACTGACGATGCCTCGCGCGAGATCGTTGACGGCGCAGCGCGCGCTCTTGCGGGGCTCGCGCGCGACGTCGGAGCTTCGATCGGCGTCGAGGGCCCGGTCGTGCTCGCGGGCGGGCTTCTCCTCCACCAGCCCGCCCTCGAGAGAGCGGTAAGTGGTCAGGTGGCGGTCCCTTGCATACGGCTTGACCGGCCGCCGGTCGAGGGAGCGCTTCGGCTCGCCGGGGAGCTCCTGCAGCGATGAGCAGTTTCCGCGCCGAGATCGGGGAGCAGCCCGAGGTCGCGGCCCGACTTCTCGCCCACGGCGCCCCGGTGGCGGCCTTCATCGGGGCGCGGTTCCGCGAAGCGACCCCCCGCGGTCTGGTGATCGCGGCCCGAGGCAGCTCCGACCACGCGGCGCTCTACGCGAAGTACCTGTTCGGGGTCCGCAACCGCACGCTGGTGGCGCTGGCAGCTCCCTCGCTGTTCACCCACTACGCGCGGCCGCCGCGGCTGGACGGGCAGTGCGTGATCGGGATCTCACAGTCCGGCCAGTCTCCCGACGTCATCGCGGTCATCGAGGAGGCAAGGCGCCAGGGAGCCATGACGCTCGCCATCACCAACGTCGCGTCCTCGAAGCTCGCCGCGGCGGCGGAGCTCGTGCTGGCGCTCGAGGCCGGCGAGGAGGTCAGCGTCCCGGCGTCGAAGACCTACACCGCAAGCCTCATCGCGCTCGCGCTCATCTCGCAGGCGATCGACCCCGATTCGTCTTTCGAGTCGGCGCTGGCTCAAGTCCCGGCGGCCATCACGCGGGCCATCGAGAGGGAGGCCGACGTCGAAGCTCTGGTCCCAGCGCTGATGGGACCGCGCGCCATCGTGCTCGGGCGCGGATTCAACTTCTCGACCGCCGAGGAGGTGGCGCTGAAGCTGAGCGAGACGAGCTACGTGCTGGCGCGCGCCTGGTCGGTGGCGGACTTCGAGCACGGCCCCATAGCCGTCGTCGAGGAAGGCCTGCCTGTGCTCATCGTCGACGGCGGCGGCTCAGTGGCTTCCGATCTCGAGTCGATCCGGGCCCGGCTGGAGGCGAAGGGATGCAAGGTGCTGCACCTCTTCGACGTGTCGGGTCTCCCGGAGGAGCTGACGCCGATTCCGCTCGCCGTGCTAGGCCAGCTTCTCGCTCACGACGTCGCGGTGGCGCGCGGTATCGATCCCGATCGTCCGCGCACGATCCAAAAGGTCACCCGCACCTGGTAGATCGTCGACGACGATCAACGCCGGGGTCATGATCGCCAGGCAGTCGACGGCCTCGGCGACGTTGGAGACGATCGCGACGCCAAACCCGGCTCGCTCGAGGACGATCCGCGCCAGGCGCTGCTTGCGGCGGTCGGGATCCACGATCAACACCCAGCGCGCGATTCCCGGGTAGTCGATCTCACGAGGCGAGTCCGCGACGGCTGCCATGGTCTACACCGCCACCAACCGGTTCACTTCCTCGCGGAGGAGCGCAAGGTTGACGGGTTTCGTCAGGTAGCCGTCGACTCCACTTCGCAAAAGTGCGAGCCGCACGTGCTCGGAGAGGTCGCCCGTCAGGCCGATGACCTTGACTGGATGCAGCACGTGCCGCTTGCGCAGCATCTCGAGGACTTCCACACCGTCATACAACGGCATATGCACGTCCAGGATTACGACCTCGTAGTCGCCGGTCGAACCGAGCTCGAGGGCGCGGTTCCCGTCGTTGGCGGTCGACACCTGGAACCCATGCGACTGCAAGTAGTAGAAGACAAGCTCGGTGCTGGCCGGGTCGTCGTCGGCGACGAGGATGCGGCGGCTCAGAGGGCCACCATCGGCTTGTCGCCCTGCACGCCTCTGTCCAGATACCGGCGCACGGACGCGCCGAAGGTCCGGGTGTCGATCGGCTTGGAGATGTAGCCGGCGCAGCCCATCGCCAGAGCGTGCGCGCGATCCCCCGTCATGGCGTGCGCGGTCAGGGCCACGACAGGGATCGCCCTCGTCGCGGGGTCAGCCTTCAGCTGCTGGGTGAAGGACAGGCCGTCCTGGCCAGGGAGCTGGACGTCCATCAGGATCAGGTCCGGCCGCCAGTCCTGCATCTGCTCGCGCGCCTCGGGCGCGGAGCCGGCGATGCGGACCTCATAGCCGTCGCGCTGGAGTACCGCGCTGACCAGCAGCTGGTTGGCCTCGTTGTCCTCCACGACCAGGATCAGCTGCGAGCTCATGGCCCTCCGTTCCGTTGCGCCACGACGCGGCGCAGCAGGCCGACGATGTCCGAAGAACCGATCGAGCCACGGCTCAGGATCTGGGACACGCGGCCGTTGAGATGGCGTTTGTCGGCCTCCGTCAGGTTGGTCGCGGTGAGGACCATGATCGGCGTGTCTCGCGTCGCCTCGTCCGCGCGTAGCGCTTCCACCACGTCGAAGCCCGTGACCTCGGGCATCATCAGGTCGAGGAGCACGAGGTCGGGCTTGAGCGATTTCGCCATGTCGATTGCTTCCTTGCCGCCCGAGGCCGGCAGGACGGTGAAGCCTGCGGGCTCTAGCGCCTTGGCCAGCCAGGTGCGATTGGCGGGCTCGTCGTCGACGACCAGCACCTTGACCTCGCCAGAACCATCTCCGCGGTCGAAGTGGAACTGGTTCAGGCGCTGGATCAGCTCCCTGGCGTCCACCGGCTTGACGAAGTAGTCGATGGCCCCGAGTGCCATCCCGAGCTCAGGGTTGTCGACGACGCTGACGACGACGATCGGAATCGCGGACGTCAGCGGGTCGCTCTTCAGCTCCGTGATGACCTCCCAGCCGTCGACCTCCGGCAGGATGATGTCCAGGGTGATCGCCGCCGGATGCAGCTCGCGAGCTTTGACCAGCGCCTCGTTGCCGGTGCGGGCGACCTCAGTTCGATAGCCCGCCCCGACCAGCTGTCGGGTCAGCAGCTCCGCGGCCGCGGGATCATCCTCGACCACGAGCACCAGCGGACCCGACCCATGACCGTTCATCGCCGTGGGTTCCGCGTGGTCGCCCGGCGCGTGGACGCTGGGCTGGACCGGAAGGGTGAGCGTGAACACGCTGCCCGCGCCGACGCTGCTCGTCACGCGGACGTCGCCGCCGTGGAGCAGGGCGAAGCGCTTGGTCAACGCCAGCCCGAGGCCGGTGCCCTCGTGCTTGCGCCCGGGGCCCTGGTCGACCTGGTGAAACTCCCTGAAGATCTGTTTCTGATCGGGCTCGGCGATTCCGATGCCGGTGTCGGCGACGGCGATCTCGAGGACGTTCGCGGCGCGCCTGGCGTCGATGCTCACCTTGCCACCCTCAGGCGTGAACTTGATCGCGTTGGAGGCCAGGTTGAGCAGCATCTGCTTCAGCTTCCCGGCGTCGGCGAGGACCTCGCCGGCTTCGCTGGTGTTGCTCTCGAGTTTGATCTTCTTCTTGGCGACGAGCGGCTCCACCGTCTTGACCACCTGGTCGACGATCTCCGCGACCGACACCAGCTGTAGTCGGAGCTCCATCTGACCCGCCTCGACCTTGGACAGGTCGAGGATGTCGTTGATCAGGCCCAGGAGATGCTTGCCGCTCGTCAGGATCTGGTTCAGGAAGCGAGTCCGGGTCGGTTCGTCGAACTGGCCGTCACCCGAATCCGTCAGCAGCTCCGAGAAACCGATGATCGCGTTGAGCGGCGTCCTCAGCTCGTGGCTCATGTTGGCGAGGAAGACACTTTTGTGCCGGTTGGCCTCCTGCAGGGCGGCGTTGCTGTGTTCGAGCCGGACGATCAGATGTCGCCGATCGAGCGCCGTTACAAACGCGCTCATCAGCTGCTGCATCCTGGACATCTCGTCCGAGCCGAACCCGGGCGTGAACGGACCGGCCAGGATGACCACGGTCCCCGAACCTGCGAGGCGACGCACTGGGAGCGAGATGACCTGGCTCTCGGCGCCCTGGATGTCGATGCGACTTACGCCTTCGGCCAGTCGAGGCAGCTGCTTGCGCAGGTCGGCGATCTGCGCTGACGACATGTCCTTGCTGGCGTCGGGCTTGCCTGTCGAGTCGAAGAGCACGCCAGAGCCGCCGCCCACGAGTCGCATCGCCCAGTCGAGGGCCCTCGCGGCGAACGGATCGTGGTCCTCGCTGACGAGAAGTTCCTCCATGAAGGCGCGAAGCCCTTCCTCCTCTTCTGTCCTCCACTGCCGGCGGAGCCATGCCGGTGGAGCGAAGCTCGCGTAGAGGAGGGGGACGATGGCCAGGACGATGAACTCGATCAGGACCTGGACGGCGACGTGTTTGACCAGAAGACCGGCCGAGATGGCGACGATGAGGACGGCCAGCAGGCCGCCGAAGCCGAGGCTGAGCGAGCGCAATCGCCAGGCCTGGACCGCGGGCAGGTCGCGGGCGACCAGCCAGAACCGCACGATCGGCTCGCCTATGCAGGCGCACCAGATGACGATCAACCCGATCGCAATCACGGTGAGGACCACGCGGTTGGTGGTGAGCGCCTGAGCCCCCAGGATGAGAGCGCTGGCAGCCGCCAACGAAGCGGCCGCGGCGACGTGCCAGCGTCGAGGGAGGGGGATGATGGTGTCTCGATAGCGGAGCAGCGCGTACGCGCAGCCCATGAACGCGACCAGGCCGATCCCGCCCAGCATCGCGACCTTGAAGGGCAGGTGCGCCTGCAGGCGGCCCTCGCCGACGACGGTGGCGAGAAGGATGATCGCAAGCGCGAGCCAACCGAGCGAGCTGTCGCGCCGCCGCAGCCAACCGATCGCGGTCGCGACGCCGAGGGCGACGAAGGCGATGGCGACCGCATCCATCAGGTACGCAAGCAGCTCAGTCATCGCTTCGCCTTCTCAGGCCGCACCCAGGCTGGCCAGCGTCGGCACATCGCTGACGAACAGGGCGACGACCTCCGGGTCCCACTGCCGGCCGGCGCCGGCCATCAGCGTCGCGATGGCCTCGTCGACGCTCTTGCGCGCCCTGTACGGGCGGTCGTTGACCAGGGCGTCGAACGCGTCGCATACGCTGACGATGCGCGCGAGCCTGGGGATGCTGGAGCCGGCCAGCCGGTCGGGGTAACCGGTGCCGTCGAAGCGCTCGTGGTGGTTGCGGATGATGGGCAGCAGGCTGGCGCCCGTGCGGAGCGGAGCCACGATATTCTCGCCGATCAGCGGGTGGAGATGCATCGTCGTCTCCTCCTCGCGGTCGAGCGGGCCGGGTTTGAGCAAGATCGCGTCGGGGATGCCGATCTTGCCGATGTCGTGGATCAAGCCGCCGCGATATAGCGCGTCGAGGTCGGAGGGGGCCAGGCCCAGGCGGACGCCGATCGCGCGCGCCGACTCGGCGACGCGCTGCGTGTGCGCCTCGGTGTAAGGGTCCTTCGCCTCGACCGCCGCCGCGAGGGCGAAGATCACTTGCTCGGCGCTGTCCAGTGAGTCGTACACGTTCTTCAAGCGAAGGGCGGAGCGGACTCGCGCGACCAGCTCCACCCGGTCGACGGGCTTGGTCATGTAGTCGTCCGCCCCGGCGTCGAGCGCGCGAATGCGGTCGTTGGTCTGGTCGAGCGAGGTGAGCATCACCACCGGGATGAGCCGCGACGCAGGGTTCGCCTTGATGCGGCGGCACACCTCGTAGCCGTCCATGCCGGGCATCTGGACGTCGAGCAGGACGAGGTCTGGGGGCGAGGCCTGGACGGCCTTGAGCGCGCTTGGGCCGTCCTCGGCCGTGCGCACGTAGCAGTCGACGCCCGCCAGGCAGGCCTCGATCAGCTCGCGGTTGGCGGCCCCGTCGTCCACCACCAGCACGGCAGGCGTGCGGTCAGGCCTCGCGATGCGACGGGTGGGCAGGATGCTGGTCTCTTCGACGTGGCGGCTCGGCCAGGCGGCCGGCTTCAGGGCCGCGACCAGGGCCGCCGCGGAGGGGTAGCGCTCCTCGGGCTGCTTGGACAGTGCGCGCCGCAGGACGTCCTCGATGTGGGCGGAGAGCTCGCCCTTCAGCTCCCGGGTCGCCGGCATGGCCTTGGTGACGTGGGAGAGGAGCACGGCCGCCGGCGTGTCGCCCAGGAAGGGAACTCGACCCGTGAGCATCTCGTAGGCGACCACCGCCAGCGAGTAGAGGTCTGCGGCAGGGCCGACGAACTCGTCGGCAGCCTGCTCGGGCGACATGTACTCCGGCGTGCCCATGACGATGCCCGACCCGGTCAGCCTGTGCATCGAGCCCGCGATCTTGGCAAGCCCGAAATCGGCCAGCACGGGCGTTCCGTTCTCCTGGATCAGGATATTCGACGGCTTGATGTCGCGATGGAGGATGCCCTGGGCATGCGCGTAGTCGAGGGCGCTGCCCAGCGGTTCGAGCAGGCGAACGACCTCGCGCAGCTCCACCGGCTTGCCGAGGCGGTCGCCCAGCGTGCCGCCCCCGATCAGCTCGAGCACGAGGTACGCGGTGCCGTCGTCGTAGCCGTAGTCGAAGATCTCGAGGATGTTGGGGTGCTTCAGCCGAGCCACCGAGCGGGCTTCCTGCTGAAATCGCTCGCGATAGTCGGGGTCGTCGGCGAAGAAGTCGGGCAGGACTTTGATGGCGACGAACCGGTCCAGCGCGGGGTGATAGCCGCGGTAGACGGACGCCATGCCCCCGCGTCCGATGCGCTCCATGACGCGGTAAGGGCCCAGCGTGGATCCTTCCTGGACGTTCATCTGAGCACCCCCGAGAGGACGAGGATGCCCAGGACGGGAGGCATCGCCATCAAGACGAGGTTGGCGGCCAGGACGAGAACCGAGGCGACGCGCGGAGACCGGCCATCCTCAGGCCTGTCCCTGCTCTCGACCATCCCCCTGGCGGCGACCGCCGTGTAAAGCAACGCGACCCCTTTTCTCGGGTTGAGATTAAGAAGTGATTGCTTAGCGGCTTCGACTCCGAAGGACGAATTACCTACCCACCTGGGTAGTTCTCGTCAATTCAAGGGATCAGAGCCAGCCTTCCTTGGCCACGAGGTGAGCCAGCTCGGTGCGGTTGGAGGCATTGGTCTTCTGCAGTATCTGGCGCATATGGAACTTGATGGTGTTCTGGCTGAGGTGGACCTCGGAGGCGATCTCGCGGTTCGTGCGGCCTTCGACGACCAGGCGCACGATCTGCAGCTCGAGCCGGCTGAGGTCCTTGGGCGGGGCCGAGGCCCGCCGGGCGAGCTGCCCGGCCTGAGCCCGGCGCAGGCGGTCCTGCAGCGCGGCGCTGTCGATGGCGATCGCCGCCACGCTGCCCAGGGCATCGAGAAAGTCCACCCACTCCTGGTCGGGGGCAAGTGGGCTGCGGTGATAAACCTCCAGGGCTCCCAGGAGCTTGCCTCGGGTGACCAGCGGCACCGCGCCGTAGGACTTGAACCCTTCGCGCGCGAAAAGCGAGCGCCGGCGGAACTGGGAGAAGGCGCTGAGTACGGTCACCGTCTCGATGCGCCGGCTGAGCACGGCGCGGCCGGGGAGCCCCTCGTCGACAGTCAACCGGTAGTCTGGCACCGCGGTGGCCAGGAATCCGGTGCTCGCCGCCAGCGTGAGCATGTTGTCAGTCTCGTCCAGCAACAGCACGTCGGCGGCGTCGACCTTCAGATGGGTGGCGACCTGGTCGAGAATCACCTTGAGCGTGAGCCGGATATCGGGGCTGGCGCTCAGGGCGAGGCTCAGGCTCTGCAGCGAGGTCAGGCGCTCCAGGCGGCGGACGGCGTCTTCATAGAGCTGGGCGTTCTCGATCGCGAGGGCGGTCCTGTCGGCGACCGCCTGCATCCAGATCGAATCCTTCTCGGTCAGCGGGTTCGAGCCAGGAATCTCGTACAACGCCAACGTGCCGACCACGGCTCCCCGCGCCCGCATCGGCACGGCGAGCATGTTCACCGACTCGACCGGCTGGGGCAGCGGGTGCTCGGCGGCGTACGCCTGGATCTCCGGCCCGTTCAGTTCCTGCACCTTCTCGACTGTGAGGTTCCTGAGCAGGAGCGGCTCGCCCGACTCGATGAGGCGGTGGTCGATCCCTGTCGTCGCCGCGTGCCCTGGCCGCTCCTGGGCAGCGAGGTGTCGGTTGATGTACTCGGCGAATTCCGGGTTGGCCGAGTTGGACGCGACGACCTGACACGTGCTCGGGTCTTTGTCGAGGAGGGTTGCCACCCACGTCCCCGGGCGCATGCGGCTCAGGGCGTCGGTGACACCGACCATGATCGCCCGCGAGTCGAGGTGCACGTCGGCGAGAGCGTTGACCACCTCGCTGACGATGCGGTCACCCGCGCCCTTGCTGGTCAGACGGCTGCGCGTGAACAGGTGAGTGACGTCGGTCAGTGAGCTGACGACGTGCGCGATATCGCCGGCAGCCCCAAGGTGGGGAACGGCGTCAACCTGGATCCAGACGTCCACGCCATCCGGACGATGCACACGCGCGATGACTCCCCGCACCGGTTGCTGGCTCTTCAGGGCCGCGATCACGGGATGCACCGAGATCGGGCCGTCCGGCGCCTCCAGCACGAGCCAGTCTGCGTCTTCGGCGTACGAACCGACCAGCTGTCGCCGCGCGAGTCCGAGCATGAAAAGCGCCGCCTCGTTGGCTTCGGTGACCTGGCCGTTCGGGTCGTATGCGACCAGCGCCCCGGGAAGGTCATTCCACTGTTGGATGGTGGTCAAGATCTTCGAATTATCCGCGGCCCTGCTCCGACTTCTGTTAAGCAACTTACATAAAAAATCGCGCGCTACGCTTTGCCGGATGGTCAAGGTCCGCGTCGCGTCGCAGGCGGACGGCTGGGTCTGCGAGGTGTCGGTCGAGCACGAGGGCGAGTTCTCCGAGCACACGGTTGCTGTGAGCCCGCAGGACCTGGCTCGATGGGGTCAGGGAGCCGGGCCGGAGGCGGTCGAGGACCTGGTGGCACGAAGCTTCGCGTTCCTCCTCGAGCGCGAGCCGCCGACCTCGATCCTCCGGCGTTTCGACCTCTCCGTGATCCGCCGTTACTTCCCGGAATACGATCAGCAGTTCAAGCGATGAAGCAAGGAGTCGCGGGCAGGGTCGAGCACATCCACATCGCCGAGGTCGAGGGGGGCCGGCCGCGGTCGCTCACGTCGGTGGAGGCGATCGCTGGTGTCGGTCTCGCCGGCGACCGCTATGCGAAGGGCAAGGGCTTCTGGCCGGACGACGGCGAGAGCCGCGACCTGACGCTGATCGAAGCCGAGGCGATCGAGGCTCTGGCGGAGGCGGGGATCCTCATGGCGCCGGGCGAGAGCCGTCGCAACATCACCACCCGCGGCATCCGCCTGAACTACCTGGTGGGCAAGGAGTTCTCGATCGGCCGCGTGCGCGCTAGAGGCACCGACCTGTGTGAGCCATGCGCACACCTGGCAACCCTCGTGGGCAAGCCGCTCATCAGGCCGCTGGTGCATCGGGGTGGTCTGAGGGCTGACCTGCTCACGAGCGGATCCATCTCCGTCGGCGACGCGATTGTCGTCGGCAACGGTGAGGACCTCTTCCTTAATTAATGTGCGGTGGTGGCCTGAGCTAGTCTGCCCTCTGTGGCGGGCGACTTCAAGGGCTGGCGGGGTGACTTCCGTGGCTTCTTCCTCGGCCTGCGCGCCAACAACAACAAGTCGTGGTTTGACGCGCATCGACGCCAGTACGAGGACGACGTCAAGGCGCCATTCCTGCTGCTCCTGAAGGACTTGGAAGCGGAGTTCGGTCCGCCGCATCGGGTGTCGCGTCCCAACCGTGATATCCGCTTCTCGGCCGACAAGTCACCGTACAAGCTGAACATCTACGCGGACCTCGACCGTGGTGGATACGTGGCCCTGGACGCAGAGGGCTTGGTGGCGGCCGGCGGCCGCTACATGGTCGACGACGAGCAGCTCAAGCGTCTTCGCGAGGCGGTGGCCGCCGATCGCTCAGGCAAGGAGCTGGTGGGGATCGTGGCTGCGCTGCGCAAAAAGGCTTACGAGGTCGAGGGCCAGGAGCTGAAGCGCGTCCCGTCGCCCTGGCCCCAGGACCATGCCCGGGCCGACCTGCTCCGGCACAAGCGGCTCATCTACTGGAAGCGATGGCCGGCCGCGCCGTGGATCGCGACGTCGAAAGCGAAAGATCGGGTCGCGCAGGTCTGGCGCGACGGCGCCGACCTGGACGCCTGGATGAGAAAACACCTGGACCGGTGAAGCTCCCTCTCCCCGATGGGAAGAGGGGTCGGGTCAAGTCTGCATCTCCGCCAGCAGCCTCGCCGCCTCCTGGGCGTTCGTCGTCCCGTAGTTTGAGAAGCAGTTGTTGTAGACGGCGTGCGTCTGCTTCGTCTTCCTGGCGACGCTCGCGATCCTGGATGTCCAGTCCGCGAGCTCGTCTTCGTCGTAGAGGTAGCGGAAGCGCTCCGCCGGCGTGATCTCTTTCTTCTCCCAGTTTTCGGCGTTGCGGCCGTGGAACCGGAAGATCGCCAGCTCCTCGCTGGTCGGGACGATGACCGGGGGCACAGAGCTCTTGAAGCCCTGCGGCTCGTCGACCGCGACGTAGGGGATCTTGTTGTCCTCCAGGAACCTGACTGTGCGCTCGGCATTCTTCTCGTTGAACCAGCTGCCGTGGCGGAACTCCACCGCGATCGGGAGCTCGAGACGCTGTCGCGTCTCGAGAATCAGCTCGCGCGCCTCATTTGAGGGAAAGACCCACTTCGGGAACTGGACGAAGACCGCGCCGAGCTTGCCTGCCTTGGTCAGGGGTTCGAGCGCCTCGCGAAACTGCGTGTACACGGCATCCAGGAGCTCGGCCGGGACGTCCTTGCGATAGATCCGCTTCTTCTCCTTGAGCTCCGCCGGCAGCTCTTCCTTGATCGCCTTCGGCAGCCGCGCCAGCTCGGTCGGCTGGCCTGTCATCAGGGCGTGGGCCTTGATGTCGAAGACGAAGTCCTCGGGCGTGCGTTGGGCCCAGCTCTCAGCGGTTCGCCGGCTGGGCAGCGCGTAGTAGGTGGCGTCGACCTCGACCACCGGAAAGCGGGTCGCGTAGAAGCGGAGGCGCTCCTCCGCGCTGTCGGCGCCGCGTGGATAGAAGACGCCGGGGGCGGTCATGGTGGGGTCGGTCCAGCTCGCGGTTCCGAAGCGCACGACGCCCTTGCCTACCTTGACCGGCGCATGCGCGGCGTCGCCGGCTTCCTCGGATCGGCGCCGGGCCGCCTCTACGCCCGGATCGTGCGGGTCAGACCTCGGCATCGCGGATCCACTATGCCAGCCACTCGGTGATGAACCGCGGGCTCAGGTGAATGTCGATCTGGCGCAGCCGTCCCTGGCCGGAGTTGACGAAGCCGTGCGGCTGGTCGGCGTCGACGACCGCCATCTCGCCCTCGTGAAGCTCGCGTTTCGTCTCCTCGTCGTCGACCAGGGCAGTGCCCTCGAGGACGATCAGCAGCTCGACGTAGGGATGGCGGTGAAGACGCGGCCCTTCCCCGGGGCCGGCGTCGACGAACAGCACGCACGCGCCGACGCCGCCGTGGTGCTCTCCGACGAAGTCGCGAGTGACGACGTCCTTCGGCAGCTCAGCCTGTTTGAGGACGGTGATCGCCAATCAGTCAGCGATGTTAACGGCCGACAAGACTGACCACCAGCCGCCCTTGCTCGATGAGGTGGCACGGGGTTATGAACTTGCGGATGACGCGGCGGCGGGCCTCGTGCCCGAGCTCCTCGGCCAGCGATTGGTCCCCCAGCACTCGGACCACTGCGGAGCCGAACGCTTCGAGGTCTTTCGGGTCGTCGACGAGGACCCCGCTCTTTCCGTCCTCGACCTGGTCTTCGATCCCGCCGACGCGACTGGCCACGACCGGGCGGCTCTTCCACATGGCTTCGGCGACGGTGAGCCCGAAGCCCTCGACAAGGCTCTTCTGCACGACCACATCGGCGCGGCGCTGGAGCGCGTTGACGATCGCCGCGTTCTCGTCGGTGTCCTCCATCGGCAGCTGTGCGATCACGATCCGATCGCGCATATCCCTGGTCATCGCGTCGCGCAGGCTCTTCAGCTCGCGCAGCACCTCGGGCTGTTCGGGGTCGTCGGTCACCGAGGCGGCGGCCGGCCCGGCAAGCACCAGGTAGGCATCCGACCTCGGCGCGATGTGGTGCGCGAAGGATTCCAGAACGCCTTGGGGGTCCTTGAGTCGGTCCCATCGTGAGACCTGGGTCACGATCCGCGCCCCATCCGGAAGGGTTGCGCCGGCAATGAGGGCCGGGTGGACGACGCGGGCTCGAGTCCCATCGTGACGCATGAAGCCCGCCTGGCCGTCGTGAGTAGACAGCAGCCCGCCTGCACGCAGGATCGCGTTCATGGACCCGGCGACGAAGTCCTGGTTCTTGGTCGAAAAGGGGTCGATACAGGGCGCGATGATATGGACGCGGGGTTCATCGAGGTCATCCCAGACATAGGCGCGTCGGGAAAACACGAGCGCGGAAGCGCCGGAGAGGTACGGCCCCAGAAACGACCACGCATCTCGCACTGCGGCGTTGGGCTCGTCCACGCCTATGTGCGAGCGCCAGATGACGTGGATGCCGCGCTCCGCCAGCGCAGGGACGCATCCGGCGGTCTGAGGATCGTGGAGAATCGCCACATCGCCGGGCCGGATCACCCCGATGAGGGCTTCCGCGTTGCGCGCCGTCGCTTGCTCGTAGTGACGACGCTCGTCTTCGGTCAGCCGCCCGTCGTGCGGCTCGACGCCGTGAAGCAGGGTGTGGATCTTCTTGGTCGCCGCGAAGAACTCGGGCGAGCCTTCCATGACGGCCCACCGCTCATCGATGCCGACGCCTCGGTCATACGGAATCAGCGAGGCGAGCATCTCCGCGACGCCGCCGCCACGGGCCGTCGAGCTCACGTTCCAGACTGAGTGACCATGCAAGGCCTTCGCGAGCAAGCCCATGCCTCGCTCGAGCTCAGACCAGACCTCGGACGTCAACAGGGGCTGGAACCGCTCGATGGGGGCAGAGCCGACGTCGACCTCGTTGACGAACGTTTTCCGACGCGCCATACCTACAAGGAACGCCTGCGACGGGCGGAAGCGGCTAGGCGACCTGGGAGATAGGTTGGTCCTCGGCCATCAGGCCGGAGATTGCGCCGAGCATCCGCAACGCCTCTGACTCGGCTTGCTCGCCCGGCAGCCGGGCCGGCGAGCGACCCTCGAAGACCAGGCGTACCGGATCGCCGTCGACGCGGCTCGCGATCGCCCGCATCACACCGCCGATCTGCGGCGTGTGCCCGTCGCCGTCCTGCAGGGTCACGGCGACCAGGACGGCGCGCGCTGCCGTGACGGGCACACCGAATTCGAGCCGTTTGGTGCGGTCGAGCTCAACGGTCTGCCCGCGGTGACGGGACAGCCAGTCGTTCACGCGCGTCAGGTCGGTGGTACCCGCCGTCTCGATCCGCATCCCGTTCGACATGCAACCCTTAACCCCAAAGGGACGCTGGTTATTCGCTGCCTTTCCAGAAGGGCCGTGGGTTGATAAGCTCAGACGTGCTTCTGTCGGCACTTGCACGAGTAGGGGGTTGGTATGCAAGGAGCTTTACGTTTCGTCCGCTTGCGGCCGCGTGCGATCCTCGCGGGCCTTTCGCTCCTCGTATTGGGCGCGCCGGCGGTGCCAGTCCAGGCGTCCACCACTGGAGCGACGGAAACCTACATCGTCCTCTACAGGGACGGTGCGTCCTCGAAGAACGCCGCGAGCGTCGTCCAGGGCGCGGGCGGCCAGCTTGTGTACAACTATCAGCAGATCGGCGTCGTCATCGCGCGCTCCGACCGCGGCGACTTCGCCTCCAACATGCGATCGGTCGCGGGCGTAGAGGGCGCGTCGGCGACGACTCGGTTTGCAACTCGCCTCGAGAACGACCAGCTCGACGGCGCCACGGCACCAACCGTGACCCAGGACATCCCGGCAGGTGGCGACAGCCTGTCCGGGCTGCAGTGGGACATGACTCAAATCCACGCCTTCGAGGCTCACGCGATCGAGAGCGGCAGCGCGTCCGTGCTCGTGGGCGATATCGACACCGGCCTGGACTACACGCATCCCGACCTGGCCCCGAACGTCGATGACGCCAACAGCGTCAACTGCGTCAGCGGCACCCCGGTCCCGGGCAAGGTGGCCGCCAATGACGACCACGGTCATGGGACGCACACCGCGGGCACTATGGCCGCGGCGGCGAACGGAATCGGCATCGTGGGAGTCGCGCCCAATGTCAGGATCGCGGGCATCAAGGCCGGCAACGCGGACGGGTTCTTCTTCCCCGAAGCGGTCGTGTGCGCGTTCGTGTGGGTCGGGACTCATGGCTTCAACGTGACCAACAACAGCTACTTCGCCGACCCGTGGCTCTTCAACTGCAAGAACGACCCTGACCAGCGCGCGATCTGGAAGGCGGAGCAGCGGGCGATCCTTTACGCGCAGGGCAAGGGCGTGCTCGTGGTGGCCGCCGAGGGCAACCAGGCCGACGACCTGGCGCATCCCACCCAGGATGTAACGAGCCCTGACGACACCACGCCGGTCCAGCGACCCGTGAACAACGCCTGCGTGGTGATCCCGGTCGAGATCCCCGGCGTCGTCGGGGTGACCGCCGACGGCAACCTGCAGATGAAGTCGTTCTACTCGAGCTATGGCATCGGCGCCGTGCAAGTCGTCGCGCCCGGCGGCGACAGCATCCTGCAGAGAACAGCGGCGGCTCCCAACGGCCGCGTCCTGTCTACGTGGCCGGCGGCCCTCGCAGCCAACTGTTTGCGCCAGGTCCACGAGGGCGGGGCGCTGTACTGCTACGCCCAGGGCACGTCCATGGCGTCGCCGCACGCGGCGGGCGTGGCCGCGCTGATCGAGAGCCTCGGTATGACACATCCCGGGCAGACGCAGGCACGACTCAACAACACCGCGGACCCCATGCCCTGCCCAACCGCGGCAGAGCTTGCGCTCTACGCACCGTTCCCGGCGACAGACAACGGCGCGCCGCAGACCTGCAGCGGCGGTCCCAGCTACAACTCGTGGTACGGACACGGACAGGTCAACGCCCTGTCCGCCGTCAGCTAGACAACTAAGGGCGGGCGCGCGCTAGCGCCCGCCCTTCGACAGCTCTCCCTCGAGCCGGTCGAG